>JAJPXY010000067.1 GCA_021205205.1 Clostridiales bacterium
CTGCTATTTTAGCACCTTTCACAAGCGTTGGCTACAAAATTGATTTCCGTGTTTTGAGAACGTTTTCAGTTGCATTTGGCGGGAAACTGTGCTATGCTATGGATGGTTCTCACTGAGAACCGGGCGCTGTCCTAATGCGGCGGCGGTTGGCCCCTGACCAGGGGCAGCTTCTTCTGCCCCTGATCTGAATGGAAAGGGGCCTGCCCTATGACGATTTCAGAATTTTATGAATTTTGTCTCGTTATCATCGGCTTGTGTGGATTGTTTCTGACAATCTATTACCATAAAAAGAAGTAACCGCCCTGGCCCCAAACCGTGGCGGTTACTTCTTTAACCAATACATAGGAGCCAACCGTTGCCGGGCAGCGTCCTTACTTATGGTGTTATTATACTCCCAATGAGGGGATTTGTCAACGGGATTTGTTGTCCACAGACACAGGGAGAGCGACAGGTATGCGGATTTTGGCGGTGGCGGACGAAGAGGCAAAATACCTCTATGACTATTATGCGCCGGGAAAACTGGACGAATACGACCTAATCCTGGCCTGTGGGGACTTGCACAAGTCCTATTTGGAGTTTCTGGTCACCCTGGCCCACTGCCCTGTGCTGTACGTCCACGGCAACCACGACGACAGCTACGACAAGGACCCGCCGGAGGGCTGCATCTGCGTGGATGACAAGCTCTACGTCTACAAGGGCGTTCGCATCCTGGGGCTGGGCGGCTCTTACCGCTACCGCAAGGGGAACCATATGTACACGGACCGGGAGATGGAATGGCGGGTGCTGCGGTTGCTGCCGCAGCTGTGGTGGCACGGCGGCTTCGACATCCTGATGACCCACGCCCCCGCCTACCACATCAACGACATGGACAACCGCACCCACCGGGGGTTTAAGGCGTTCGTCAAGCTGCTGGAGCAGTACAGGCCCAAATATTTCGTCCACGGGCACATCCACAAAAATTACGGCGTCAAAATCCCCAAAAAGACCCAGTATGGGGAGACCACCATCCTCAACGCCTTTGACTATATCGCCTTTGACATTTGACCGCGCTGGGTAACAGCTCTAGCGGATTTTTGGGACCAGGTGAGCGTACCTGGTCCCGTTTGTTTTTGCGGCGGCGATTTCCCGAAGGAGCCGTGCGAGGATAGGAGAGCGGAGAATTGACGAAGCGCTTGGCGTTTAGCCGATTTCCCCTTGTGCAATTCGTGCATTTCTGATATAATAATTTTATTGGTTATCCCTTTTATTCAGCTATTCGCTTTTTGCCTTTCGCTATTCGCTTCGCGGTTCTTGCCATTCCGTGCCGCGCTTCCTGTTTGCGTTGCTTTACAAACGGCTGGATTTGTTTTTCGCGTTGATGGCAACAGCCAACGGCTAATAGCTTATCACAACGGGGCTGATTCAAGGGAATGGTCAGATTTTGAAATGGATAGTATGCAGACCATGACCGCTGTTCCCCGCAGGGGCGGCGAATCTGTGATGAGGTGAAAGGAAGCTATGAAAAAAGAATCCGTTCTGTCCATCCGACAGGAAAACGACCGCATGAACCGTGCGGTAGATGTAAAACAGTTTCCTAAGGAATTTTTAAACATCCGCTACGCTCCGGACGCAAAGGAGCAGAAAATGGACATTTTCCTGCCCGGCACTGACGGCGTGTACCCCGTGGTCCTGCTGGTCCACGGCGGCGGCTGGGCCTGGGGCGGACGGCGGGAGGAGTGCTTGTCCTCCGTCTTTCAAATCATCTCCCAGGGGTACGCGCTGGCGACCATGGATTACCGCCGCTGCCCGGAGTATGAGTGGCCCGCCCACATCGAGGACGTCCAGACCGCCATCCGGTTCCTGAAGACCCACGGCAGCGAATATCAGCTGGACATGACCCATCTGGTCGTCTGGGGCAACAGCGCCGGGGCGCACATCTGCGAGCTGGCCGGCGCCATGAGCGGCAAGGAGCCGTGGATCGGCAAAAATGACCTCTACCCCGGTGCGGACAACGTCATCGATGGCGTCATCTCCATGTACGGCGTGTCCGATTTCACGCTGGAGGAAATGCGGGGCACGCCGCTGTTCGACGACGACGTTCCATATGAGACGCTGGAGAAGGCCAGTGCCTTCTACTATGTGGACGCCCACTATCCCAAAATCCTGTTTCAGCACGGCGACGCCGACCAGATGGTGCCCTGCGGCCAGTCTGTCCGGATGCACGACCACATTCAGGGCATCTGCGGACCGGACCGGAGCACGCTGGAAATCTTTCACGGCGCGCGCCATGCCTCGCCAGAGTTCAAGACCCCGGAGAACATTCACCGCTGTGTTCGGTGGCTGGACCAGATCTACTTCGCCGGACGGGAGATCCCGCCCCGTCCGGAGCTGCCCAACATCAAGCTGGTGAACACCGACGATGACCGGGCCGACCCCTTTGAGCAGCACGTCACCAACCTGAACCAGCAGTAACAGAAACGGGTGGCCTGACGGCTTGTGTCAGACCACCCATTTGTTATGGATTTGCTTCATATGGCCCCCGCAGCTGACGGGTCAGAAAATCCAGAAACAGCTTTGCCGCCGGGTTTTGTTCAGCCCCCTCCCGCTGCTGGACACAGATGTCCCGGCGGAAGCGGTGTTCCTTCAACGGCAGCAGGTGGACATGGGGACAGTCCACCGGACGGGGCGCGTCCTGGGGGACCAGCGCCACACATTCGCCCCGCTCCACCAGCGCATGGGCGATGTAGTAGTGATTGGTCTCCATCCGGCAGAGAGGACGGAACCCCGCCTCCCGACAGTAGGCCGTGATGATGGCGTGGAGCCCGTGAGAGGCCAGCGGCATGACGAAGGGCAGGTCCCTGGCATCCGCCAGCGAGAGGGGGCTTTTCCGGGCCAGCGGCGCGTCCCCGTGGACCGCCAGCAGAAACGGCTCCTCATACAGCGGGACCCAACCGGACTGCGGCGGCGTGAACAGGGGATCGAAGGCATCCACCACGCAGTCGTAGCACACCTCCGGGTCCTCTGGGGCCAGAGATTCCTCCCGCACCCGAATGTTGGGGTAGCGCAGACAGAAGTCGGCGATGGCCTGGGCCACCCGAAGATTTTCCACACCGACAAAGACAGACAGCGCGCCTGTCACCGTCTCGTTCCGCAGCGCGGACAGGCAGAGGGTCTCGACCCCCTGCGAAAACTGCACGGCAGTGGCGTAGAACCGCCGCCCGTTTTCGTTGAGCAGCAGATGCCGCCCCACCCGGTCAAAGAGCTTGAACCCCAGCTCCTCCTCCAGTAGGCGGAGGCTGCGGCTCAGAGCCGGCTGGGAAATATGCAGTTCTTTGGCGGCGTTGGTCATATGTTCCGTTTCCGCCACCTTGAGGAAATAGGAAAGCTGCTGTGTGTCCATAAAGGTCCCTCATATTTGTCTTGTTATGGAAACTATAGCAGAATCGTTATTAGACGTCAAGCGAAATCTGTGCTATGCTTATATGGAAAAGGTGTGTTAAATAAATAACAATATTTGACGCAGCGATCATGAAAGAGGAGGAGACAGTAACCATGGACAAAAACTATCCCACCAACCGGTCCCAGTGGATCGCGTCGGAACCGGAGATCGACGTCTCCCAGTTCTCCCGCGTGGAGCTGGACATCCCCTACGCCGATGCTTCGGTGAACCAGATCCTGGACATCTGGTATCCGGACAAGGGCGAGGCGCCCTATCCGCTGGTCATCGTGTTCCACGGCGGCGCGTTTGCCGCGGGCCACAAGCGGAGCCACTACATCAAGAGTATGTGCAAGCCCATCAGTCAGGGCTACGCCATCGCCACGGTGGAATACCGCCTGTATCACGAGGCCAAGTGGCCCGCCCAGCTCTATGACGGCAAGGCCGCCATCCGCTTCCTGCGGGCCAACGCCGAAAAGTACGACCTGGACCCCGACCGCTTCGCCGTCTGGGGCAACTCCGCCGGCGGCAACGTGACCCAGCTGCTGGCCGTCACCGGCGACGACCCGGAGATGGACGACCTGACGCTGGGCGTGAAGGCCTCCAGCAAGGTACAGGCCGCCATCGCCTGGTACACCACCAGCGAGCTGATGAGCTGCGAGCAGTTCGGCACCGACATCGCCGAAAAGCGCGACGCCACCGGCGCAGGCAAGGGCATGATGCCCGGCGACGGCAAGGGCAACAAGTCGATGTTCTCCGACCTGCTGGGCTTTATGCCGCTGTTCTACCCGGAAAAGACGCTGAAGGCCAGCCCCATCGCCTTTGTGCATGAGGACTGCCCACCCATGCTGCTCCAGCACGGCACCAACGATTTGGTCATCGACTACCACCAGTCGGTCTACATGAAGAACAAGATCGATGAGGTCTGCGGAGAGGGCCGCGCCCAGCTGGACCTCTTTAAGGACGAGCCCCACGGCAGCCAGGTCATCAAGGCCGACGCAAACATCGCCCACTGCATCGACTGGCTGGACGAGCAGTTCTTCGACGGCAAAAACCCCAACCGCGGCCCTCTGAAGGAGATCGAGATCCTCCCGCAGGAGCAGTAAGCCCTCCGCCATCCGCACCGATTGGCCTCGTGCGGACGGAACCGGTTTCCCCCTGCCCGCCATGACAGGTGAAAATAGAAGAAAGAATCTTTTTGAGAAAGAGGTAAAAAAGAACTATGGCAACAACAATTTCTGTCATCGGCCTGTTGGCCGCCGCGGTGATCTTCATCGTCGTGGTCTGGAAGGGCCTGGACGTGTTCACGTCCACCATCCTGGTCTCCTTCATTATCATCCTCACCAGCTGGATGAACTGGTGGGAGGCGCTGACCAGCTACGCCTCCGGTTATTGCAGCTTCATCTCCAGTCAGATCTTCGTGCTGGTCATCGGCGCAGTGTTCGGTGAACTGATGGCCGCCTCTGGCGCGGCGGAATCCATCGCCAACGTCATCACCGAAAAGCTGGGCGTGAAGAACGTCATCCTCTCCATCACTGTCATCTCCACCGTCTTTGTCTATGTAGGTATCTCCGGCTTCGTGGTGCTGTTCGTCATCGCCCCCATCGCCACCGTCATGATGAAGCGGGCCGGTTACGCTTACCGCATGATCCCGGGCATCATCTTCATCGGCGCCACCTGCTCCGCCATGCTGCCCTATGCCATCAACGTCACCAACACCATCCCCTACTCCATCATCATGGAACAGATTCCCGACGCTGAAACCTCCCTTGGCTCCGCTCCCATTCTGGGCATCATTGCCTTCGTCGTCTCCACCGCCGTTGGCTATGGCTACATGACCTACGCCGCCAAGAAAACCGCCATCAAGGAAGGCACCGTCGTGGACGACACCAAGCCCGTGAAAATCGTCCCCACCCGTGACGACCTGCCCTCCGTCGGCATCTCCGTCATCCCCTTCGTCGTGGTCGTGGCCCTGGTGCTGGGCCTGTCCAACGCCACCAGCATGGACGCCAACGCCGTCGTGGTGCTGGCCATGTTCGTGGGCAGCCTGCTGCTGGTCCTGCTGTGCAGCAAGCAGATCGGCAACACCCTGAAGGACACCATTGCCAAGGGCGTGAACAACGGCGTCGGCGCCACCGTCATGGCCGCCGCCATCATCGGCTTCTCCACCGTGCTCCAGACCTGCGTCGGCTTTGAGGCCATCAAGAACTGGGTGCTGAACTTCAACATGAACCCCTATATCACCGAGTTCCTCGGTCTGAACATCCTGGCCGGCATCATGGGCAGCGGCACCGCTTCTGTCCAGACCTTCTTCCAGTTCTTCACCACGTCTCTGGTGGAGAAGGGCGCCAGCCCCGCGGCGCTGCACCGTCTGGCTCCCGCCTGCGTTACCGGTATGAACACCCTGCCCAACGCCGGCGGCATGGTGGCGCAGCTGAACTGGATGAAGATCTCCCTGAAGGACGGCTACTGGTATGTCTTCGTGACCTCCGTGCTGGCCCCCATGATCGACTCCCTCGTCGCCTGCATCGTGGCTGTCATCCTGTACTGACCCTCCGCAGCGGCTTGACCGCCCTGCGGGCGGGCTGAACCGCGGAATGAAAACACCGAACCACCCCCTGAGCGACTGCTCAGGGGGTGGTTGCGTCTGTTGCAGCAAGATCCTGCATCCGTTGTCTGCCATTCCTACTGCTTTGCAGGGAATTACCATTACTGGTTATCCTTTCAATCAACCTTCTCTATGATCCGGAGGGGTTCCTAACGCATGGCCAAATAAAAGGGATAGTCCGATTCTTTTATATCTCTCTATAATATATATGCAGAATTAACTATAAGCAGATTGTTTTGAATTTTATCACTATTTTCGACTTTTTCGCCGTTTTTCAAAAATGATTCCTATAATGGCGTATTTCTGCGTGTTTAGGAAGCCTTTTCAGGCCATTTATACACAGTCCCTGATG
>JAJPXY010000079.1:0-27598 GCA_021205205.1 Clostridiales bacterium
TAGGTAACGCTCACATCAAAAAAGCTGTCTGTTCTGACGAACAGGCAGCTTTTTTGTGCGTCAATTTGCGCTCAAAAGAGAGGCCAGGCAACCCGCCTGGCCTTTTGCAGCTTACAACTCCCCCAGCTCCAGCAGCGGCACCACCAGCGTAAACCGGCTCCCCACCTGGGGGCGGCTGATCACCTCGATGCTGCCCCCCTGCCGCTGGGCGATCCACTTGGCGATGGGTAGGCCCAGCCCGGTGCCGCCATTCTGACGGCTGCGGCTCTCGTCGGTGCGGTAAAACCGCTCAAACACCTTGGGCAGCTCCTCCGGGGCGATGCCCTGGCCGTTGTCGGTGACGGAAAACAGCCCCATCTTCCCCAGCCGGGACAGGCGGATGAACAGCTCACCCCCCTCGGGGGTGTACTTCACGGCGTTGTCCACCAAAATCCGCATGGCCTGCTTTAATAGCAGCCGGTCCATCTCGGCCATCAAGAAGGGTTCGATCTCCCCGGTGACCTCCCGCCCGGTCTCCAGCAGCTGAGTCTCGTGCAGCACCTCCTCCGCCATGTCGGATAGGTTCAGCATGACCGGGTTCACCTGTTGGGTCTCGTTGTCCCCCCGGGCCAGGAACAGCAGACCTTGCACCAGGGCGTTCATGCTCTCCGCCTCCTGGCGGATGGCGTCGATGGCCTCCTGCCGGGCAGCGGGGTCGTTTTTGCCCCAGCGGTCCAGCATATTGGCGTAGCCCTGGATGACCGCGATGGGGGTGCGCAGCTCGTGGCTGGCGTCGGAGACAAAGCGGGTCTGGGCCTGGTAGCCCTTCTCAATGCGCTCCAGCATGGCGTTGATGGCCTCGGTAAGCGTTGCCAGCCCCTCCTGCTCGCCGGGGACCGTCAGCCGCTCGCTCAGGTGGGCGGCGTTGATGTCGTCCAGCTTCTCCGCCAGCTGGCGCAGGCCCTCCAGGTCCAGGTCGGAGCGGCCCAACACGTCCGCCGTCTCCTCCAGTGCTTCCAAGGGGGTCATCATGCGCCGGACGGTCTGGCTGTTCTGCACCAGCCCAACCACCAGACCCACCGCTTCTACAGCCAGCAGCAGCCGCCATACCCAGCTGGGGCCGTCGAAAAACAGGAACACAATGCCGTCCAGCAGCAGATACCCAAACAGCCCCCGGTAAAAGAGGCCGGTGACCATCCGCTGGGCGGCGTAGGTGCGGGAATCCCGATCTGCCATTGCATTCACATCCTTTTTACGTCCGCCGGAAGCCCAGGAACCGGGTGCCTTGGAAGGTCAGCATCCCGAAATCCCCCTCGACGATTTGCCCGTAGTCCCTGCCGGAGACCCGCAGCTCCATCCGGTCCCCGCTGCGAACCTGGAAGGTGACGAAATAGGTGGCGTCCCCCGCGTTGTTCATGGTCTGGCTGACGTCGGCGCGCTTTGCCACCACGCCTGCCTCTACCTCCAGCACCGGGGAGCGGTTGTTGTCGCTCCACTCCCGCAGGCCCCGGACGATGGTCACCACAAGGGTGACGATGACCACGGCAAAGATCAGTGTGAACAAAATAGGAAACAATCCCTCCAAAAGGTCGAAAAACAGGTCGAAAAAGAACATTGCATATCCCTCTTTCCTCCAAACGTTTGAAGGTGCTTTACCGGATGGCGTAGCCCACGCCCCGGACGGTCTCGATGAGCTTGCGCCCCAGCCGGGCGTCGATTTTGCTGCGCAGGAACCGAACGTACACGTCCACGGTGTTGGTCTCCCCGGCGTACTAGTAGCCCCAGACCATGTTCAGCAGAGCGCTGCGGCTGAGCACCTTGCCCCGGTGTTCCATCAGGCAGCAAAGCAGGTCGAACTCCCGCCGGGTCAGCTCCACCGGCTGACCGTTGACCAGGGCCTCCCGGCTGTCGGGGCGCAGCTCGACCCCCTCCACCCGGTAGACCACGGGGGCATCCTCCTCCTGGAACTTGGCGCTTTTGCGCAGGTTGGCTCGGATGCGGGCCAGCAGCTCCTCGATGGCGAAGGGCTTGGTCACGTAGTCGTCGGCTCCGGCGTCCAGGCCGGAAACCTTGTCCGCCACGTTGTCCCGGGCGGTCAGCAGAATGACTGGGGTGCGGACGCCTTCTTTTTTCAGCCGCCGCAGCACCTCCAGCCCGGAGAGGCCGGGCAGCATGATGTCCAGCAAAATCAGGTCCGCCGTCCGCTCCAGGGCCTTGTTCAGGACGTCCCGGCCATCGAACGCCTTTTGGACGCTGTAGCCCTCGTAGGTCAGCTCCAGCTCCAACATCCGCGCCAGCTTTTCCTCGTCCTCGATAATCAAAATATGTTCCGCCATCAGAGCTTCCTCCTGGTCAATTACGCTTATCAAATTGCGGCCCTGCCAGGCGGAATCGCCAGCCCGTGCACAGGGCGATGAGCAGCGCCGCTGCCGCCACGTACCACGCCACGGCCAGCAGCCCCAGCAGCACCCCGATGGGGCAGCGGGTCTGCCGGGAGGGGTCGTACTTTTTGTAGATTTCCAGCCGGTTGTAGACCAGCCAGTGCCAGCACCGGCGCAGCAGGTCCTCAGGCTTTTCCTGCGAGCCGGGCTGGGGGTCGGCGTTCCGCGCCGGGCGCGGGGCCAGGCGGGTCTCCGCTCCGCCGGTGGACCAGCGCCCCACCCCTGCGTCCGCGATCAGCCCCGCCCGCTCCAGCAGCAGCAGGCTTTCAAGCAGGTCGCCGTCTGCGGCTTTCAGTGCTGACTGAGCCTGCTCCTGGGGCAGACCGGTCAGGGCTTGCAGGCGTTCTAATTTTTCGGCGGTGATTCTCATGGGCGCGCTCCTGTCCTGGGATAGTGTTACAAGCATAGTATAGCAGATTTGGGCGGGGTTGTCCTTAAAGTTGGATTAAAATTGTGCGGGGGAGCGAAGGAGTTTGACGGGAGAAGCAGAGAAGCAACGAAAAAAGGTTGCGTGGACGAAAACCATGTGTTACAATAATACAATAGTCTGAAGGGTGGCGCAGCAGAATGATTTTAGTTGATAGACAAATAAACGAACTGCTGGCAAGCGGCAGCACATTTTTGCAGAACTACAAACCTGGCAATGTACAGAATATCGCGTATGACCTGCGAACCAGAGCCTATTATGCCAAAGATAGGGCCATGAAAAGCTGTGAATTGGTCCCGGGGGCATCGGTGTATGTGGAAAGCATGGAAATTATTGAATTGCCTGCGAACCTGGTCGGGAGGGTACTCCTGCGCAATAGCCGCATTCGGCAGGGTCTGCAATTAGCGGCCCCGTTGTATCAACCTGGACACAAAACCAGAGTTTATTTCAGAATCACAAATATATCTAACAGCAAAATTACCCTGGGGCCGGAGGAGGAACTTGCATCAATCCAGTTTGAGCGGTTGGATGAGGCGCCAGAGCAGCTTTACCACGGCACTTTTCAAGATGAAATGGATTTTCGCAGTTTAGGAAACTATGAACCTCAGCTGAAAGCGGAAATGACAGAGCTGGAAAAGAAAGTGGAAGATATTCACCATATCGAACGAGATATGTACGGAAATGTCATCAATCTGATGATTATCTTCATTGGCATATTCAGTTTGATCAACGTCAATGTCAATCTTGCAACAAATGGCGCAAGCAGTTTCGAAGAGCTGTTGATTTTTAACCTCTGTACGATTGGCAGTGTTTCCTTTATGACCGGAGTGCTGCGGACGGTCATGGAGGGCGAAAAGAAGCCGCCTGTAGCGATTTGGATTGCCTGTGCAGCGGCGTTTGCGGTAGCGATTTTGATTTTCCTTTTGGTTTGAAACCAGCAAATACACTTCACAGAAAGCACGACGCAAGCCGTGCTTTTTCTCTATTCTGGAGGAAGGAGTCCATGACTTCTAAAAAAACACTTCCCCGGCCTGTGGACAGAAACCGGGGAAGCTGATACAATAGAAACACACAAAAGTGAGACAACCCCACCAGAAAAGGAGAACCAACCATGAGCATCTATTACGAGCGGGCCAAAGCCCTCCGGGAGACCGTCTCCCCTCACTACAACTGCGCCCAGTCGGTGCTGCTGCCCTTCGCGGAGTAGGCGGGGCTGGACCGGGACCTGGCGCTGAAGCTCTCCTCCAACTTCGGCTCCGGCATGAAGTGCGGCAGCGTCTGCGGGGCCATCACCGGTGGCCTGATGGTGCTGGGCCTCTACGGAGTGGAGGACGGCAAAACCATTGGCGCTTATTTCCGGCGGCTCCGGGCCAACCACGAGAACTGCATCGAGTGCGCCCAGCTGCTGAAAATCGACCGGGACAAGGGCAACACCGACAAAAAGGCCCACTGCGACGGCATGGTGTACGAGTGCGTCGCCCTGGTGGAGGAGATTTTGCGGGAGCAGGGGAAAATCAGCGGCTAACCACTGATTGCGCGGCCTTCGCCCGGCGGGGCAGGCGGACGGGTCCATAAACCGCACGCACCATCCCCACGGCCAGCAGCGCCGCGGCGGCCACGTCCACCACCGAGTGCTGCTTCAAGAACAGGGTGGAGAGGATGATTGCCACCGACAGCACCCCGGCCAAGCCCTGCACCAGCGGCCTGCCCCGCAGGGCGGGACAGCGGGTGATGGCGTTCCAGACTCCCAGCGTGTTGTAGACGTGGATGCTGGGGCAGGAGTTCACCGCCGGGTCCATCTCATAGACCAGGAACACCAGCCGGGTACACAGGCTGTTGTCCGGCATGACCGCCGGGCGCAGCTGCTGCCCGTTGGGGAACAGGGTGTAAATGGCCAGGCAAATCGTCATCCCGACGCAGAGAAACACGCACAGCCGCAGGCACTCCTCCGGCCAGCGGCGGAAGGAAAGCACCGTCCCTGCCACAAACAGGAACCACAGCAGGTATGGAATGACGAATGCGGAGCAGAAGGAGATGCAGTCGTCCAGCCGGGCGGACACCCAGATGTGGCTGACCCTGCGCTGCTGGAGCCAGGAGAACCAGAGCAGATAGACGGGGATGTACAGGGCCGTCAGCAGCAGCGGGCGGCGGAGCAGGAGCTGTTTCATGGGAAGACCTCGTTTCGGAGTGATTGAAGCCCATTATAACAGCTTCTCCTGAAGAAGAAACGGGAAACAGATTAAAATATCCTTAAAAAGGCGGAATTGAATCGGTTTTTTACAAGAGAATCCCCTCCCGCCAGCGGCGGAAGGGGGCAAAATTACTACGACGATTCCTTTTGCTCAGTTATGTAGCTCTTGGAGGAAAACTTGCACTACGTTGGGAAAATTTCTGTCCAAACATCAAGCACTATCCCCCCTTGCCTCCCCTGAAAGGGGAGGAGGGCCGCCGCCTTTAGGCGGTGGCGGAGGGGTTTCTACCATGCGACTGAGCTAAAAAGGAACAAAGTTTACAGCGCCTTGACGATCTCGGCGGTGTCCATGGCGATCATCAGCTCCTCATTGGTGGGGATGACCAGCACCTTCACCTTGGAGCCTTCGCCGGAGATGTCCACCTCGTCGCCGCGCTTCTGGTTGGCTTCGGCGTTCAGCGGGGCCACGCCCATGTACTCCAGGCCGGAGGTCATGTCCACCAGGAGAGCGGGGCTGTTCTCGCCCACACCGGCGGTGAACACGATGGCGTCCACCCCGCCCATGGCGGCGGCGTAGGAGCCGATGTACTTCTTGACGCTGTAGGTGAACACGTCGATGGCCAGCTTGGCCCGCTGGTTGCCCTCAGCGGCGGCGGCGTCCAGGTCCCGGAAGTCGGAGGACACGCCGGAGATGCCCAGCACACCGGACTTCTTGTTGAGGATGTTCATCATCTCGGTCATGGAGTAGCCGTACTTGTTCATCAGGAACTCCATCACGCCAGCGTCCATATCGCCGGAGCGGGTGCCCATGGGCAGGCCGGCCAGGGGGGTCAGGCCCATGGTGGTGTCCACGCACTTGCCGTTCTTGACGGCGGCGATGGAGGAGCCGTTGCCCAGGTGGCAGGTGATGATCTTCAGCTCATCGATGGGCTTGCCCAGCATGGCGGCGGCCCGGGCGGAGACGAACCGGTGGGAGGTGCCGTGGAAGCCGTAGCGGCGGACCTTGTCCTGCTCGTAATACTCATAGGGAATGGCGTAGGTGTAGGCCACCGGCTCCATGGTCTGGTGGAAGGAGGTGTCGAACACGGCCACCTGGGGGACCTTGTCGCCCAGGACGGCGGCGCAGGCGTTGATGCCGATCAGGTTGGCGGGATTGTGCAGGGGGGCCAGGGGGTTGCACTCCTCGATGGCCTTCATCACCTCGTCGGTCAGCAGCACGGAGGAGGCGAAGGCTTCGCCGCCGTGGACGACCCGGTGGCCCACCGCGTCGATCTCGCTCATGGAGGCCAGCACGCCGTTCTCGCTGTCCACCAGAGCGTTCAGCACCGCCTGGATGGCCTCGGAGTGGGTGGGCATGGGCACGGACACGGCGGAAAGACCCTGTTTGCCCTCCACCTGGGGCTTGTAGGTAAACAGACCGTCGATGCCGATGCGCTCACACAGGCCCTTGGCCAGCAGGACGCCGGTCTCCGGGTCCAGCAGCTGATATTTCAGCGAAGAACTGCCTGCGTTGATAACCAGAATATTCATAATCGTACATCTCTCCTTTTGTTCATTGCGCCGTCCGACTGTCTTTAGGCGGCAATTTTACAGCAACCCTTGCCCCGGCGGGGGAAAACAGGTATACTATATCTAATATGGTATTATACAACAATCGGGCGGTTCTCACAACCACTTTTGCACAAAATTTTTGAGCGATTTTTTGTGCATTGTTATAAAATCACCAGAATTGCAACAGGGCTGCAACGAGCGGAGAAAGGAGGACCTATGGCCTGTATTGGCATTGTGGCGGAGTTTGACCCCTTCCACCGGGGCCACGCCCACCTGCTGGCCCGGGCGAGGCAAATTGCGCCGGAGGCCCCGGTGGTGGTGGCCCTCAGCGGGCACTACACCCAGCGGGGCGGCCCGGCGGCCCTGCGGCCCTGGGCCAGGGCGGAGATGGCGCTGCGCTGCGGCGCGGACCTGGTGGCAGAGCTGCCGCTGCCCTGGGCCATCTCCTCGGCGGAGGGCTTCGCCTGGGGCGGCGTGTCGGTGCTGGCGGCGCTGGGGGCGGATACCCTGGTCTTTGGCAGCGAGAGCGGCGACGTGGCCGCCCTCAGGCGGGCGGCGGAGTGCCTCCGGCGGGAGGACTGTCAGGCGCTGCTGCGGCAGGAGCTGGCCGGGGGCATCCCCTACGCCGCCGCCCGGCAGAGAGCCGCAGCCGCCCTATTGGGCGAAAATGCGGCCAGCGTCCTCACCGGCCCCAACGACCTGCTGGGGGTTGCCTATCTGGACGCCATCGGGCGGCTGGGCGCGGAGATGACGGCGGTGGCCGTCCCCCGGGTGGGGCCAAAGCACGATTCTCAGGAGAGCCGGGAGGGGTACACCTCCGCCTCGGCCTTGCGGCGGCTGCTGCTGGCGGGAGAACTGGAGCAGGTGGCGGAACAACTCCCCGAACCGGCCCGGCCCGTCCTGCGGCGGGAGTGGGAGGCGGGGTTGGCCCCCGCGTCGCTGGAGCGCTGTCAGCGGGCGGTGCTGTATCGCCTGCGGATGATGAGGGCGGAGGACTTCGCCGCCCTGCCCGACTGCTCCGAGGGGCTGGAGCATCGGCTCTACCGTGCGGCCCAGCGGGCCACGTCTTTGGAGGAATTTTATGCCCTGGCCAAGACCAAGCGCTATGCCCACGCCCGCATCCGGCGGCTGGCCCTATGGGCCTTTCTGGGGATGACCGCCGCCGACCGCCCGGAGCAGCTGCCCTATGTCCGGGTGCTGGGCATGAACGCCCGGGGCCGGGAGGTGTTGCACACCGCAAAGAAAACTTGCCCAGTCCCCATCCTCACCAAACCCGCCGCCGCCCGGCGGCTGGACGAGACGGGGCAGCGGCTGTTCGCCCTGGAGCAGCGGGGGGCGGACCTGTGGCGGCTGTGCCTGCCGGGGCTGGAGCACAGCGCCGCCGGGTCTGGCTGGACCACCGGGCCGGTGCTCCTGTGAGGTCATCCCTCCAGAAAGCCGTCCCCCCAGAAGGGGCGGCACCGCTCCATCACCTGAAGGAACTTTTCCTCCGCCCGGAGGATGCCCCGGGACACGGTGGAAGGGCTGCGCCCCAGCTGCCGAGCGATTTGATTGTGGGTCAGGGCGGAGACGTAGTAGTACCGCAGATAGTCCAGCTGCCGCCCGGTCAGCTCCTGCTCCAGCATCTGGGCCAGCGCCCGCTGCCTGCCGCTGGCGAGGCACCCGGCGTGACTCTGGTCGATGAGGCTGAGGCAGGCGGCGATTTGGCGGCGCTGGGCCTGCCCCAGCCGGTAGGACGGTTGATTCTTTTTCATTTTTTGGTTCCTCCCGAAAAATTTCTGAAAAAAGCGAAAAATCTGCTTGACAATCACCGGTTCCTCTGGTATGATAAGCAAGCTGAAACGAGACAGGCAGCCGACCAGATTCGCTGGTGTAGCTCAGTTGGTAGAGCAGCTGATTTGTAATCAGCAGGTCGGGGGTTCAAGTCCGTCCACCAGCTCCAATTTCATATGGGAGATTACCCAAGTGGCTAAAGGGGGCAGACTGTAAATCTGTTGGCGAAAGCCTACTGTGGTTCGAATCCACAATCTCCCACCAAGAACGGGACAGTTCGCTGTCCCGTTTCTTCTGTCCTCAAAAGCACCGTTTGGTGATGTGTGTTCCAAAACAAAAAGAAGGCAAGACGGAAGGGACTAAAAATAAAACATATGTTCGACTCATTGACAAGATTATATCACCGAAAGGAGAGGCTGTCAAGGGGGAACGTGAAAAAATCTCCGCCAGCTGGCGCGCCGTCCTTTCGTGGAAAAAGGGACGGCGCGAGGCCTCCTGCACAATGTTCACAAATTATTCAGCTTCTTCTCCCTTATTTTTTGCAAAAGTGCTTGATTATTGGGCGGATTCGTTATATAATACTAGCATCTTAAAAGACGGAGGTGTGCAATATGGCCCTGAAAGACGCTGTTTCGATTTACACCAGAAACAAGAATACAAACGTTCAGCTGAAGGTGATCCCCGGCCACTTTGTTACCAATCACTCCCACATCAACTATTACGTAGACATGACAAACCAGCTGATGATCTACCGGGAGGCCAAGGCCGTCGCCGAGGTTCTCGCCTGGAAGTATAAGAACATCATCCCCGTGGACACCATCTTCTGCCTGGACGACACCAAGGTGATCGGCACGCTGCTGGCCGAGCAGCTGGTGGACTCCCACATCGGCCGCGGGAGCCACGCCAAGAAGGAAGTCGCCGTCATTACGCCGGAGCAGACCGGCAACAGCGGCCGCTGGCTGCTGCGGGACAACATCAAGCCCTTGGTCAAGGACCGGGACTGCGTGATCCTGGTGGCCTCCGCCTCCACCGGCTACACCGTCCACAAGGGCATCGAGACCGTCAAGTTCTACGGAGGCATCCCCCGGGGCGTCTCGGCCATCTTCTCCAAGATCTCCAGCCAGAACGGCGTTCCCGTGGACTCGGTATTTACCCTGGCCGACCTGCCCGACTACCGCTCCTACGACTTCAGCAACTGCCCCTACTGCGCCCAGAACATCCCCGTGGACGCCATCGTCAACGAACACGGCTACTCGGTGCTTTGACCCGGGGAGAACAACAACGACTGACACCGGCCTGATGGAACATTGGGCCGGTGTTTTTTCTCCTCCGCGCCGCCGCGGGGGGCGTGTCGGCAACTCTTTACAGGTTCTTCAAAAATTTCTTACAAACCACCAGAAAAAACCTTGACAGGAATCGGAAAAACCGATATACTTTTGTTAAGATTCTTTCCGTTTCATCGTTTCCGCAGGGAGGTGGGACCAATGCAACAGACAGCGCTGGCAGCAACAACCGGCGGCGCGCGCAATGCGCAGCGAAAGGGGCGAGGAAGCCATGTTGTATTTCATGGTGACAGTGTGTTCGCTGCTTGCCATGGCCCTGATCTCCACCCACTGGCGGGAATTTACCCTGCGCTCTGACGGGTCGGTCCTGGGGACCGTCCTGCTGGGGAGCACCCTGTGGCTGCTGTACTGCGTCTGGCAGGTGCTCCTGTACCTCTACAGACTGGTCAACCACATCAGCCAGGTCATCTTCGACCACCGGCATCTACTCAGCTTTGCGGCGACCATCGCGGTGGCGATGGCGGCCAGCACAGTCCTGCAAATCATGACGAAGGAGAACGACAGCTTCTACGGCAACGACGAGTTGTTCTTCGGAGGGAGAGACGGCGTGATCCGGGACGCCATCTCGGAGGAACAGCCTGTGGGCAAGGTCCGGTGCAGGAACCTACAGGAGTTCCGGTGCATCTCGGAGGACGAGCGGCCCATCCCCGCGGGGACGCGGGTGGAGCTGATTCGCCTGACCGGCAACAAGCTGGTGGTGCGGCCTCTGACAGGGGCGGCATAGGGACGAACAAAGCGGGTACGTACACAACAGCATTCCAAACGGCGAAAGAACCGCCGCGGGAGACCTTTGCAACAGGCTCCCGCGGCGGTTTTGCGTGTTTTGCGTTGTTGTCGTTATGTCAATTCTGCCCCGGCTTCTGGAGGGTGGTTTCCTCCAGAAGGTCCAGCATATCGGAGATGCCGTCAATGATGGACAGGCAACGGTCCTCTCCCATCTGCTGGAAAACACGGCTGCTCATCTCCAGGTAAAAGGATTCCTCCTCCGTCAGTGCCTTCCGCCCCGGGGCCGAGAGGGAGACAAAGGTGTTGCGGCGGTTTTGCTGGTCCACCGTCCGCACCAGCCAGCCCTGCTGCTCCATGTGACGAAGCTGCTTGGAGACGGCGGGGGCGGCCAGGTCCAACTGATCCGCCAGTGCGGAGACGTAGATGCCCTGCACCTCCGGGTGCTTCTTGTGGTAGTCCTCAATGGTGGTCAGAATCAGGAACTCCAGGAGCTTCATGGGCCGATCCGCGAAGCCTAGTTTCAGTTTGCGCAGGCGGCCAAGGTTCTGGTAAAATCTCAGATGAATTTGAGTCGGTTCCATAGCGGCACAGTCCTCCTCCCAGATTGCTTACATTAACTCATATTATAAAAGTTTGGGTGGGAGAAGTCAACTGTGCAACTGCTGCAAAAAGAAACTGTTTCCTCCGCCAAATTTGGGCAGACTTTTCCAGCCGGTTGTGCTATGATACGTTGGAATGAGAAAATGATTTTCTGACACCTATTTTTCGGTTTGGAGCGTTTAACATGATCAAACAATGTGTCAAAAAGCCCTTCACCGTCCTGGTGGCGGTGATCCTCTGCCTGACGCTGGCGGCGGTCAGCCTGACCCGGATGACCACCGACCTGCTGCCGGAGATGAGTATGCCCTACATGATCGTCATCACCACCTACCCCGGCGCCAGCCCGGAAAAGGTGGAGAGCAACGTGACCGAGCCGCTGGAGGGCAACCTGGGAACGGTCAGCAACGTGGAGAACGTCACCAGCAGCAGCGCGGAAAACTACTCCATGGTCATGCTGGAGTTCGAGGACGATACGGACATGGACTCCGCCATGGTCAAGGTCAACGAGGCCATTCAGTCCACCACGCTGCCCGACGAATGCGGCACCCCCAACGTGATGGAGATCTCCATGGACATGATGGCCACCCAGTACGTCTCCGTCAGCTATGACGGGATGGACATCTACGAGCTGTCCGACTTTGTGGACGAGACGGTGGTGCCCTACTACGAGCGGCAGGAGGGCGTCTCCACTGTCACGGCCATGGGCCTGGTGGACCAGACCGTGGAGGTCCGGCTGAACCAGGACAAAATCGACGTCATCAACAACCAGCTGCTGGCGGAAGTAGACGAGCAGCTGGCCGACGCCCTGGCGGAGATCGAGGACGCCCAGGCGGAGCTGGATGACGCGAAAGCGGAGGTGGAGGACGGCGCCGCCGAGCTGGAGGAGCAGGAGAACGACACCGCCGACCAGCTGGGCGAGGCCACCCTGGGGCTGAACACCGCCCTGGCCACCCAGGCCGCCTATGAGGCGGAGCTGGACAGCGAGCAGGCCAAACAGGCCGCCCTGCAAATGGAATTGCAGGCCTACGAGGACGCGGGCATCACGGACTCCTACGAGCAGATGAACGCCCTCTTTGCCTCGCTGCAGGAGGCGGTCTCCGGAGAAGAAGCCTACAACACCATCTACGACACCGTCTATGAGCAGGCCATGATCGCTGCGGTGCAGAACGTAGTGGACGCGCAAAGCACATTGGAGAGCAGTGGAAGCAGCAGCACGGACAGCTCCACCGACAGCAATGCGGATTCCAGCGCGGACAGCAGCGCGGATTCCAGCGCAGATACCAGTGCGGATTCCAGCGCGGACAGCAGCGGAGATACCAGCACCGCGACGACTGCCACGACGACGACGACCACCACCACTGTCACAGCGGACAATGTGGACGAGGTTTTGGCCAGCATGGATGAGTCTGTGGCCAGCGCAATAAAAGAAGCCTGCAAGCAGGAGGCGGAGCAGGCCGCCCAGGAGCAGGTGGAGACCCTGGCCTCCCAGTACCCCAGCTCTGTGGAGGAGGCACTCAGCGACTCCACCAAGCTGGCCGCGGCGGTGGCCCTGCTGGAGGAGCAGGGCCAGAGCGAGGTGGCCGCCCAGCTGACCACTGAAAACCTGAGCCAGCTGGACGAGATCGTCAACACCCGGATTCCCAACATCGAGGCGGAATTGGAGAACCTGACCGTGACCATCGCCACGGCCCAGGCGGTGTGCGACTCGGTCAGCGACGCCGTCTCCGACGCCATGAACAGCTACTCCACCGTGGAGGCCAGCAAGATTTTGGCCGCGGCGGGCTTTGGCAGCGCCAGCGCCCAGCTGGCCGCCGCCCAGACCTCCATCGAGAGCGGGCAGGAGCAGCTGGACGAGGCCA
This sequence comes from Clostridiales bacterium, assembly GCA_021205205.1. Taxonomy (GTDB): domain Bacteria; phylum Bacillota; class Clostridia; order Oscillospirales; family Oscillospiraceae; genus Onthomonas. The sequence continues at coordinate 12,891 of JAJPXY010000079.1, forward strand.
TGGAGTCCTTTGAGGAGGCCCGGGAGACCGCGCTGGAAAACGCCAACATCGACTCCCTGCTGGAGGCCAGCACCTTGTCCTCCATCATCTACGCCCAGGACTTCTCTATGCCCGCCGGGTATGTGGACGACGAGGACGACAACCAGTGGATGCTGAAAATCGGCGACGGCCTGACCTCTCTGGAGGAAATCAAGGACCTGCTGCTGTGCAGCCTGGACGGCGTGGGCGATGTGCGCCTGGCCGACGTGGCGGACATCACCGTCATTGACAACGCCGGGGAGAGCTACACCAAGGTCAACGGCGATGACGCCGTTGTGCTGTCCGTCTACAAGAACAGCACCGCCGGTACCAACGCTGTTTCCGACGTGTGCAACGCCGCCGCCAAGGAGATGGAGGCCGAAAACGAGGGCCTGCGCATCGCCACCCTGATGGACCAGGGCGAATACATCGACATTTTCCTGCAAAACATCCTGACCAGCATGGTCATCGGCGCACTGCTGGCCGTGGTGGTGCTGACCCTGTTCCTGAAGGATGTGCTGCCCACCATCGTGGTGGCCTTCTCCATCCCCTTCTCGGTGTTGGTGGCGCTGCTGCTGATGTACTTCTCGGACATCAGCATCAACATGATGTCGCTGATGGGGCTGTCCATGGGCATCGGTATGCTGGTGGATAACTCCATCGTGGTCATCGAGAACATCTACCGATTGCGCAACCGGGGGCTGACGGCGGCCCGTTCCGCCGTCCAGGGCGCCAAGCAGGTGGAGGGGGCCATCATCGCCTCCACCCTGACCACCATCTGCGTGTTCCTGCCCATGATTTTCACCTCGGGCATGACCCGGCAGATGATGCTGCCCTTCGCCCTGACCATCACCTTTGCGCTGCTGGCGTCGCTGGCGGTGTCGCTGACGGTGGTACCCACCTGTGCCTCGGTGCTGCTGCGGAAGGTGCGGAATGTCAAACACCCCATCTTCGACCGCATGGTGAACGGCTACGGCAAGGCGCTGAATTTCTGCCTGCGCTATAAGGTCGTGCCGCTGGGGCTGGCCGTTGCACTGCTGGTGTTCTCTGTGTTCGGCGTCACCCGGATGGGCATGGTGCTGATCCCAGACATGGCCAGCGACCAGATCGCCATCACCGTCACCCTGGACGAGGACATCGACAAGGACAGCAGCTTTGCCATTGCTGACGAGTTGACGGAGAAGATCCTCACCGTAGACGGCGTGGACACCGTAGGCGGTCTGGGCAACGCAGCCTCTCTGATGTCCAGCGAGATGAGCAGCGAGGACTACAGCACCTACTCCTTCTACGTCCTGCCCGACGAAAGCGTCACCAGAGAAAAGCAAGTTTATACCATCTGCGACAACATTGAAGCGGCGGTGGCCGATGTGAAGGATGCGGAGGTCTCTGTCTCCGCCTCCGCCATGGGCAGCATGTCCTCCCTGCTGGGCAGCGGCCTGGAGGTGAACATCTACGGCTCCGACCTGGACACCCTCCGGGAGATCAGCGAGGACTTTGTGGACATTATCTCCCAGGAGGAGGGCTTCACCGACGTCACCAACAACCAGGAGGACGCGGACCAGACCCTGCACCTGATCATTGACCGGGACGCGGCCATGCGGCTGGGCCTGACCAACGCCCAAATCTACAGCCAGATCGCCACCAGCCTGACCACCGAGACCACCGCCGTCACCGTCACCATTGACGACCAGGAGATGGACGTGGTCATAGTGGACGAGCGGGACCTCCCCACCAAGGAAAACCTGCTCAGCACCGTGTTTGAGACCACCACCACCGACGACGACGGCGAGACCGTCACCGAGGAGCATACCCTCAGCGAGTTCGCCGAGCTGGAGACTGCCGAGGGCTTGGCGTCCATCAGCCGGGAGAACAACGAGCGGTATATGACCGTCTCCGCCACCACCGGCGACGGCTACAACACCACCAAGCTCACCCAGCAGCTGACCGACGACCTGGAGAGCTACGAGATGCCGGAGGGCTACGCCTACGAGATCTCCGGCGAGTACGAAAACGTCATGAGCATGATGACCCAGATGGGCCTGATGCTGGCCTTGGGCCTGCTGTTCGTCTACCTGGTGATGGTGGCCCAGTTCCAGAGCCTGCTCAGCCCCTTCATCGTGCTGTTCACCGTCCCGCTGGCCTTCACCGGCGGCTTCATCGGCCTGCTGGCGGCAGGAGAGCAGCTGTCCATGTTCGCCATGATGGGCTTCCTGGTGCTGATGGGCACCGTGGTCAACAACGGCATCGTCTTTGTGGACTACACCAACCAGCTGCGGCTGGGCGGCATGGGCAAGTGGGACGCGCTGGTGGCCACCGGCAAGACCCGTATGCGGCCCATCCTGATGACCGCCATGACCACGATTTTGGCGATGAGCGCCATGATTTTCGACACCAGCACCAGCGCCGGCATGAGCCGTGGCATGGCTGTGGTAGTGGTCGGCGGCCTGCTCTACGCCACGCTGATGACCCTGTTCATCATCCCGGTGATGTACGACCTGCTCTATCGCCGTCAGCCGAAAGAGGTGGACGTGGGCAGCGACGACATGGACGACGCCCCCGACGACGCGGCGGAGTTTATCGCGCAGTTGGAAGCGGAGCGCGGAGGAGACGCGCAGACGACTGGGCAGAATTAGCAATTAGCAATGTGCAATGTGCAATGATGCGTAGATTGGGCAAAAACGTTTTCATCTAATTTAGCGCGAGTTTTCCACAAGGAACCCCCCTCCCGACACCCGGGAGGGGGTTCTTTCAAGCAAAAATCGTCTCTGTGCAGTCCTTCACCTCCGCCCAGGCCACCAGCGCCTGGGCGATGCCCAGCTCCTTTGCCAGCAGCAGCTTCCGGCGGATGCTCTCGCCGTCGTCATAGAGGACGAGATGCACCTGCCCCTCCTGCTCGTAGGTGAAGTACCAGGCGCAAAGCTCCTCGGCGTACCAGCGTTTGGGCCGGTACCGCTCTTGGAGCGCGGCCAGCTCCCGCCGGGTCAGGGGCTGGCCCTGGCTGCTGACGGCAGGCAGGGCGAAATCTGCCGCCATGCGCTCCACCGCCAGCACCACCCGGTTCCTGCCCAGCCGCTCCATGGCCTCGCCCAGCCGCCCTTTCAGCGTCCCGCCGGAGAGGGCTGACGAAATCAGCACCTGAGCCGTGGGACAGCCGGGGCCGTAAGGCTCCCCCACCCACAGGGCCAATCCCTGCCGGTCCAGCGCGGCGTCCAGCTCCGCTGTCAGCGCAGACATAGTTCCCTCTGCCGGGCGGCTCCAGTTGGCCCAGAAGCCCGCCGCGCCCCGGGCCTTGCACTCCCTCGCCGCCTGCTGGCAAAAGACAGCCCCGCCGCCCACCTGCCGCAGACGGCTGTCCTCCGCAGCCAGCACCCCGCCGGAGATGGCCTCCGGCGGCGCGGCCCGGTAGAGCCGGGGGCCGTCCCCCGCCCGGTAGGCCATCCACACCGGCTCCAGCGGCCATTGCTTCAGGCTTTGCGCCTCGCCGGTCGTGACGGCGCAAAAAAGCCGTGGAAAAGCAGATTTTTCCACGAGATCCCCCTTGTTTCTCCCTGAGAATGATGTTATACTTGACACTGTGTTGCTGGAAAAATGGACGAATTTTGCCGTTTGTTCCGCGTTGCCCGTCCTGCACCCGCACAGCGCAGTTTATGCGGCGGGGTGGCGGGTCAGAACTGCAAGAGAGAGGTAAAATTATGGGTTTCCCGCTGACGCCGGACAAGCTCATCGACAGCGTATACGACCTGGACCTGGACGGCCTGGCCGCCGGAGGCGTCCGGCTGATTTTGGCGGACCTGGACAACACCCTGGCCCGCTACGGCGAGGCCACGCCCTCCCCCCGGCTCCGGGAATGGGCCGAGGAGGTGGAGCGGCGGGGCATGACCCTGTTCGTCCTCTCCAACGGGCGGAAGCCCCGGCGGTCCCGGACCTTTTGCGAGGGGTTCGTGCCCTACCTGAGCCACGCCTCCAAGCCCCACGCCAGGAGCTTCCACAAGGTCATGGAGGAGTACGGCTGCACGCCCCAGGAGACGGTTATGCTGGGCGACCAGATTTTCACCGACATCTGGGGCGGACACAACGCCGGGGTGCGGGCCGCCATTTACGTCCGGGCCATCGCGCTGGATTCCCTGCCCCGCAAGCTGCGGTACGGCATCGAGGCCCCCTTCCGGGGACTGTGCCGTCTGCGGGTGGACAGAATATGAGCGCCCGGTTCGGCGTGGCGGGGAACTCCGAGTATTTCACCCGGGAGGTCAGCAAGGCCAGCGCCGATGCCCCCGCCTGGCTCCGCTCCATCGGGCTGGACGCCTACGAGTACCAATGCGGCAGAGGCGTCCACGTCAAACAGCCCATGGCGGAGAAAATCGGCCAAAACGCCGCCGATGCGGGCATCGTCCTCTCCGTCCACGCGCCCTGTTTCATCAACCCGGCCAACCCGGCCCCGGAGAGCCTGGAGAAGAACATCGGCTATGTGCTGGATTCCTGCCGGGCGGCCCGGTGGATGGGAGCGAAGCGCATTGTCGTCCACGCCGGGGCGCTGATGAAGCGCAGCCGGGCCGAGGCCCTCTCTATCGCCAAAAACTCCCTGACCGCCATCCTTGCCGCCTGCGACGGGGCCGGGTACGGCGACCTGACCCTCTGCCCGGAGACCATGGGCAAGGTGAATCAGCTGGGCGACCTGGAGGAAGTGCTGGAGCTGTGTACGCTGGATGAGCGGCTGGTTCCCTGCGTGGACTTCGGCCACCTCTACGCCCGCACGGCGGGGGAGTTGGACGGGCCTGCGGCCTGCCGCGCCATGCTGGACCGGATGGCGGCAGTTCTGGGGGAGGACCGGGCCTCGATGTTCCACAGCCACTTCTCCCACATCGCGTTCACGCCCAAGGGCGGCGAGCTGCGCCACCTGACCTTTGCGGATTCCCAGGGCTTTGGGCCGGATTTTGCGCCGCTGGCGGAGGAGATCGCCCGGCGGGGCTGGAGCCCCACCGTTATCTGCGAGTCCGCCGGGACCCAGAGCGAGGACGCGCTTACCATGAAACAAATCTATCAGAAGAAGGTTGAACTGTTATGAATCATCTGCAAAAAATCGCGGCCCTGCTGCCGGAATACGGGCTGGACGCCCTGGTCGTCACCAGCGAACCGGGGGAGTTTTACGCCGTGGGGTTCCACGGGGAGGGCCTGGTGCTGGTCACGGCGGCGGGCAGCGCTTACTCCACCGACTCCCGGTACATCGAGGCGGCTCAGAACCAAATCACCGGCTGCGACATTCATATGATCCAGGGCGCGGGGGACTCCCACGCCAAATGGGCGGGGGAGAAGTGCGCCGCCCTGGGCCTCGGCAAAATCGGCGTAGAGGAGCAGTACCTCAGCCTGGCCGATTATGAGAAGCTGCAAGCGGCCTTCCCCGCCGGGGCGGAGTTCGTCCACGCCAGCGCGCTGCTGGCCCGGCTCCGGGCCAGCAAGGACGAGGCCGAGTTGGCCGTCATGGAGAAGGCCCAGGCCATCACCGACCAGGCGTTTACGGAGATTTTAGACTACATCAAGCCCGGCGTCACCGAGAGCGAGATCGCGGCCCGGCTGACCTACCTGATGCAGTCCAAGGGGGCCTCCCGCAACTCCTTCGACCCCATCGTGGCCTCCGGCCCCAACGGCTCCATGCCCCACGCCATTCCCGGCCTGAAGCAGATCCAGGCGGGGGAGTTCGTGACCATGGACTTCGGCTGCGTCTACGGCGGCTACTGCTCCGACATGACCCGCACCGTGGCGGTGGGCCAGCCCACCGAGGAAATGCGGCGGGTCTATGACACCGTCCTCCAGGCCCAGCTGACGGGCATCGCCCTGGCGAAGCCTGGCGTCATTGGCGCGGCGGTCCACAACGGGGCCGTGGCCGTGCTGGATGGGGCCGGATATGCCGGGAAGATGGGCCACAGCTTCGGCCACAGCCTGGGCATCGAAATTCACGAGGACCCCGGCTTCCGCCCCACCAACAACGACCCCATGCCCCTGGGGGCAGTGGTCTCCGCCGAGCCGGGCATCTACCTGCCGGGCCAGTTCGGCGTGCGCATCGAGGACGTGGTGGTGCTCACCGAGGACTGCTGCCGGGTGTTGACCCGGTCCCCCAAGGAACTGATTGTTCTGTAAAAGGAGATTTTATCCAGTATGGGATAAGCTTTTTACGAAGAACAGCCCTTTCGGAACCGACCACCCCTCTCGCCTCCCCTGAAAGGGGAGGTGGCGCGGCGTAAGCCGCGACGGAGGGGTTTGCCTTAAAGCTGAGTAAAACGATAGTCAGAAATAACCATTTTGGCATAAAACCCCATTTCAACAAAAAGGAGAGAACATGAAACAGCTTTTGAAGCGGCTGCTGGCCGGGAGCATGGCGATTTGCATGGCGGGGATGTGCGCGGTCACGTCCTTCGCCGCCAGCGAGGAGGACCTGACGCTGGAGGCGACGTTTGGCACCTCCGACGACTACGAGATCGCGGCCCAGGCCGTGGAGTCCCTGCTGGACGAGGAAGAGGACTCCACCGAGGACGAAGAGGACTCCACCGAGGACGAGGAGGAATCCGCCGAGGATGGGGAGGACTCTGCCGAAGACGAGGCAGAGGAACCCACTGAGGAAGGGGAGGACTCCGCCGAAGACGAGGCAGAGGAACTCGCCGAGAATGAGGAGGACTCCACCGCAGAGGAAGAGGACGAGGACCAGGCGGAGGCGGAGACGGAAGTGTCCGCCGCAGCGACGGATACTTCCACCCAGGAGGAGTCGGTCACATATGCCGCCATCGCGTGGCTGACCGGGAACGGGACCTATCAGGAGGCCGCCACCTATACCTACACCGGTGCGGCCATCTGCCCGGACTATCAGGTCACGGCGGACGGCGAGACGCTGGACCCTTCGGAACTGACCGAGCAGTGGTATACTGACGGGGCATACACCAAGCAGACCACGAGCCTGACCTTCATCAGCTGCGGCACCTATTACCTCCAGCTGGTGGATGCGGAGGGCGCGGCCGTGGCCCGGGGCAGTTACGCCATCACCGCCGCCGACCAGACAATTACCGGTGTGAGCACCACCTACAAGCGGAACTGCAACACCACCTTCCAGCTCTCCCCCTCTGCAAAGGGGACGCTGAGCTATAAAAGCTCCAACACCTCCGTGGTCAAGGTCAGCTCGTCGGGCAAATGCACCGTGGTCGGCGCGGGCACCGCCACCGTCACCATCACCGCCGCCGCCACCCAGAATTATAAGGCGGCCACGAAGAAGGTCACAGTCACCGGCGTCCGGGTGAGCCAGACCATCACCCTCTCCAAAACCAGCTACAGCAAGAAATACTCCAGCGGCGGCACCTTCTCCCTGGGGGCCAGCACCAGCGGCGACGGCAAGCTGACCTACAAGAGCAGCGACACCGACGTGGTCACGGTCAGTTCCTCCGGCAAATGCACCATGAAGGGGGTGGGGACGGCCACCATCACCGTCACCGCCGCGAAAACCAACGCCTATAACAAGGCCACCGCCACCGTGAAAATCACGGTCTACACCACCGCTAAGACGCTAAAGTATTCCTCGTCGTATAAAAAGGGGAAATACTACAAAGCGTTGATGGCCTTGAAGCTGACCGGCGGCAAGCGCAGCAACATCGTCTCTATCGCCCTCTCTCAGCTGGGCTACCACGAGAGCAGCAGCACGAGCAAGCTCTCCGGCAGCAGCTCCGGTTCGGGCAACTGCACCGAGTACGGCCGCTATTACGGCATGACCAGAGGGGCCTGGTGCGCCATGTTCGTCAGCTGGTGCGCCCGGGAGGCCGGGGTCAGCACCTCTGTCATCCCCAAGTACGCCGCCGTGCGGAGCTACCACTCCTATTATAAGAAGAAGGGCCGCTTCTACAGCTGGAGCAAGGTCCGCAAAAAGAGCTACGCGCCCAAGGAGGGCGACCTGATTATTTACGCCAACGTGAAGGGCGGCACCGCCCACCACATCGGCTATGTGGTCAGCGTCACCTACACCAGCAGCAAGGTGAAGATCGTCACCGTGGAGGGCAACTCCAGCGACCAGGTGCGCAGAAAGACCCTGTCCCTGAAGCGCAGCAGCTCCAGCGGCAAGATCAACGGAATGTACATCCTGGGCTTCGCAAAACCCAATTATTAAGCGACTCCGCGGGAGGCCGCCAGCGGCGGCGATCCTCCCCGAAAAATGCCCGTCCTCAGTGATTTTGACGGAAGGAAACGGGCATTTTTCAGGAAATATGGAAAACTTTTTGTTGACGAAGGCTCCAACGGATGGTATAATGCGAAATGCACGGGTGCGCCAAAAGGGGGCGTTGCGGCTTGATTTCCCAGCTGAAAAACGGAAAAAAGGTTGTGGGAGTGAAGCAAACCAGGAAAGCCGTCCTCTCCGGACGGGCGGAAGCAGTCTTTCTGGCCTGCGACGCGGACCCAGCCGTCACCAGCCCCGTGGAGGCCCTCTGCCGGGAACAGAACGTTCCCCTGGAGTGCGGCGTCACCATGAAGGAGCTGGGCGGCCAGTGCGGCATCTCCGTGGGCGCGGCCGCTGCCGCTTTGCTGCGGGAATGAGTCCCACCGCGTATTTTTTGGTTTTAGCGGAATAATTTTCGGATTATTCTGTTAAAATAGATTTTGAACTTTTGGAAGAAAGGAGGAAACCATTTATGCCTACTTTTAATCAGCTGGTTCGGAAGGGCCGCGAGACCACCGTCTACAAGTCCACCTCTCCTGCGCTGCAGAAGGGCCGGAACACTCTCAAGGACCGCGAGACCGATCTGTCTTCTCCCCAGAAGAGAGGCGTCTGCACCGCCGTGCGTACCGCCACTCCTAAGAAGCCCAACTCCGCCCTGCGGAAGATTGCCCGTGTCCGCCTGTCCAACGGCTACGAGGTCACCGCTTATATCCCCGGCGTGGGCCACAATTTGCAGGAGCACTCTGTCGTGATGATCCGCGGTGGCCGTGTCAAGGACCTGCCCGGCGTCCGTTACCACATCATCCGCGGCACTCTGGATACCCAGGGCGTCACCGGCCGTATGCAGGCCCGTTCCAAGTACGGCGCCAAGCGGCCCAAGGCGAAGAAGAAGTAATTCTCCCGCCAAACCTTAACTTGTACTATTGCGCCTCGGCGCAAGGCACACCGCCTTGCCAAGACGTTTATTCATAGATATGGGTAAATCTCTGGCAGGCACGCGGCAAAGCAATTTGCCAGGCACGGAATCCGGAAAGCGGGTTTCGAGTACCTATGAAATCATTCAAATATGAAGGAGGGAAGTAAAGTGCCCAGAAGAGGAAATGTACCCAAACGGGAAGTTCTCCCCGATCCCATTTATAACTCCGTCCTGGTGACCAAGCTGGTCAACAGCATCATGCTGGACGGCAAGAAGGGCGTGGCCCAGAAGGTCGTCTATGGCGCATTTGACATCGTCCAGGAAAAGACCGGCAAGGACGGTCTGGAGGTGTTCCAGGCCGCCATGGAAAACATCATGCCCACCCTGGAGTGCAAGAGCCGCCGCGTGGGCGGCGCCAACTACCAGGTGCCCATGGAGGTCCGTCCCGCCCGTCGGCAGACCCTGGGTCTGCGCTGGCTGACCCAGTACTCCAGCGCCCGCAGCGAGCGCACCATGAAGGAGCGGCTGGCCGGCGAGATCATGGACGCCGCCAACAACACCGGCAGCGCCGTGAAGAAGCGCGAGGATGTCCACAAGATGGCCGAGGCCAACAAGGCTTTCGCCCACTTCCGCTGGTGACAGAAGCGCAATTTAACGTTTTATAACGCTGTTTGTAAGGAGCAAAGTTATGCCTAGAAAAACATCTCTGGAAAAGACCAGAAATATCGGCATCATGGCTCACATCGACGCAGGCAAGACCACGACAACTGAACGTATCTTGTACTATACTGGTGTAAACTACAAGATCGGCGAGGTCCATGAGGGCGCTGCCACCATGGACTGGATGGTTCAGGAGCAGGAGCGCGGCATCACCATCACCTCCGCCGCCACCACTTGCTTTTGGCGTGATCACAGGATCAACATCATCGACACCCCGGGTCACGTGGACTTCACTGTCGAGGTCGAACGCTCCCTGCGTGTGCTGGACGGCTCTGTGACCGTCCTGTGCGCCAAGGGCGGTGTGGAGCCTCAGTCTGAAACTGTGTGGCGCCAGGCCGACCACTACAAGGTTCCCCGCATGATCTACGTCAACAAGATGGACATCATGGGCGCGAACTTCTACCATGTGCTGGACATGGTCCGCGACCGGCTGAAAGCCAACGCCGTGGCCATCCAGCTCCCCATCGGGGCGGAGGATTCCTTCCGGGGCATCATCGACCTGGTGGAGATGAAAGCCGATATTTATTACGACGCCATTGGCAAGGATATGCGCGTGGAAGAAATTCCCGAGGACATGCTGGACCTGGCGAAAGAGTACCGGCAGAAAATGCTGGACAACATCGCCGACGTGGACGACGACATCATGATGATGGTGTTGGAGGAGGAAGAAATTCCTACTGACATGATCCGCGCGGCCATCCGCAAGGGTTGCATCGACAACGTCATCGTCCCCGTGGTCTGCGGCACGTCCTACCGGAACAAGGGTGTTCAGAAGCTGCTGGACGCCATCGTGGACTATATGCCCTCTCCCCTGGACGTTCCGCCCATCACCGGCATCAACCCCAACACCGACGAGGAGGAAGAGCGTCCCGCTGACGACGACGCCCCCTTCTCCGCCCTGGCGTTCAAGATCATGACCGACCCCTATGTGGGCCGCCTGACCTTCTTCCGGGTCTATTCCGGTCAGCTGGAGAGCGGTTCTTCCGTGATGAACTCCACCAAGAAGAAGCGCGAGCGCATTGGCCGCATCCTCCAGATGCACGCCAACCACAGGGAGGACATTAGCCACGTCCACTCCGGCGACATCGCCGCCGCCGTGGGCCTGAAGAACACCACCACCGGCGACACCCTCTGCACCGACGACGCCCCCATCATCCTGGAGTCCATGGAGTTCCCCGAGCCCGTCATCCGGGTGGCCATCGAGCCGAAAACCAAGGCCGGTCAGGAAAAGATGACCATCGCCTTGGTCAAGCTGGCCGAGGAGGACCCCACCTTCAAGACCTACACCGACGAGGAGACGGGTCAGACCATCATCGCCGGCATGGGCGAACTGCACTTGCAGATCATCGTGGACCGCCTGCTGCGTGAGTTCAAGGTGGAGGCCAACGTGGGCGCGCCCCAGGTGGCCTACAAGGAGACCATTCGCAAGAAGTGGGACCAGGACACCAAGTACAAGCGCCAGAGCGGCGGCAGCGGCCAGTACGGCCACGTCAAGATCATCATCGAACCCAACGAGTCCGGCAAGGGCTACGAGCTCGTCAACGCCGTCGTGGGCGGCGCGATCCCCAAGGAGTTCATCCCCGCCGTGGACGCCGGCATCCAGGGCGCTATGCAGGCCGGTGTGCTGGCTGGCTACCCCGTGGTGGATGTCAAGGTCACGCTGTACGACGGCTCCTACCATGAGGTGGACTCCTCCGAGATGGCCTTCCGCATCGCCGGCTCCATGGCCTTCAAGGAGGCCATGCGCAACGCCGACCCGGTGCTGATGGAGCCCATCATGAAGGTTTCCGTCATCGTCCCCGACGACTATATGGGCGACGTTATCGGCGACCTGAACGGCCGCCGGGGCCAGATCCAGGGCATGGAGCCGCGCAACGGCGCCACCCAAATCGACGCCTTCGTGCCGCTGAGCAATATGTTTGGCTACGCCACCGACCTGCGGTCCCGCACTCAGGGCCGCGGCCAGTACACCATGGAGCCCAGCCACTATGAGGAGATCCCCAAGTCCATCGCGGAGAAAGTCATCTCCGGGCGGAACAAGCGGGGCTAAAATCTCAGATTTTCGCTAAAAAGCCTATTGCATTTTGCTGGATAGTAAGATACAATAGGCCCATAGCGATGAAATTTTCCAGCTTAAAACCTTTATTATCCCATTGTTTAGGAGGAACCTGAAATGGCAAAACAGAAGTTTGACCGTTCTAAGCCCCATGTCAACATCGGCACCATCGGCCACGTTGACCACGGCAAGACCACCCTGACCGCTGCTATCACCAAGTACCTGGCTTTCTCTGGCAAGGCCAGCTACACGGATTATGCTTCCATTGATAAGGCTCCCGAGGAGAAGGCTCGTGGTATCACGATCAACACCGCTCACGTGGAGTATGAGACTGAGAAGCGTCACTATGCCCACGTCGACTGCCCGGGCCATGCTGACTATATCAAGAACATGATCACCGGTGCTGCCCAGATGGACGGCGCTATCCTGGTCATCGCCGCCACCGACGGCGTCATGGCTCAGACCCGTGAGCACCTGCTGCTGGCCCGTCAGGTCGGCGTGCCCTATATCGTTGTGTTCCTGAACAAGTGCGATCAGGTCGACGACGAGGAGCTGCTGGAGCTGGTCGAGATGGAAGTCCGCGAGACCCTGGACTTCTATGAGTTCCCCGGCGACGACACCCCCATCATCATGGGCTCCGCTCTGAACGCTCTGGTTTCCGAGTCCACCGATCCCGACGCTCCTGAGTATGCCTGCATCAAGGAGCTGATGGACGCTGTCGACGAGTATATCCCCACTCCCGACCGTCTGTCCGATATGCCATTCCTGATGCCCATCGAGGACGTGTTCACCATCACCGGCCGCGGCACCGTGGCTACCGGTCGTGTGGAGCGCGGCGTCGTGAAGATGGGTGAGCAGGTCGACATCGTCGGCCTGGAGGAGGAGAAGAAGACCTCCGTCGTCACCGGTCTGGAAATGTTCCGCAAGACCCTGGACTTCGCTCAGGCTGGCGACAACGTCGGCGTTCTGCTGCGCGGCATCGCCCGTACCGACATCGAGCGCGGCCAGGTCCTGTGCAAGCCCAACTCCATCCATCCCCACACCAAGTTCAAGGGCCAGGTCTACGTCCTGAAGAAGGACGAGGGCGGCCGTCACACCCCCTTCTTCAACAACTATCGTCCCCAGTTCTATTTCCGTACCACCGACGTGACCGGCGTCATCACTCTGCCCGAGGGCGTTGAGATGTGTATGCCCGGCGATAACGTCGACATGGACGTGGAGCTGATCACCCCCATCGCCATCGAGAACGGCCTGCGTTTCGCTATCCGTGAGGGTGGCCGCACCGTGGGTTCCGGCGTTGTTATCGGCATCAACGAGTAATCGTTAAGCTTTCATAAGTTCTGACCCATTTGCCGGGGCTGGTTTCCAGCCCCGGCAATTTTCAAATCATTCGCCTGCACTCGAACGGAAAGGAGCCGCTGCTGTTATGGACACCAGTACCGTGACGACCACCCTGGAAAAAGTGCTTTCCAGCGACATCGTGGGCGTGATTCTCACCATCGCCTTTTGTTACATCGTCTCCCAAATCATCCTGAAAATCGTGTTCCGCACCCTGGACGCCATGCCCATTGAAATGACGCTGGTGAAGTTTGCCAAAAACGTCATCCGCATTGTGGTGTATGTGGTGGCCGTCCTCATCATCCTGGATCGCATCGGATTTGAGACCAGCTCGTTGGTGGCTCTGGTGTCGGTGCTGTCCGCCGCCTTCGCTTTGGCTTCGCAGAACGCCCTGTCCAACCTGTTCGGCGGCATCCTGCTGCTCATTAACAAGCCCTTCCTGGTGGGCGACTACATTTCCGCCGGAGGCGTGGAGGGCACCGTACTGGAAATCGGTCTGCTGAACACCCAAATCAACACCTACGACAACAAGCGCATCAGCATCCCCAACGGCACCATCTCCGCCGAGACCATTACCAACCTCTCCACAGAAGGCTGCCGCCGAATCGAAATCAAGGTGACGGCCTCCTACGACGCCCCCATCGAGCTGACGAAGAAGGCCCTTTTGGACGCTATAGATGCCACCGATGGCATCCTGACCGTTCCTGAGGCCCCCGCTGCCCCCTTTGCGCGGGTGAGCAGCTACGGCGAGAGCAGCATTGAGTATGTCGTTCGGGTCTGGACCAACAATGCTACCTATTGGCCCGTCTACTTCGACCTAATGGAAAATATCAAGGTCTACTTCGATCAGAACGATGTGGAAATGACCTATAACCACCTGAACGTCCACATGATGGAAAAGTGAGGTTTACCCTTCCGGATAGGCCAGGCTGTGCATAAACCCGGCCAGGTCCGCCGAGCGCACGTCCCCTCCCACGATCTGTCCCTGGCAGACCAGCAGGTCCAGGCGGATGCCGCTCTCCCCGGTGGGATAGTTGGTGACGGTGTAGCTGTAGCGGGTGACGGTCTGCCCGGCCCAGGCCGTCAGGTCGAAGCCGCACTCCGCCTGAATGGCCAGGTAGTCCGCGTAACTCTCCCCGAAGGAGGCGGGCAGCGTCACCTGCTCCTGTTCCTCCGACCGGGCCACGGTCCAGCCCAGCGAGGCGATGTAGGCGGCCCGGGCCTCGGCGGTGGCCCCGTCCAGTGCGCCGGAGACGGCGCTGGCCCCGCCCGGCTGCCCCGCCGCGGCGCACATCGCCAGGGAGAGGGCCAGAGCCGCCGCGGCCAGCAGCTTCCGCCACTGCCGTTTGAGAGATTCCATGTGCAAGAGCAGTTCCTCCTCCATAAAAAGGCGTTACAGGCAGTTTTATGACCGGGGGATCTTGTCCTATGCCCCCAAAGGGGAAAAGCCTGAGAAAGGAGCCAGCCATGCGCCG
>JAJPXY010000079.1:27698-32778 GCA_021205205.1 Clostridiales bacterium
GAGAAAGGAGCCAGCCATGCGCCGAAAAGACCGGGAACTCACAGGCTTCGGGGAGCTTTGTGCCCTTGTGGAACGCTGCCAGGTGGTTCGGCTGGCTATGACGGACGGGGAGACGCCCTATGTAGTGCCGCTGAGCTTCGGATGGTCGGCGGAGGGCGGTCGGCTGACGCTGTACTTCCACTCTGCCCAGGAGGGCCGCAAGCTGGACCTTCTGCGGCGAAATCCCCGGGTGTGTTTTGAGATGGACTGCGCCTTTCAGGTGCTGCGGGACGACGTACCTTGCCGCTGGGGCGCGGCGTTCGAGAGCGTCATCGGTACCGGGACGGTGGAGTTCCTGACCGACCCGGCGGAGAAGCAAAAGGGGTTGGACGCCCTGATGGCCCACTACGGCTGGGAGGGGGACGCCGCCTATGACGCGGGGACGCTGGCGCGGACCTGCGTCTACAGGGTCACGGCAGATACGCTGACTGGCAAGCGGCGGCAGTGAAAAAATTTTTATTCCAACCGCAAAAAACGCTTGCATTCTCCCGCCGACGGTGGTAAAATTACCGTGTTGTGCAGGTGTAGTTCAATGGCAGAACTCCAGCTTCCCAAGCTGGCCACGAGGGTTCGATTCCCTTCACCTGCTCCACTGCGGGACGGTAATTATCTGAAATTACCGTCCTTTTTTCTGACAAAAGACGGTGACAAATCATGTTAAACGGAAAAACCATCCTCCTGGGCGTGACCGGCGGGATCGCCTGCTACAAGTCCGCCATGCTGGCCTCCGCCCTGGTAAAGCAGCACGCCGACGTGCAGGTGGTGATGACCCGCAACGCCACGGAGTTCATCGCCCCCCTGACCTTCGAGCAGCTCACCGGCAACCGGGTCTGCGTGGACACCTTCGACCGGAACTTCCCCCACAAGGTGGAACACGTGGCCATCGCGGACAAGGCCGACCTGGTGCTGCTGGCTCCCGCCACGGCCAACGTGCTGGCCAAGTGCGCCAACGGTTTGGCCGACGATATGCTGACCACCACGGTGCTGGCCTGCGACTGCCCCAAGGTGGCGGCCCCCGCCATGAACACCAAGATGTACCTGAACCCCGTCACCCAGGACAACATCGCCAAGCTCCGCCGCTACGGCTGGGAGGTGCTGGCCCCGGGCGAAGGCTCTCTGGCCTGCGGCGCGGTGGGGCCGGGACGGATGCCGGAGCCTCAGGAGCTGTTGGAGGTCTGCCTCCACTACCTCTCCCACGAGAAGGACATGACCGGGCTGCGGGTGCTGGTGACAGCCGGTCCCACCCGGGAGGCCATCGACCCGGTGCGCTACCTGAGCAACAAATCCACCGGTAAGATGGGCTACGCTGTGGCGAAGGCCGCCGCCGCCCGGGGCGCGGAGGTGACGCTGGTCTCCGGACCAGTGAACCTGTCCCGGCCCCCCTACGTGGAGGTGGTGGACATCACCACCGCTCAGGAGATGTACGACGCCGTCACCAGCCGCGCTGACGGCATGGACATCGTCATCAAGGCTGCCGCCGTGGCGGACTATCGCCCCGCCACTGTGGCCGACAACAAGGTCAAAAAGGGGGACGGCGACCTGTCCATCCCCCTGACCCGGACGAAGGACATCCTGGGAGAGCTGGGGAGACGGAAACGCCCCGGTCAGTTCCTGTGCGGCTTCTCCATGGAGACGCAAAACATGGTGGAGAACAGCCGGGCCAAGCTGGAGCGAAAAAACCTGGATTTGATCGCCGCCAACAACGTCAAGGTGGCCGGGGCGGGTTTCGCCGTGGACACCAACATCCTGACGCTGATTTCCCCCACCGACATGGTGGAGCTGCCGCTGCTGAGCAAGGACGCGGCGGCGGACGCGCTGCTGGATGAAATTTTGAAACGAATGAGCAATTAGCAATGTGCGATTAGCAATTAGCAATTAGCAGTGTGCAATGTGCAATGGACGGGTTTGCAGCCGCAGTTGTACAGGAGCAGCCAAAAGTATAAAAACGCGCTGGAAATCGGGACAACAACCCGGTTTCCAGCGCGTTTCGCGTTACAGCACGATTTTCTTCAATTCCTCGTAATCTTCCACGATGTACTCCGCCCCGGCGGCGGCGAACTCCTCCCGGCTGCCATAGCCCCAAAGCACCCCCGCGCAGGCGATGCCATTCTCGTGAGCGCCGAACACATCGTGTTCCCGGTCGCCCACCATCAAAATCTCCGACAGCGGTGCCTCTCCGCAGGCGGCCACCGCCTGGCCTACGATGCGGGGCTTATAGCAGCCCCCGCCGGACTCGTCCATGTTGCCGCCAAAGACGTGGTCAAAATACTGGGTCAGGCCGAAGTGGTCCAGCACCCGCTGGGCCATGGGCAGCGGCTTGGAGGTGGCCACCAGCAGCGTTTTGCCCGCCGCCCGCAGCGACCCCAGACAGCCCTCCATGCCGGGATAGACCCGGTTCTCGAAGATGCCGCCCAGCTCGTTGTAGCGGACCCGGTACTGTCGGATGGCCTCGGGCAGTTCCTCCAGGGGGACGCCGTAGCAGGTGTGGAAGGTCTCGTTCAGGGGCGGGCCGACGAAGCGGCGCAGCAGCGCCGGGTCCCCCACCGGGTAGCCCATTTGCTCCAGGGCGTAGGCGGCGGAGTGCATAATGCCGGGGCCGGAATCGGTCAGGGTGCCGTCCAGGTCGAACAACAGACAGGTATAGGACACGATGGTTTTCTCCTTCGTTTCGCAAATAGCAGTCAACAGGTGAACGGTTTATAAAATGGCTGCCGCAGCGCGGCAGCCATTTGTGGTTTTCTGCGTTCTTTTACTCCACAGTGACGGACTTCGCCAGGTTCCGGGGCTTATCCACGTCCAGACCCTTGGCGCAGCTGACGTAGTAGCCCATCAGCTGGAGGGGGATAATGGCAAGGCTGGTGGCGAAATAGGGGTCCGTTTTGGGGACATAGACGGTGAAGTCGGCGGTGTCCTCGATGGAGTAGTTGCCGTAGGTGGTCAGGCCCATCAGGTAGGCCCCCCGGCTCTTGACCTCCACCATGTTGGAGACGGTCTTTTCGAACAGATCGTCCTGGGTCAGCACACCCACCACCAGCACGCCGTCCTCCACCAGGGAGATAGTGCCGTGCTTCAGCTCACCGGCGGCGTAGGCTTCGGAGTGGACGTAGCTGATTTCCTTCATTTTCAGGCTGCCCTCCAGGCTGATGGCGTAGTCCAGCCCCCGGCCGATGAAGAAGATGTCGTGGGCGTTGGAGAACTTGCTGGCGAACCACTGGATGCGGGCCTCGTCCTCCAGCACCTTGCTGATTTTGTCGGGCAGAGTTTGCAGCTCCGCGATGAGCTGGTCATAGCGGTTCTGGTCGATGGTCCCCCGGACGTAGGCGAACTGGATGGCCAGCATATAGCAGGCGATGAGCTGGGTGCTGTAGGCTTTGGTGGTGGCCACGGCGATCTCCGGCCCCGCCAGGGTGTAGAACACGTTGTCCGCCTCCCGGGCGATGCTGGAACCCACCACGTTGACGATGGCGATGGTGCGCACGCCCCGGGCCTTGACCTCCCGCAGAGCGGCCAGGCTGTCGGCGGTCTCGCCGGACTGGCTGATGATGACCACGGCGGAGTTCTCCACCAGGATGGGGTCCCGGTAGCGGAACTCGCTGCCCAGGTCCACCTCCACGGGGATTCGTGCCAGGCCCTCGATGACGCACTTGGCGGCGATGCCCACATGGTAGGCGCTGCCGCAGGCCACGATATACAGCCGGGACAGCTGGCGAATTTCCTCGTCCGTCAGGCCCACGGCGGTCAGGTCGATATGGCCGTCCACCAGGCAGGAGTGCATGGTGTCCCGCACGGCCTTGGGCTGCTCCTGGATCTCCTTCATCATGAAGTGCTCGTAGCCGCCCTTCTCCGCGGCCTCGGCGTCCCACTGGATCTCCACCAGGTCCTTGGAAATTTCCTCTTTGTCGATGTTGTAGAAGGTCACGTTTTCCCGGGTCAGCCGGGCGATTTCCAGGTTGCCGATATAGTACACGCTGCGGGTGTACTTGAGGATGGCGGGCACATCGGAGGCGATGAAGCTGCCCTGCTCGCCCTGCCCCACGATGAGGGGGCTGTCCTTCCGGACGGCGTAGATGACGCCCGGCTCGTCCTTGAGCATGATGCCCAGGGCGTAGGAACCCCGCACCCGGAGCATGACCTTGGCGATGGCCTCCAGGGGGTTGCGCTGGTACTTTTTATAGTAGTAGTCCAGCAGCTTGGTGACCACCTCGGTGTCCGTCTGGGAGTAGAAGGAGTAGCCGCTCTTGACCAGCTTCTCTTTCAGCTCCAGATAGTTCTCAATGATGCCGTTGTGGACGACAAAGACCTCACGGTCGTCGCTGAAATGGGGGTGGGCGTTGACGGCGGAAGGCTCCCCGTGGGTGGCCCAGCGGGTGTGGCCGATGCCGCAGCTGCCCGGCACGGCCTGGCCGCCGTTGGTCTTTTCCATCAGCTCTTTCAGACGACCCTTGACCTTGACCACCTCTACCTTATCGGAGGTGTTGTCCTTCACCGCGATGCCAGCCGAATCGTAGCCGCGGTACTCCAGCTTTGCCAGCCCGTCCAGCAGGATGGGGGCCGCCTGTCCCTCGCCAGTAAAACCGACAATTCCACACATATTACAACTTCTCCTTTCGCGGCCAGAGGCCGCACAAACTGTGGCCGACGTTGACCGTTCCTGTGAAAGTGATCGAACATAAACTTTAACGCCCTTATTATAGCGCGGATTGGCCGGTTGGGCAACACCCAATTCTATTTTCGTCATTTCGGATAGGTTCAACGAAGATTTGACAGATAAAATCCACACGATCGTCCATTCTGTGCAAAACCTCCGGCGGCCGGAGCGAAAACGGCGGCGGCAAAAGGTAACAAATCGTAACAAAAAATAACCGGTCCAGAAACCGCCGCCCCGGGCGGGAGAGCCTGTTTTACCGGCCAACTTTTTCGAAAGATATTTTGCAAAAAACGGCCATTTTATCGAAATAAGGCTTTTTTCAGAAAAAATAAAAAATTATGCAGGGCAACAGCATTTAAATTTAACCCAAAAGAATAGACAAAAACGCTTCAG
>JAJPXY010000115.1 GCA_021205205.1 Clostridiales bacterium
CTCCCCAAACAGGAAAGCAAGTGGGGTCATTCATTGCAGAAGATATTTGTGGCTTTCACCTCAAAGCAGCACAAACGGGGACAGTCAACCAAGCTAACAGCTCAAATATTGATGACATTCACCCGTTCCGCCTGCGGCTCCCGCTCCGCCAGCGGCTCCGCCGGGACGCCCACCGCCAGGGCGGAGACCATGCGGAACTGGGGCGGGATGCGCAGCAGGGCGGACGCCTGGGCGCTGTCTTTCAGCTCGTTGCAGATGCCGAACAGGTAGACGCTGCCCAGTCCCATATCGGTGGCAGCCAGACTCATCTGGTCCACCATGCAGGCGGCGTTGGCCCCCAGCAGGGCCTCCGAGTCCTCCCGGCTGCCCAGCACGAAGATGACGGTGGGCGCGCCATAGGTGGGGTGGGCGTCCACGTTGCCGATGGCGGCGGCGAAGTCCGCGTTCAGCGCGTTCAGCACGTCCGGGTCCTGGACGACGCGGAGCTGGAGGTGGTCATAGCGGCCCATGGCCGTGGGGGAGAGATAGGCGGCGTCCAGCAGGGCGGCAAGCTGTTGGTCGGTAATCTGCTGGGGCAGGTAGCTCCGGGTGGAGCGGCGCATCCGCATTGCTTTTGTCAGTTCCATACAAGGCTCCTTTCATACCGGGAAGGTTTGGGGTCGGTTTGTTATTATGATACTTTGTTTTTTGGGGGGTGTCAAGAAAAAAGCTGTTAGCTGTTGGCTATTAGCCGTTAGTTGGCAGCTGCGGGCTTTGAAGGCTGTTTCTCTATACCAGCCATGTTCGTAATTGCGACGAGAAATCCTACCACCACCGCCTAAAGGCGGCGGCGGAGGGGTTTCCAGCCCACGGCAGGATAAAAGACGCCACCCTACAATCCCGCAGTCCCTGGCTAAAAGCTAAAAGCGAAAGGCTAAAACATCTTGACAATTCCGCTTCCGCGGCTATAATCTTAGGTACCTAAAAGATAGAGAGGCGAAGGAATTGAACGGACACTGTGACGGCTCCCCCCGCCGGGAGCCGAAAACCCCGGAGGAGCGGCTGGACCGGGCGCTGCACCGGTGCGGACACTACCTCTAC
The DNA here is from genome assembly GCA_021205205.1 of Clostridiales bacterium. Taxonomy (GTDB): domain Bacteria; phylum Bacillota; class Clostridia; order Oscillospirales; family Oscillospiraceae; genus Onthomonas. Next base: position 1,081 of record JAJPXY010000115.1, read on the forward strand.
CACAACTCCGCCGGCCCCCGGCAGGCCACGGTGCTGCGGCTGTTGCAGGAAAACGGCCCCATGAGCCAGCATGAAGTGCAGGAGACGCTGCACATCCAGCCCGGCTCCGCCAGCGAGCTGCTGTCCAAGCTGGAGAGCAAGGGCTTCCTGCTGCGGCAGCGGGACGGGGAGGACAAGCGCAAGGTGAACATCGTCCTGACCCCCCGGGGCCAGGCGCTGGAGCTGCGGCCCGTGGAGGACACCCTCTCCCGGCGGTACGCCGCCCTGAGCCGGGAGGAGCAGGAGCAGTTGACCGGCTGCCTGGAGCGGCTGCTGGAGAGCTGGGAGGAAGGAGGGCGCGGCAGATGAAATTTATGCTCTCTTACCTGAAGCGGTACAAGGGCCTGGTGGCCGCCTGCATGAGCCTGAAACTGCTGGGCACCGTGTTGGAGCTGCTGCTGCCCTACGTGCTGGAGTACCTCATCGACACCGTGGCCCCCACCAAAAATTTGCGGCTGGTGGCCCTCTGGGGCGGAGTCATGCTGGCGCTGACGGTGCTGGTGCGCGTCACCAACGTCACCGCCAACCGCATCAGCGTGAAAAGCGCGAAAAGCGCCGCCTACGACATCCGCCGGGACCTGTTCTGGCACTCCATCAACCTGTCCGGCAGCCAGGCCGACCAGTTCGGCCTGCCCTCCCTGACCAGCCGCATGACCTCCGACTCCTACAACGTCCAGAACTTTTTGCAGTCCGGGCAGGCGCTGGGCGTCCGCGCCCCCATCATGCTGGTGGGGGGTATCATCGTCACCATGACCATGGACGTGGGGCTGGCCTCCATCCTGTGCGTCATGGCCCCCATTATGCTGGCGGTGGCCATCGGGGTGTCCCTCCGGGGCATCCCCCTCTATGACAAGGTGCAGCAGAGCGTGGACGAGATCGTCCGCATCATGCGGGAGAACATCATCGGCATCCGGGTGGTGAAGGCCCTCTCCAAGGAGGACTACGAGCGCCGCCGCTTCGCCGCCGCCAACCAGACCATGACCCGCCGGGACAGGAAGGCGGGCGTGGTCATGGCCCTGCCGGGGCCGCTGATGACCTTGGCGCTGAACATCGGCCTGACGCTGGTGGTCATTGTCGGCGCGGTCCGGGTCAACGCGGGAGTCACCCAGCCGGGGGTCATCCTGGCCTTTTTGACCTACTTCAACATGATCCTCATGGGGGTCATGGGCCTGAACCGGGTGTTTATGATGATGTCCAAGGCCACCGCCTCCGCCAAGCGCATCCAGGCGGTCATCGACCAGCCCGAGGGGCTGGAGCCGCTGCCGGAGGGCCAGGCCGCCCGGCAGGAGCAGGAGGGCTATGTGGTCTTTGACCACGTCTCCTTCCGCTACGGCGAGGCCGACGTGACCCACGAGGGCATCCAAATGGCCCTGAACGACCTGAGCTTCACCATGAAAAGGGGCGGCTCTCTGGGCATCATCGGGGCCACCGGCAGCGGCAAGACCACCGTCATCAACCTGCTCATGCGGTTCTACGACGCCACCGAGGGCCACATCTTCGTGGACGGCAAAGACGTGCGCACCTACGACAAGGACAGCCTTCACCGGAGGTTCGGCGTGGTGTTCCAAAACGACGTGATTTTCGCCGCGTCCCTGGCGGAGAACATCGACTTTGGCCGGGACGTGGACGAGGACGGCATCCGCGCCGCCGCCGCCAACGCCATGGCGAAGGACTTCATCGAAGCCTATGACGACACCTACCAGCACCAGGCGGCCATCCACGGGGCCAACCTCTCCGGCGGACAGCGCCAGCGGGTACTCATCGCCCGGGCGCTGGCGGCGAAGCCGGACATTCTGGTGCTGGACGACTCCTCCAGCGCCCTGGACTACCGAACCGACGCCGCCCTACGAAAGGTCATCCGGGAGCAGTACCGGGACACGACGACCATCGTGGTGGCCCAGCGGGTCAGCTCCATTATGAGCCTGGACGACATCATCATGCTGGACGAGGGGGAGGTCATCGGCCACGGCACCCACGCGGAGCTGATGGCCAGCTGCCCCCAGTACCGGGAAATTTATCAGACGCAGATGGGGGAGGGAGCTTAAAAATGCCGCCGACAATTTCCGTGATGAAAAAACCCAAGGACGCCAAGGGAACCCTCCGCCGCCTGGTGGACTACCTGGCGGACTACCGCTGGCCGCTGCTGGGGGTGGCAGCCCTCAGCGTGACGGCCAACGTGCTGGCCCTGCTGGGGCCGAGCCTGGCGGGCAGCGCCATCAACGAGGCCGCCGCCGGTGCGGGGCAGGTCAACTTTGACCGGGTGTTTTACTTCGCCAAGTGGATGCTGGTCTGCTATGTGGCGTCCTCGCTGCTGACCATCGCCATCAACGTGGCCATGATGTACATCAGCCGCTGGATCGCCCGAAAAATGCGCAAAGACGTGTTCGACAAGCTGATGCGCATCCCCGTGGGCTACTTTGACCGCAATCAGGCGGGCGACATCATCAGCCGGGTCAGCTACGACATCGACGTGGTCTGCACCTGCATTTCCACCGACGTGGTGTCCATTTTGACCTCCACGGTGACGGTCATCGGCTCCTTCTGCATGATGCTGTACATTTCCCCCGCCCTGTCGGCGGTGGTCATCGTCACCATCCCCGTGTCGGTGGCCTACACGGTGTATATGCGGGGCAAGACCCAGCCCCGGTACAGCCGCCGCTCCGCCAGCTACGGCGCCATGAACGGCTTCGTAGAGGAGATGTTCTCCGGGCAAAAGACCATTCAAGCTTACGCCTACGAGGAGCAGGTGCGGGACAATTTCGCCGGGGTCAACGCCGACGCCGCCGACGCCTACTATCAGGCGGACTACTACGGCACCACCATCGGCCCCACCATGGGGTCCATCAACAACCTGTCCCTGTCCCTCATCGCCATGCTGGGGGCAGTGCTGTATATGACCGGCGGAGTGTCCCTGGGGCAAATTTCGTCGTTTGTCCTCTACTCCCGGAAGTTCTCCGGCCCCATCAACGAAATTGCGAATATCATCAACGAGCTGTTCTCCGCCCTCTCCGCCGCCGAGCGGGTGTTCCGCCTGCTGGACGAGGCGGAGGAGACCGCCGACCGGGAGACGGCGAAAGAATTGGCCGACGTGCGGGGGGGACGTGGCCCTGGAACACGTCAGCTTCGGCTACGACCCGGGCCGCACCATCCTCCACGACGTGAACTTGCAGGCGGACGCGGGCAAGCTCATCGCCATCGTCGGCCCCACCGGGGCGGGCAAGACCACCATCATCAACCTGCTGATGCGGTTCTACGACGTGGACGGCGGAAAAATCACCGTGGACGGCGGCGAGATCCGGGACTACACCCGCTCCAGCCTCCGGGGGGGGGCTACGCCATGGTGTTACAGGATACCTGGGTGTTCCACGGGACGATTTTCGACAACATCGCCTACGGCAAGGAGGGGGCCACCCAGGAAGAAGTGGAGGCCGCCGCCCGGGCCGCCCACATCCACCCCTTCATCATGCGGCTGCCCCAGGGCTACCAGACCGTCATCAGCGAGGACGGCGGCAACATCTCCAAGGGCCAGAAGCAGCTGCTGACCATCGCCCGGGCCATGCTGTACGACTGCAAGATGCTGATTTTGGACGAGGCCGCCTCCAACGTGGACACCAGCACCGAGCGGGAGATTCAGGCCGCCATGCGGCAGCTGATGCAGGACAAGACCTGCTTCGTCATCGCCCACCGCCTCTCCACCATCCAGAACGCCGACCAGATTTTGGTGGTGAACCACGGGGACGTGGTGGAGCAGGGCACCCACGAGAGCTTGATGCGGCAGGGCGGGTTCTATTGTAAGCTGTATAACGCGCAGTTTGAATGACCTTGCACTGGTGCGGTGTTTATGATAAGATAGCTATTGTTAGCTGGAAGCTGCTAACTTTTGCGGTTGTCCCTTTGAATCAGCCTTGCCAGTGATACCGACGGGAAACCCCTCCACCATGCTTCGCATGGTCCCCCTCCGCCGTCAAGCGGCACTTCCGCTTCGCTCCCTGCCCTTTCAGGGGAGGCGAGGGGGATAGTACTTGCTATTTGTTCAGCGATTTTGCCCAGCATAGTGCAAGTTTTCCATGAAGAACTACCATTTTGCAACTGACCACCCCTCTTGCCTCCCCTGAAAGGGGAGGTGGCGCGGCGTAAGCCGCGACGGAGGGGTTTCCCCGCAAAGCCATGCAAAAGGGACGACCAATCGAGTAAAAAACCAGAGGAAAACCAACCATGAGAATGCGCAAAAAGAAAAACCTGGTCCCCCGCATGGAGCGGGTGGCGGACTGGCAGGAAAAGGACCCCTGGAGCCGCCAAGGCCGCTGGCGGGAGCGGATGCCCGACTGCTCCGCCCTATGGCTGGAAATCGGCTGCGGCAAGGGCACCTTCACCGTGGAGACCGCCGCCGCCCACCCGGACGTACTCATCGTGGCGGTGGAGCGGGTGCCGGACTGCCTGCTGCTGGCCATGGAAAAGGCCCGGGACCGGAAGCTGAACAACGTGGTCTTTGTCTGCGAGGACGCGGGGCGGCTGGGGGAGATGTTCGCCCCCGGCGAGGTGGACCGGATGTATCTGAACTTCTGCGACCCCTGGCCCAGCAAGCGCCACGCCAAGCGGCGGCTGACCCACGAAAATTTTCTCCGCTCCTACCGGGCGATTTTGGGAGAGGGCGGGGAGCTGTACTTCAAAACGGACAACAAGCCCCTGTTCGACTTCTCCCTGACCCAGTTCCCCCGGGCGGGGTACACCCTCAGCCGGGTGACGAACGACCTCCACGCCGACGAGCCGGGGGAGATCATGACCGACTACGAGGCCCGCTTCACCCAGGAGGGGGCCAAAATCAACCGCTGCGTGGCCACAGTGGCGGCGCTGCCTGACCCGGAGACGCTGGGGCCGGAGCCGGAGCTGGGGCTGCTGCCCTACCTGCCCGACGATTTGGAGCATTTGGACTATATCCCCTACGGCATGGCGGACATCATCGAGCAGGAGCTGTTGCGCCGGAGGGCGGAGCAGCGGAAGGCAGCTATTAGCCATTAGCTTTACGGGAAAATGTTCCCTCACTTTTGTAGGGGCGGCCCTTGGCCGCCCTGGGTAAGCAGGTGGTTCCTGCGGGCGGC
>JAJPXY010000002.1 GCA_021205205.1 Clostridiales bacterium
GTCCCTTCACAGGTGTTACCTATGTGTCTCTTGACACAAGGGCCGCCCCTACACTACAGTAGTGCAAGATACAGAAAAGAGTTATGCAGTAACCTTCAACAGATCATGGCCCGGCTCCACTGCGCCGGAGGCCACCAGCTGGACGCCGGACACCTCCGCGCTGTTGGTGACGGCGGTGATGACCATGGCGGAGTGACCGGCGGCTTTGATTTTACCCAAATCCATGGTCAGCAGCAGCTGGCCTTTTTTGACCTTGTCCCCCTCCCGGACACAGGCGGAGAATCCGTCGCCGTTCATCTCGTAGGTATCCACGCCGATGTGAATGAGCAAATCGACTCCGGCGGTGGTGGTCATGCTGATGGCGTGGAAGGAGGAATGGAGCTGGGAGATGGTGGCGTCGGCGGGGGCGTAGACCTTGCCCTCGGTGTGGTCAATGCCGCAACACTGGCCCATGGCTCCGCCAGAGAAGGCCGGGTCGGGAACAGCATCCATCGCCGCCACCACGCCTTTGGCGTCGGCGCCCAGCACGCAGGGTTGAACGGAGGCACTGTCGTCCTTTTTCTTGAAATGGTCAAAGAATCCCATAAAATATCGCTCCTTATAAAAGATATATCACCTCTATTTTACCTGAGAATCCCGCCAATGTCTATCTTTTTTTCAATCAGGCGGCAAAGATTCTCCCGCAAATAGCGGCCGGGCAACGACGAGAGGCAGCCTTTGCTGACAAATGCCCTGCTGCCGCCGTCGATTTTCAGCATTTTTCCCTTGTCAAGCAGAGGGATATGAACTATAATAATCATGATTGTACCTATTCCTAAATTTGCAATCAGCAATGGCTGGGGGCCACCCTCAGTTGCATGACCGGCGCGCGGCCTGAAACGTGCGCTGGGAGTGATTCCATAAACTCCCGCCGCATGGCGAAGGAGAGAGAAAGAATTCCACCATAATTGCATATTGCACATTGAAATACAGGAGGCCGGTTTTATGACCGTAAACGAACTGAAAGCCCTGCTCACCCCTGGACGGCGGGTCCATCTGGTGGGCATCGGCGGCGTGTCCATGTTCCCGCTGGCCCAGGTGCTGCGGGGCAACGGCATTGTCATCACCGGCAGCGACGCCAGGGAGAGCGCCAATGTGCGCAAGCTCAAGGATGAAGGCGTCACCGTCTACATGGGTCACCACCCGGAAAATGTGGAGAACGCCGAGGTGGTCATCCGCACCGCCGCCGTCCACGACGACAACCCGGAAATCGTCGCCGCCAGAGCCAGGGGGATTCCCGTCTTTGAGCGCTCCCAGGGCTGGGGCGCGCTGATGCAGGACTATAAACACGCCCTCTGCGTCTCCGGCACCCACGGCAAGACCACCACCACCTCTATGTGTACCCACATCCTGATGGCGGCTGGGCTGGACCCCACGGTGATGATCGGCGGTAACCTGCCTCTGCTGGGCTGCGGCTACCGGGTGGGGGAAGGGGACACCATCATTTTGGAGAGCTGCGAATACTGCAACTCCTTCCTGTCCTTCCGCCCCACCATCGCGGTGATTTTGGACATCGAGGCCGACCATCTGGACTTTTTCAAGGACCTGACCGACATCGAACACTCTTTCCGTAATTTTGCCAGCCTGGTGCCGGAGGACGGCGTCATCATCGCCAACGCGGACGACCGCAACACCATGGACACTCTGGACGGTTTGAACCGCACGATTCGGACGTTCGGCCTGGGCAGCTACGCAGACGTCTACTGTAACGCCCTCTCCTGGAACCGGGGGGTGGCCAGCTTCGACCTGATGCAGGACGGCAAAAAGGCGGGTCGGGTGGAACTGAGCGTTCCCGGTCTGCACAACCTGAAAAATGCCCTGGCCGCCGCCGCTGCGGCCCTGGCCATGGGGGTGCCGCCCACCGCCATCTCCCAGGGGCTGAACCAGTACCATGGGGCGGAGCGCCGCTTTGAGTACAAGGGCGAATACCACGGGGCCAAAATCTACGATGACTACGCCCACCACCCCGGCGAGCTGCATATGCTGCTGGAGACCGCAAAGACCCTGGGGTACGACCGGGTCATCTGCGCTTTCCAGCCCCACACCTATACCCGCACCAAGGCGTTCTTCCCGGACTTCGTCCAGGAGCTGAGCAACGCGGACATCACGCTGCTGACCGAGGTCTACGCCGCCCGGGAGACGGATACCCTGGGCATTTCCTCCAAAGACCTTGCCAGCCGTATCCCCCACGGGGAGTACTGCCCCACCTTTGACGATGTGGAGCGGCGGCTCAAGGAGCTGGCCCAGCCTGGTGACCTGATCCTGACCGTGGGCGCCGGGAATCTCTACCAAGTCGCGGAGCGGCTGGCCGCCGCGCAGGACTGACCCGGGAGCGGGCAGAAAAAAAGTTGGTTTGGGCGAAAAAACGCTTGACAACCGCCCCGCCCATGAGTATAATAGCATTTGTTGATGAGCTGAACAGACAGCGGTCAACAAGTGATAGCGGGATTGTGTAAGGGTAGCACAGCAGACTCTGACTCTGTATGTGAGGGTTCGAATCCTTCTCCCGCTGCCAGAGAAAACCCCGGTTTGAAGTTGCTTCAAACCGGGGTTCTTTTTATTTTTTGATGATTTATGGTGTTGAAAAGTTGGCAAAACTATTTCATTTCGTTTCCGTTGGAATTTGTCTCATTGGCTGTTTTGGGCTGTTTCATTGCACACAAAACTGCACACAACCGATTTACGCATTTGCCCCCAAAAAGCGATTCGCTTTTTGAGGGCGTTTTTGCGTGGACTTACCGCACCTGGATCTGCCCCAGCACCTGTCCGATTTTTCCGGCGATGACCAAATCGGCCTGCCGGTCATAGCCGGTGGGTTGGAGGTTGATGAGCACCAGCTTGCGGCCCCGGTAATAGTTGATGAGGCCCGCCGCCGGGTAGACCACCAGCGAGGTCCCGCCCACGATGAGCACATCTGCGGCCCGGATGTAATCCACCGCGCGGTAGAGGGTGGTGTCGTCCAGCCCCTCCTCGTAGAGGACCACGTCCGGCTTGATGAGGCCGCCGCAGCGGGTGCACTTGGGCACACCGGGGCTGTTCAGAACGATGTCCACCCCGTCAAAGTGGGCGCCGCAGGTCATGCAGTCGTTCCGTCGGACGCTACCGTGCAGCTCCAGTACCTCTTTGCTGCCCGCGTCCTGGTGGAGGCCGTCGATGTTTTGGGTAATGACGGCCCGGAGCTTCCCGGCCTGCTCCAACTCCGCCAGCTTCCGGTGAGCGGCGTTGGGCTTGGCCTCCGGGGCGATCATTTTGTCCCTGTAGAACCGGTAGAACTTCTCTGGGTATCTCATGAAGTAGGTATGGGAGATGATGGTCTCCGGCGGCTCGTCATACTTCTGGTTATACAGTCCGTCCTGACTGCGGAAGTCGGGGATACCGCTCTCGGTGGAAACCCCTGCCCCGCCGAAAAAGACAATGTTGTCGCTGCCGTCGATCCACTGCTGTAAGGTCTCGATCGCTTTGGTGTTGTCCATGTGATTCACATCCTTTGGCCGATATTGTTTCGCGCTTTACTGTCTTTTATTTTACCACGTCTTTCAGCGCTGTTCCAGATAATCTTCCAGCTTTTTTAACGCTTTTTTCTCGATGCGGGAAACATAGCTGCGGCTGATGCCGCACTTCTCCGCCACCACCCGCTGGGTCTCCGGCGGACGGCCGTCCAGACCGTAGCGTTTGACGATGACCAGCTGTTCCCGCCCCTCCAGGCACTGATACACCGCCCGGCGGACCTTCTCGCAGGAGTCCCGGGTGTTCAGGTCCTCCAGCATGGTATCCTCCACCCTTAACACGTCCAGCAGAGAGGGGGAGGAGCCCTCGTCCTCCTGGTCCAGGGCGTCGTTCAGCGAGACCTCCCCGGCGATGCGCCTGCTGCGCCGCAGGTGCATAAGGATTTCGTTTTCGATACATCTGGCGGCGTATGTGGCCAGCTTGCTGTTTTTTTCCGGCTTGTAGGTGTTCACCGCCTTGATGAGGCCGATGGTGCCGATGGAGATCAGGTCATCGGAGTCCCCGGTCTGGTTGTAATATTTTTTGGCAATGTGGGCCACCAGCCGCAGGTTGTGTTCGATGAGGGTGTTGCGGGCCGCTTCCTCTCCCGCTGCCGCGCGCTGGAGGCAGTCCTGCTCCTCTTGGGCGGAGAGGGGCTTGGGGAAGGAGCCGGAACCGCCCAGACGCAGGGTCAGGAACCGGCCCTGGAGCAATAGCAGGGTGAGAACAGAGAGCATAACAGGCTCACTCCTTTCTTGGGGCGCTGTCGTTACGCTATGTTCTCACAGTTTGTCTCTATTCCAATGTAAAAAGCGGGAGCCGATATAAAACGGTCCCCGCTTTGCCGCATCCGATGTTTCTCTGCCAGCGGGCGCAAGGGTCCGCACTTAACCGTCTGATGGACCGGAGGCCGATCCTTCCAGCAGAACCAGCGCTTTTTGATAGGTTTCTACCCGCATCCGATCTCGTTCCGTGACGGTCTCCAGCCGGGTCAGGTCGCTGTTGTGCCGCAGATCGGCCAGCTTGACGGCCCGGGCGATGGGATCGACGGAAAGGGCGCGGACGTAGTCCAGATAGGGGGCGGCCGGGTCGCGGGTCAGCAGCGCCAGCGCCTCCAGCACCGGGGCGGGAAAGCCCTCCAGCGCCAGCGCCTCCAGGGTCCAGTCGGTGTCCTCCACCACATCGTGGAGCAGGGCGGTGGTGCAGGTCAGCTCGTACTCCATCTGCTCGGCCAGATGGCAGGGGTGGAGGATGTAGGGCAGACCGCTCTTGTCCCACTGGCCCCGGTGGGCGTCCCAGGCCAACAGCAGAGCCTTTTTGGTCATCGGCGTGTAGATCATGGCTGTGGAATGGCGACATAGGCCACCCGCACGCTGCCGCCAACGGTTTGCCGGTGCTTCCTGTCCTGCTGGGCCAGCGTGCTGTCCTTGTGGATGGCCCATAGGCAGCGTTTTTTGACCAGGTCGATGAGCTGCCCCAGGGAGTCGTTTGCATAGTCGGAGACAGCGGGCTTGCTCTGGCGCAAACTGGCGCTCCATCCTGCGTGGACCAGCACAGGCCCGTCAAGGACCTTGTGGGTGGCCTCCCCGTTGACCACGTCCAGCACGTGGACGACGGTTCCGCCGTCCCTGACCTGCCCCAGCAGCAGGGTGAACGTGGAATTTTTTCGGCTGATTCGGTGCTGGGCAGCCGTGGCTCTGCGTAGCGCGCCGGTGATTTGATTCAGGCGACTGGACAGGCTGCGGTTCTTCTGGCGGAGGATACGCTCCGCCAGCCAGCAGTAGTTGACGCCGCCGAAAATCGTCAGGCCGCAGCAGGCCCAGACCAGACCCTGGTCCTGGTCGGAAAAGACCTTCCGACCCCGGTCCAGGTGCAGACCGAGCGCTTCGGGTTGAAAGGTCAGACGGCTGTCGCCGGCAGCGGCGATGCCATTTTGGTTGGCGATCAGGCAAATGTAGGACATAGGGAACCACCTTTCTTTTTTTAGACGAAGAGGAACCAGCGGAATTGAACAGTTTCCACAGGGTTTTGCACAGAACAGCCGGGAGGGCGTGAGACTTTTTTGCCCTTATTTTCGAGAAAATAGAAAAAAGGGGAGAAGAACGGGCATTTTTCTCAGCCGTAAAGGATTTTTCCCTCCTGCCCCGGGCCGAAGATGCTGATTTGGAACAAAATCCACAAAATGATTATAGCCGCAAATGTGGGAAAATGCAACTTATTTTCCCGGGGCTGACGGCGGAAAGAATCTTTTTCGGAAAATTTTAAATTTTCATTGACAAAGTCGCTTCTGTCCGCTATAATAATCCGTGCGTGGAAAAGACCATTTGGAGAGATGTCCGAGCGGTTTAAGGAGCCAGTCTTGAAAACTGGTGACCCCGCAAGGGGCCGTGGGTTCGAATCCCACTCTCTCCGCCAGACGATTCCTCCACCGCACAAAACTGAATCTGGTTTTATTATTCTACCACTTTGCAGAAGTACTCAAGTGGCCGAAGAGGCGCCCCTGCTAAGGGTGTAGGGCGGGAGACCGTCGCGAGGGTTCAAATCCCTCCTTCTGCGCCAAAAATCCGTTGGACTTGTTAAGAGTTCAACGGATTTTTTTCATTTATCGGGTTTTTCCAGGTAAAAAAAGGGTTCTATAATAAATGTTGGGGTCAGGTAAAGCACCTGGCCCCAAATTCATAAAA
>JAJPXY010000078.1 GCA_021205205.1 Clostridiales bacterium
GTCCAGCCCCCCGCCGCACCCACATTGACCACAGGCGTCGCGCCTGCGGAGGCCCCCAAAAAGGAGGCGGAAGCCGTGGTGGTGGACGACTCCATGCTCTCCGAGGCGGAGAAAAAAGCCGTGGATGAGTTCGTGGAGAAAATCGACATCACCGACGCCACCCAGGTGATGCAGTACGGCGTAGCGGCCCAGAAGAACATCGCCGCCTTTTCCGAGAACGCCCTGAACCAGGTGCGCACCAAGGACCTGGGCGACATCGGCGACAGCCTCTCCAGCCTGGTGGTAGAGCTGAAAAACTACGACCCCAGCGGGGAACCCCAGAAGAAAAAGGGCCTCTTTGGCCGGGCCAAGGTCAAGGCCGACGAGGTCCGGGCGCAGAACGCCAAGGCCGAGGCCAACGTGGACAAAATCTGCGAGATTTTGGAGCAGCACAAGCTGAACCTGATGAAGGATGTGGCCATGCTGGACCAGATGTATGACCTGAACCAGCAGTATTACAAGGAGCTGACCATGTATATCGTGGCCGGTAAGAAAAAGCTGGCCAAGGTCAAGGCGGAGGACCTCCAGCAGCTCCACGAGAAGGCCCTCCAGAGCGGGACCCAGGAGGACGCGGAAGCGTATAACGACTACGCCAACATGATCCAGCGGTTCGAGAAGAAGATCGGCGACCTGGAGCTGACCCGGATGATCTCCCTGCAAATGGGCCCCCAGACCCGGCTGCTGCAAAACAACGACGCCACCATGATCGAGAAGATCGATACCTCGCTGCTGAACACCATCCCTCTGTGGAAGAGCCAGATGGTCATCTCCATGGGGCTGGAGCGCTCCCGTCAGGCCACCGCCGCCCAGTCGGCCGTGACCAACATGACCAACGAGCTGCTGAAAAAGAACTCCGAGATGCTCAAAATGGGCACCATCAACACTGCCAAAGAGTCGGAGCGGGGCATTGTGGACCTGGAGACCCTGCGCAAGACCAACGAGGACCTGATCTCCACCCTGGACGAGGTGATGAAGATCCAGGACGAGGGGCGACAGAAGCGGGCCGACGCCGAGAAGGAACTGGGCAAGATCGAGGGCGAGCTGCGGCAGAAGCTGCTGGAGCTGCGGAATTGAGCTGTTAGCTGTTAGCTGTTGGTCAGGTGCTGCATACCATAAGCGAATCGCAAGAAGGCCAGGCTCTGCCAGCCACTAACCGCTCTCCTTGCACCACCAGGTGAAAAGCGAAGAGCCGAAAGCTAATGGCTGCAAAAGCCGTCTGCACCCCAAACAAACAGGTGAGGCATATGAAATTTCTGAAAAAATTTTCTGTGGCGGTGGTCATCACCGTCCTGGTGGTGGTGGGCTGTCTGGCTTATTCCGTGACGACTGCCCCCGCCAGCCTGCCCGACGTGCAGGTGGGCAACTGGGTCTGTGACGAGGCCAATGTCCTCTCCTCCGAAACGGAGACCCAGGTGCGGGACTACAACAGCGCGTTCGACACCAGCTACACCGCCTACGTGGCGGTGGTGACGGTGGACAGCATGAAGGGCTGGGACGCCACCGACTTCGGCAGCGAGGTCTTCGACAAGTGGGAGCTGTATGGCAACGACTTCCTGTTGGTGCTGGACGTGGGCGGTCAGGCGGACTACCTGTTCTACGGCAGCAACTACACGGACTTTGACTATGCCTCCTACCTGAGCGAGTACGTGGACCCCTACTTCTACAGCGGGGACTATGACACGGCGGTGCTCACCCTGATGGAGGCCATGGACACCTATTTGGCCGGGAAAAACGGCCAGTCCTCCACCACGGCGGATGGGACCTCCGGCGGCTGGGTGGACGATGCCTATTATGACTACGATTACAGTTACGAAAGCGAATACACAGGAGGTGAAGCTGTCATGAGTATCATCTTTTTAATTATTGTGGTGCTGATCATCCTCAACGCCATTGACCGCAGCCGGTACAACCGCTGGTACCGCCAGTACGGGTATATGGACCGGCCCCCGGTGATGTTCACTCCGCTGCTCTTCTGGAACCGGAACCGGTGGCGTCGGCCCCCGAGAGGGCCTGGCGGACCTGGCCCCGGCCCCGGTGGGTTCGGCGGCGGCCCAGGTGGTCCCGGTGGTCCCGGCGGTCCCAGAGGCGGCGGCTTCGGCGGCGGACCCCGTCCCGGCGGCAGCTCCCGGCCCCGTTCCGGCGGGGGCGGCTTTGGCGGCGGTGGCAGCAGCCACGGCGGCGGCGGCTTCGGCGGCGGAGGTTTCGGCGGCGGTGGCGGCAGCCGTGGAGGCGGCGGCTTTGGCGGAGGCGGCGGCAGCCGCGGCGGACACCGCTGACCCTGTCCAAATCGTTATATGCCGACAAAAAATACGAATTGTTATCAATTATGGCACAGAAAACACAGCTCCGGGGGCGGTTCGCCCCCAGCCCCAGCGGGCGGATGCACCTGGGCAACGCTTTTTCCGCCCTGCTGGCCTGGCTCTCCGTCCGGCAGGCGGGCTGGGAGATGGTCCTTCGGCTGGAGGACCTGGACCCCGCCCGGTGCAAACCGGCCTACTGCGCCCAGGTGGAGGAGGACCTCCGCTGGCTGGGCCTGGACTGGGACATGGGCGGCAGCCAGGGCGGCGCAGCCTATTACCAGAGCCGCCGGAGCGAACTTTACAGGACCTATTTGGAGCAGCTCCGGGCAAAGGGGCTGCTCTATCCCTGTTTTTGCAGCCGAAACCAGCTCCACGCGGCCTCCGCGCCCCACCGCAGCGACGGCACGCCCCTCTACAGCGGCGCGTGCCGGGACCTGACGCCGGAGCAGCAAATTGAGCGGGCCAAAACCCGCAAGCCCGCCTTCCGCGTTCGCGTCCCGGAGGAAGTTGTTTCCTTCACCGACGGGGTCATGGGCCAACAGGCCCAGAACCTGGCCTGGGAGTGCGGTGACTTTATCCTCTGCCGCAGCGATGGGGTCTACGCCTACCAGCTGGCGGTGGTGGTGGACGACGCCCTGATGGGCGTCAGCCAGGTGGTGCGGGGGGAGGATCTGCTGGACTCCACCCCCCGGCAGATTTGGCTCCAGCGGCAGCTGGGGTTCCCCCAACCGGACTATTTCCACGTCCCCCTGCTCTACGGGCAGGATGGCCACCGCCTCTCCAAGCGGCAGCGAGACCTGGACCTGGGGGCCATCCGCGCACGCGGTGTCCGCCCAGAGGAAGTGGTGGGGCGGCTGGCCTGTTGGGCGGGCCTGACGGACCGCCCGGAGCCGGTGGCGGCCCGGGAGCTGGTGCGGGACTTCGACTGGGCAAAGGTGCGGAAAACCGACATAATTGTGGAGTGAAACGCCATGGATGAGAACGAACAAGAGAAAAAGCGGCTGCTAGGGCCGCTGACGTGGGTGCCGGAGGGGTTCCTGCTTGTGGTGCTGCTGGCAGAGCTGGCTGCGCTGCTGACCGTGGCGCTGAACTGGACCCAGCGGGTGGTCTGGGCTGCCATCGTCGCCATTCTGTGGGCGGGGGTGCAGGGCGTCCTGATCGCTTTCGCGGTGAAGGGGGAGCCGGTCTCCGTGGCACAGGTGGTGACGGCCATCTTCCGCAGCGTGGTCTCCACCGCGCTGATGTTCGCCGTGGCGGTGCTGACCGTGCAAAACCCTACGTTGACCAACAAGCTGGCCTTCGGCACTTCGGCGGCGGCCATGGCGCTGAATTTGTTGGATCTGGAACTGCTGCGGAGAAGAATTAGCAATTAGCAATGTGCTGTTAGTTTGGATAGTACTTATGGTTTCGTCAGCGTTTTTGTCCAGCATAGTACAAGTTTTCCACGGAGAAGTGTTATTCCCTAACCTTCCGCCCCTCTTGCCGCCCCTGAAAGGGGAGGAGGGCCGCCGCCTTTAGGCGGTGGCGGAGGGGTTTCGTGTTGTCAGATAAAAGTCAATAAAACCGCTGGAAACAGGCACACAACCCGTTTCCAGCGGTTTTCAATCATTTATTGGCAAAGCAAGCGCTCACCGGGGCAGACGCACCATATCCGGCGTGATGTCCGCCAGCGTGGCCGCGCCGCACATTTGCATGGTGTCCTCCAGCTCTCCGGCCAGCTGCTTGATGTACGCCAGGACGCCTTCCTGGTCGCCGCCATAGACGGCGGTGACGAAGGGGCGGGCGATGAGCGCCGCGTCCGCGCCCAGGGCCAACGCCTTGAACACGTCCACGCCGGTGCGGATGCCGCCGTCTACAAGCACCTTCACGCCGGAGCCGCGCAGGGCCTCCACGATTTCAGGCAGCACCTCGGCGGTGGCGGGGCACTGGTCCAGCACCCGGCCCCCGTGGTTGGAGACTACGATGCCGGCGGCCCCGGCCTCCTGGGCTTTCAGCGCGCCCTTGACGGTCATGATGCCCTTGACCACAAAGGGCTTCCCGGCGGCCTTGACCACCTCCCGCAGCTCGTCCACGCTCTTGGAACCGGCGGGCGGGGTCAGTCCCTTCAAGAAGGGCAGCCCGGCGGCGTCCGCGTCCATGGCCACCGCAAAGGAGTTGGACTGGGCCACCAGGGCCATTTTCTCCCGGATGGTGTCGATGTTCCAGGGCTTGACGGTGGGGACGGCCATGCCGCCGTTGGCGGCGATGGCGGCTGTGGCGGCTACCATCACGTTGGGGTCGCTGCCGTCACCGGTGAAGGCAGCGATGCCGCCCTTGGCGCAGGCGGCCACCAGCGTGTCGTTATAGGTCACGTCGGAGTATTTGTCGCTGTAGTGGAGCTGCACCGCCCCCACCGGCCCCGCGAAGAAGGGATAGCGGAAGGTCTGCCCGAACAGCTCCGGGCTCGTGTCGATGGGCCGGTTTTCGCAAAGGGTGTCCATGTTCACCCGAATTTCCTGCCATTTGTCGTAGTTGCGGATGGCCACGTCGCCCACGCCCTTGGCCCCGGGGCCGGGGACGGTGTTTTTGCAGGCCCTGCCGTTGCAGACAGGGCAGGCGTGGCACTTTTCGCCAATGCACAGCCGGGCGGCGGCCTGCGCTTCCTGATAAGTCATGTGCGTGTCCTCCCTTTTGCCATAGCGGAGGGCGGCGGGCCACCCTCCCATCGCGTTTCCCCTATTATACCGCGGAGGTACAAAAGACGCAAGGGTGGTATTGTCATCTTTCCCTTGACAGCGGGGTGAAGGAGGACTATAATTCCTATTAACCAACTGGGTATATATAAGGCAAAGGAGGCGCGCGCCATGAAAAGCACCCTGATTCGAGACACCACCCGAGCGGAGCGGGAGGAGATCATTCGGCGTTCGCTGGACTGCGGCAGCGGTGGCTGTGAGAACTGCTCCTCCTGCTGCCTGGGCGGCGGCGACCCCTGGGAAATGTACCGGCCTTACATCGAGGGGAAGAAGGAGATCGCGGAGATCAACGCCGAATACGTCGCCAACTTTCTGCATGGATGAGGCCCCAGGTCGAAAACCGCGCAAAAAAATAGAAGTGACCCGACGATTCAACCTCTCGCCGGGTCACTTCTGTTCTGATTTGAAATCGAGTACCATTGGTCTGTACCTCACTTACTCCAGTTTTGGGGACTTAATTGCACATTGGACCGTACCTCCTGCGTTATTTGATGGGCGCCTGAAACGCGACTCTCATAACACATCATCCTTTCGGAAACGGGGGATTGGAAGGGACGAACTTAACTGTACATTGGACCGTACCTCCTGTGTTATTTGATGGGGGACTTGAAGTTCAGCCTCATAACACATCATCCTTTTCGGTCATGGGATGGGGTGGTTAGGAACCTGCTGCTTTTCCGGTACAGCTGCCGTTTTCAGGTGTTCTTTGGAATCAACTCCTTCTTAAGAACTGCTGTTCTTTTTGCTGTCATTACTATACTACAAGACGGCGTAATTGTCAAGCACTTTTTTAAAGATTTTTTTCTTTCATTGAGAAAAAGCTGGGAAACCCGTCAAATGAATATAAATAAGAACATTCCTGCAAAAATATAGATTTATAGTCCTGATTATGGGACTATGAGGCGAGAAGACGAAGGAAAATAACGCAGGATACCCGTCATAAAAAGCGCGCAGCTAAACGCACGGCTCGGTGTACACAAACCTCGAAAAACCGCAAAAAAG
>JAJPXY010000030.1 GCA_021205205.1 Clostridiales bacterium
GGCCCTCGGCCGCCCATGTTCAGAGAGATGTTCCCCGGGCGGCCAAGGGCCGCCCCTACACATTTAATAGAAAAAACGGAATCGTGTGCAGAGGCGGGCAACGGGGTGCGGCCTGTTCTCATACCTGAGCAGAAGAAATACCGCAGGATTTGGAAGAGTCGAATTTTGCAAAAGACAGAACAAAAAATGAGTGAAATCCTTCGGTGCAAGCAGCTCTGCATTTTGCGGGACGTCCGTGCAAATTATGCAGAAAAAACGTTCAATTCTGCAAGATAACTGTCAGTATTGCAAAAAATCGAAATTTTACTTGCAATTTGGCAGAAAATGATGTACTATAATCGGGACGGCAAAGGGGCCGCTCAGATGAGCCTTTTGCGCGGAACGATTTTTCGGAGTTGTTTCCGCTTTTTCAGCCTTTTCTGGTTGGGCACGCAAGCCCTTCACGGGAGGCCGGTACAAAGGTGCAGGGTGGCGGACCCAGTCCTGCGCCGGATGACCGGCCTGTATTCAAACCGTGTGGGGTTTCGTACCGCCCCGCCAGGAAAGGATGTTTTATTTATGGCAATCAACAACGCTTATCTGAACAGTGTCTATGAGGACCTGGCAGCCCGTTATGCGGAGCAGTCCGAGTTCCTGGAGGCCGTCCACGAGGTTCTGGAGACCCTGGTGCCCGTGGTGGAGGCTGACCCCCGCTATGAGGAGCAGAACATCGTCGGCCGCATCGTCGAGCCGGAACGCGTCATCATCTTCCGCGTGCCCTGGGTGGACGATAACGGTAAGGTGCAGGTGAACCGTGGCTACCGCGTCCAGTTCAACTCCGCCATCGGCCCCTACAAGGGCGGCCTGCGCTTCCGCGAGAACGTCAACCTGTCCATCATCAAGTTCCTGGGCTTCGAGCAGATCTTCAAGAACGCTCTGACCACCCTGCCCATGGGCGGCGGCAAGGGCGGCTCCGACTTCGACCCCAAGGGCAAGAGCGACGCCGAGGTCATGCGGTTCTGCCAGAGCTTCATGACCGAGCTGGTCAAGCACATCGGCCCCGACACCGACGTGCCCGCCGGTGACATCGGCGTGGGCGGCCGCGAGATCGGCTATATGTTCGGCCAGTACAAGCGCCTGACCAACACCTGGACCGGCGTCCTCACCGGCAAGGGCCTGACCTACGGCGGCTCCCTGGCCCGTACCGAGGCCACCGGCTTCGGCCTGTGCTACTTCGCCAACGCCCAGATGAAGGCCAACGGCAAGAGCTTCCAGGGCAAGAAGGTCATCATCTCCGGCTCCGGCAACGTGGCCATCTACGCCAACCAGAAGGCCACCCAGTTGGGCGGCAAGGTCATCGCCATGTCCGACTCTAACGGCTATATCGTGGACGAGAACGGCATCGACTATAAGGTCATCCAGGTCATCAAGGAGCAGAAGCGGGACCGCATCAGCACCTACCTGAACTATGTCCCCACCGCCAAGTATGTCCAGGGCTGCTCCGGCATCTGGACTGTCAAGGCTGACATCGCTCTGCCCTGCGCCACCCAGAACGAGATCGACGAGGCTTCCGCGCAGGCTCTGGTCAAGAACGGCGTCATCGGCGTGTTCGAAGGCTCCAATATGCCCTGCACCCCCGAGGCCATTGCGGTCATCAAGGGCAACGGCCTGCTCTACAGCCCCGGCAAGGCTTCCAACGCCGGCGGCGTGGCCACCTCCGGCCTGGAGATGAGCCAGAACTCCGAGCGCCTGAGCTGGACCTTCGAGGAGGTCGATTCCAAGCTCCAAGGCATCATGGAGTCCATCTATGATTCCTGCGCCGCCGCCGCCGAGAAGTACGGTATGCCCGGCGACATCCAGGCGGGCGCCAACATCGCCGGCTTCCTGAAAGTCGCTGACGCCATGCTGGCCCAGGGCGTGTGCTATTGATAAGCTGTTAGCCGTTAGCTATTAGCTGTTAGTCAGGCGCTGCGAATCAATCGCGAACAGCTGTAAAGAAAAGCTGGGAGCGAAAGATGCGCAATAGAACTGAGCAAAATAGAAGAACCAAAGCGTAATAAAGGCCGCTGGCGGTGCTCCGTCGGCGGCCTTACCGCGCAAAAGCGCCGGGCAGAACCAAACCTCTGCCCGGCGCTGTTTGTTGTGCGGTCACTCCTGAAAGAACCACCCGATCTTCTCCTCCAAATCGGCGTGTTTCAGGTAGACGATGTTGAACTCCCGGATCATGAGGCCGTCCTCCAGCCAGAACTTTTCCAGATTTGGGTCGCTCTCCGCCAGAATATTGTAGACAAAGGAGACCCCGTAGCCCTCCCGGACCAGGTCCAGGATGATTTTGAAGCTGGAGATGCAAATGCAGTGCCGGAACCGGTCCAACGACTCGTTGTAGCTTGCCAGTTTTTGCTCCAAAATGGCCCGGGTGCCGGAACCGGCCTCCCGGTGGATGATGGTCTCGCTCAACAGCTCCTCCATGGGGACCGTCCGCCCCGCGAAGGGGTGTCCCTTGCGGCAGATGCCTACGAACGGTTCCCGCCGGAGCAGGATGGAGTCGAAGCGTTCCTTGTCGAAGAACCCCTCGATGACGGCGAAATCCAGCCGGTTCTGTTCCAGCTCATGCAGGAGGCGCTGGGTGCTGTCCACCAGGAACTCCAGTGTGTTTTCCTCCTCCTGCAAAAAGCGGTGGATGTAATCCGTCAGGAAATAGTCGCCAATGGTTTTGGTGGCCCCCACCCGGAGGGAGCGGGTGGGCTTTTCTTCCCGGAGCTTTTCCCGCAGCGCCTGCTCCTGGTGCCGCGCCGCCCGGGCGTAGATCTCCAGCGTCTCCGCCGCCGGGGTCTTTTCCAGCCGCCGGTTCGCGTAGTGGAACAGCTTGCATTGATAAACTTCCTCCAGGTGGTGGATCTGCTGCGTGACGGCGGGCTGGCTCAGGTGCAGCCGCTGGGCCGTCTCGCGGTAACTCCCGCAATCGCACAGCACCAGAAAGGTCTCGATACGATAATCTAACATGGTGTATTCCCCCTTTTTTAGCTCTTAGCTGTTAGCTTTGTGGTACTCGACAATTTGCTCTGCGCCCTGGGTCTGTTCTGCAAATCGGTCTGATAATAAACATCTGTTTTACGCTATTCGTTTTAGATTGACAGTACGTAACTAACAGCTAATGGCTAACGGCTAACAGCTTCGATAAAATTCTCTAATAGACACATAAGAATTGCTAAATAGATTTTATCATAAATGGGGCGTATAATCAACGTGAGAAAGAGCGCCGTCTTCCAGGAACCTCCGATGAAATAACTCCCGGCGTCTAAACGGCATATTTCGTGCAATTCTTCGTTGCAAAAACTTGAAATACACAAAGTATTCCTGCGTTTTTGCGCCTCGACCTGCGCAAAATCTGCTCGCTTAGCCATCCGAGGCCATTTCAGCAGAGCTTCCCCCCAAAATATGGCGGCGCCAGAGGAGCGTGCCCGTATGAATGTTATTGTAATTGGCGGCGTAGCCGCCGGCACCAAGACCGCCGCAAAGCTGATGCGTCAGGACCGCAGCGCGACCGTTACCATCTACACCAAAAGCCAGGACATTTCCTATGCCGGGTGCGGCCTGCCCTACTACGTGGGCGGAGACATCGAGACCCGGGAGGAGCTGATCGTCAACACTCCGGCCAGCTTCACCGGCCTGACCGGTGTGGCCGTGCGCACCGGCATGGAGGCCGTTTCCGTCAACGGGGCGGAGAAAACCGTCACCTTCGCCAATGGGGAGACCGTGGGCTATGACAAGCTGGTCATCGCCACCGGCGCGGCCCCCTTTGTGCCGGATGTGCCGGGGAAGGACCTGCCCGGCGTGTTCACCATGCGTACCCCGGACGACGCCATCGACCTGCGGGCCTATGTGGAGCAGCATAGCTGCCGCAGCGCCGTGGTGGTGGGCGGCGGCTTCATCGGGCTGGAGATCGCGGAGAACCTGATGGCCAAGGGCGTCAGCGTCACCGTGGTGGACATGGCCAGCCAGGTGCTGCCCAACCTGTTCGACGCGGAGATGGCCGCCTACATCCGCCGCAAGCTCCAGGCCAAGGGGATGCGGGTCATCACCGGGGCCGGGCTGGAGGAAGTGCAGGGGACCGACAAGGCCACCGGCGTCCGCACCACCCTGGGTACCTTCGCGGGGGAGCTGGTGGTGCTGGCCATCGGCGTCCGCCCGGCGACCGGGTTCCTGGCCGGTTCCGGCATCGAGATGAACCGCGGCACCATCGTGGTGGACAAGCAGCAGCGCACCAACATTGGGGACATCTACGCCGTGGGCGACTGCGCCCAGGTCTACAACAGCCTGACCGGCAGCAGCCAATGGTCCGCCATGGGCTCCACCGCCAACCTGACCGGCCGCCTGCTGGCCAAAAACCTGACTTGGGCGAACCTGACCTATGGCGGCTGCCTGGGGACCGGCGTGGTGCGGCTGGCAAACGACCTGAACGCCGGGCACACCGGCCTCACCGAGGCCCAGGCCCAGGCGGCGGGGTACGATGTTATCACCGCCACCTGCGTCACCGACGATAAGGCCCACTACTACCCGGACGCCTCCACCTTCGTCACCAAGCTCATCGCCGACCGGGCCACCCACGCTCTGCTGGGCATCCAGGTGCTGGGGTCCGGCGCTGTGGACAAGATGGTGGACATCGCCGTCACCGGCATCTCCGCCGGGATGAAGCTGGAGGACTTCGACACGCTGGACTACGCCTATGCGCCCCCCTTTTCCACCGTCATCCACCCCTTCGTCCAGGCCTGCTACATCCTGGAGAACAAGCTCAGCGGGGCCTATGAGAGCTTCACCCCTGCCGAGTACGCGGCGGGCAAGGCCAAGGGTTACAAGGTCATCGACGCCAGCCCCGCCCCCGCCATCCCCGGCGCACAGTGGGTCAACCTGACCGCCGTCAACGGGCCGCTGGACGGCATCGACAAGGACGAGAAGCTGCTGCTGGTCTGCGCCAAGGGCAAGCGGGGCTACCTGCTGCAAAACCGGCTGAAAGCCTTCGGCTACACCAACACCCGTGCCCTGGAGGGCGGCCTGTTTGTCAACGAGGTCAAGGTGGAGTTCACCGGCGCGCTGCCTGCGGCGGAGATCAAGCGGGTGAAGGCTCTGGGCTGCTTGCAGGATAAGAGTTACCCGGACGTGTTCAACGTCCGCGTCATCGCCCGCAACGGCAAAATCACCGCCGAGGAACACCGCATCATCGCCGAGGCGGCGGAGCGCTTTGGTTCCGGCGAGGTCACTATGACCACCCGCCTGACCCTGGAGATCCAGGGCGTGAAGTACGCCGACCTCCAGACGGTGATGGACTTCCTCCACGACCACGGCCTGGAGACTGGCGGCACCGGCTCCCTGGTGCGCCCGGTAGTGTCCTGCAAGGGTACCACCTGCCAGTACGGCCTCATCGACACCTTCGGCCTGTCCGAGCGGCTCCACGAGGCGTTCTATGTGGGCTACCACGGCGTGACCCTGCCTCACAAGTTCAAGATCGCCGTGGGCGGCTGCCCCAACAACTGCGTCAAGCCCAATCTGAACGACCTGGGCATCGTGGGCCAGCGGGTGCCGATGATCGACTACGCCAAGTGCCGGGGCTGCAAGAAGTGCCGGGTGGAGGCCACCTGCCCCATCAAGGTGGCAAGAGTCGAAGACGGCAAAATCAAAATCGGCCCGACCCAGTGCAACAACTGCGGCCGCTGCAAGAACCAGTGCGTGTTCGGCGCGCTGGACTATCAGGACGGCTACCGCATCTACATCGGCGGGCGCTGGGGCAAGAAGGTGGCCCACGGCCAGCCGCTCACCCGCATCTTCACCTCCGAGGAGGAGGTCATGGGCGTCGTGGAGCGGGCCATCCTACTGTTCCGGGACGAGGGACAGACCGGCGAGCGCTTCGCGGACACCGTGACCCGGCTGGGCTTCGACTACGTCAACCAGAAGCTGCTGGACAACACCATGGATAAAGAGGCCATCCTGAAAAAGACCGTCAAGGGTGGCGCTACCTGCTAAATCACAGACGAAAAACAACCAGCCCGCCGGACAGGAGCGTTT
>JAJPXY010000120.1 GCA_021205205.1 Clostridiales bacterium
CTTCATAAGACTATCTTACCACATCTCATTAGAAGTTTAAATGCTTTTGCCCTGATTTAATGCAAGTACCAGTTGACCATCCCGCTCATATGTCGTATACTGGCCTTGCTTGGAATTGTTATTGTTCACACCAATATTCTAAAGCAAAAAGCAAGGTTAGGCTACCCCTTTCGGGCGCCTAACCTTCGCTTTTTGTGGGGAGTGTTTTGCAACGCTCCCTTTTTTCATCTTCTGGTGCCTTTCCTCTGCCGCGCCGCTGCGGCCGCGGCGCTTTGTCAGCGGCACAGAGCTTGCGGAATCAGCTATCCTTCCGCTGGGCCAGCAGCCCCACCAGCCACAGGCAGGCCAGCAGCCCCACCGGGAAGAGGATTCCAAACAGCAGCCCCCGCTTCAAATTGCCGCCCAGTGCGCCGGTCATCAGCCCCACCAGGGTGGAGCCGCCGCCGCAGCCCACGTCGCCCCCCAGGGCCAGCAGGGCGAACAGGGCGGTGCCTCCCGCCGGGCAGCGCTTTGCGGCAATGGAGAAGGTGCCGGGCCACATGATCCCCACGGAGAAGCCGCACAGGCCGCAGCCCAACAGCGCCAGCGCCGGGTTGGCGCTGAAACAGGCCAGCAGGTAGCTGAATACGCACAGGATGGCGCTGCCCGCCATAAACGGCTCCAGCCGCAGCCGCTCCCCCAGCTTGCCGTAGATGGCCCGGGAGCTGCCCATCAGCAGGGCAAACAGACAGGGACCGGCCAGGTCGCCGATGGTCTTGGAGACCTGCAAGCCGTCCTCCGCGAAGGTGGAGGCCCACTGGCTCATGGACTGTTCCGCCGCGCCGGAGCAGACCATCAACAGGAACAGCACCCAGAACAGTCTGCTCCGCAGCAGCTGCCCGATGGAGAGGCCCTCGCCCTCCTCCACCAGCGTCTGGATGGGCACCTGGGAGAAGTACACCGCATTCACCGCCGGGAGGATTGCCCAGAAGAAGGCCAGATACGGCCAGTTCTCCACCCCGAACACGGTGAAATACAGGGTGGAGACCAGCACCACAAACACATGGCCCCAGCAGTAAAAGGAGTGGAGCAGGCTCATGGCCGCCTCCTTGTGTTCGGTGGGACAGGCTTCCACAATGGGGCTGACCAGCACCTCGATGAGGCCGCCGCCAATGGCGTAAAGCACGACAGACAGGCACAGCCCCACGAAGGGGCGGCTTAGCACCTGGGGCAGCGTCCCCATGCACACCAGGCCCAGCGCGGCGCAGACGTGGGCCGCCACCACGCAAACCCGGTAGCCGATTTTGTCCACAAACCGGGCCGAGAGGAAGTCCACCATCAGCTGCACGCCGAAGTTCAGCGTCACCAACAGGGTGATCTGCTCCAGGGGATGCCGTAGCTGCTGCGGAAGGTCAGGAACAGCAGCTGGGCAAAGTTGTTGACGATGGCCTGGGTGATGTAACCCAGGTAGCAGGCGTAGATGGTGTGGTCGTAGCTGGTTCTGATTTTTCTCATGGCTCGTTCCGCCTTTATCATGGGTTCGCGCCATTTGGCGCAGCAGAGGCATTATAGCAGAGAGAGGACAGGTTTTGCAAGCCGTTACGCGCAAAAATCCCGCTCCGGCGAACCGGAGCGGGATAAAATTTATGCTAGGAAAAGTCTATGCGCAGATTATTCGAAATCGTAGCTCTTGCTGACAGGAGCGTTGGCGTTGGCGGACTCAGCATCGTACCAGATCAGGTTGTTGCTGGTGGCCTTGTCGAACAGCTGGATCAGCCGGGGCTGGGTGGTGAAGTTGACGGTGGCACCCATGGACACGTCCACGTTCAGGTCGGCGGTGGGGATGACCATGACGACCTCGTCGCCCTCGCAGTCAGCGTGGAGGTTGACCTCGGAGCCGAGCATCTCGGAGACCTCAATCTTGGCCTTCAGGTCGCCCTCGCCGATGGTGACATGGCAGGGACGGACACCGCAGATGATGTCGCAGGGCTGCTGGTTGTTCTGCTTCAGCGCCTTCTGCTGGAAGTCATCCAGCTTGAAGGAGACACCCTTCATGTTGGCATAGTAAACGCCGTTCTTCAGCTCCAGCTTGCAGTTGTCGAAGAAGTTCATCACGGGCATACCGATGAAGCCAGCCACAAACAGGTTCACCGGCTTGTTGAACAGATCCTGAGGAGCGCCGATCTGGTTGACGAAACCGTCCTTCATGATGACGATACGGTCGCCCAGGGTCATGGCCTCGGTCTGGTCATGGGTAACATACATAAAGGTGGTGTTGATGCGCTTACGCAGCTTGATAATCTCAGCACGCATCTGGTTACGCAGCTTAGCGTCCAGGTTGGACAGCGGCTCGTCCATCAGGAAGACCTTGGGGTCACGGACCATTGCACGGCCGATGGCGACACGCTGGCGCTGGCCGCCGGACAGGGCCTTGGGCTTACGCTCCAGGTACTGGGTGATGTCCAGAATC
This sequence comes from Clostridiales bacterium, assembly GCA_021205205.1. GTDB lineage: Bacteria > Bacillota > Clostridia > Oscillospirales > Oscillospiraceae > Onthomonas. Next base: position 2,450 of record JAJPXY010000120.1, read on the forward strand.
TCGGCGACCTCGCGGACCTTCTTGTCGATCTCGGCCTTGGGGGTCTTTTTCAGCTTCAGGGCGAAGGCCATGTTGTCGTAAACGGACATATGGGGATACAGCGCGTAGTTCTGGAAAACCATGGCGATATCGCGGTCCTTGGGGGCGATGTCGTTGCACAGCTTGCCGTCGATGTACAGCTCGCCGTCGGAGATGTCTTCCAGACCGGCGACCATACGCAGGGTGGTGGACTTACCGCAGCCGGAAGGACCGACCAGGACGATGAACTCCTTGTCAGCGATGGTCAGGTTGACATCGTGGACAGCAGTCACCTTGTTGTCATAGACTTTCTTCAGGTTTTTCAATACGACTTCAGACATAATACCGGCTCTAACGACCCAGCCTCCGCTACGGCCGCCTCACGTCCGCCCGTATAGGGCGACCCGCATTACGACAGGTCTCCACACTGCCGCACCGTGAGCCAACGGGATGAGATTCCTCCTTTTTGGATGTACGGCGACCATTTTTGTGGAGTGGCCCACCGCCATGAAAATAAAATATGTGAAGGGGCGACGCCCCAAATCACCGAGGTTATCACCGGGCAGGCCACACCCTGCCCTTTACCTGTTTTATTTTACCCAAAAAAGGCGCGCCCGTCAACCGTCACCCGTGTCAAAATTTCAGGCTGTTTTTCCGTCATTTCGACGAAGAAAACTTCCTCTCCTCCCGCTTGCAGGGCGGTTCCTTCTCTGCTACAATATTGTCACGTTCTTCTTGTATTCTTCCCATGTTTTTTGTCAAAATGTTGTCCCAAACCGTCATAATGTTGTTTTCTCATCATTTTTATCCTTAGGAGGAATCGCTATGCCTTTTTCCTATTCCGCGCTTGGCTCCCCCGCCTATTTTGCCGAGAACCGGCTCCCCGCCCACTCTGACCACGCCTGGTATCCCTCCCGGGAGGCGCTGGAGGAGGGCGTCAACCCCCTCAGACACTCCCTGAACGGCGTCTGGCGCTTCGCCTGCGCCCGGAACGAGGGCCAGGTCCCCCAGGGGTTTGAATCCGACGACTTCGACTGCCGGGGCTGGGAATCCATCGCCGTCCCCGCTCACATCCAGATGGAGGGCCACGGCGTCCCCCAGTACGTCAACCAGCAGTACCCCTGGGACGGCCTCCAGGCCGTGGAAAACGGCCAGCTGCCGGAGGAGCATAACCCGGTGGCCTGTTATGTAAAGCATTTCTCCCTGCCGGACGAGATGGAGGGCAAGCGGGTGTTTCTCTCCTTCCAGGGAGTGGAAAGCTGCGTGGCCCTGTGGCTCAACGGGGCCTACGTGGGGTTCAGCGCCAACTCCTTCTCCCCCTGCGAGTTCGAGCTGACTGAGTTTCTCCGGGAGGGGGAGAACAAGCTGGCCCTCCGGGTCTACCAGTGGTGCGCGGGCAGCTGGCTGGAGGACCAGGATTTCTTCCGCTTCTCCGGCATCTACCGGGACGTGTACCTGTACGCCGTCCCCAGCCTGCATATCCAGGACCTAAAGGTGGTCCCCACCCTGGACGAGGGGCTGACCCGGGGCAGGCTGGCCCTCTCCGGCACGATTTTGGGCCAGGGCAACTGGCAGCTGGGCGTCACCGCCAACGGCCAGCACTGGGCCACCCTGCGGGGCAGCGGCGGCAGCTTTTCCACCGTGATCCAGGTGAATCGTCCGCAGCTTTGGAGCGCGGAAAAGCCCAACCTCTACGACCTGGAGCTGACCCTCTTTGACTGGGCGGGGATGGTGCAGGAGATCGTCCCCCAGCAGGTGGGCTTCCGCCGGTTCGAGCTGAAGGACGGCCTGATGCTGCTCAATGGCCAGCGCATCGTCTTTAAAGGGGTCAACCGCCACGACTTCTCCGCCGACGCGGGCCGGGCGGTCACTGCCGAACACATCCGCCGGGACCTGCTGACCATGAAGCGCAACAACATCAATGCGGTGCGCACCTGCCACTACCCGGACAGCCAGCTGCTCTACGACCTGTGCGACCAGCTGGGCCTGTATGTCGTGGCGGAGAACAACATGGAAAGCCACGGCACCTGGCAGAACAGCACCCATCTGCCGGAGAGCGCCCTCCCCGGCGACCACATGGAGTGGGAACCGCTGTTGCTGGACCGGGTGGAATCCACCTATCAGACCGCCAAGAACCACCCCTCCGTCCTCATCTGGTCCCTGGGCAACGAGAGCTATGGCGGCCCGGTCATCCGGGACATGGCCCGGCGGTTCCGCGCCCTGGACGACACCCGGCTGGTCCATTACGAAGGCGTGTTCCACGACCGGCGCTACAGCGCCGAAAGCTCCGATATGGAGAGCCAGATGTACCCCTCCGCCGCGGACATTCAGGCGTTCCTGGCAGAGCACAAGGATAAGCCCTTCCTTTGCTGCGAATACTCCCACTCCATGGGCAACTCCACCGGCGGCATGGACCGCTATACGAACCTGACCGACACGGAACCCCGCTATCAGGGTGGCTTCATCTGGGACTACATCGACCAGGCCATTCGGGGCAAGGACCGCTGCGGCAACACCGCCTACTTCTACGGCGGCGACTTGGACGACCGGCCTCACGACGGCGCGTTTTCCGGCAACGGCATCTGCTACGCCGACGGCAGCGAAAGCCCCAAAATGGCCGAGGTGAAGTTCAACTACCAGAACATCTCCGCCCGGGTGACGGCGGACCAGGTGACCATCACCAACAAGCATCTGTTCACCTCCACCGCCGCCTATGACTGCCAGGTCATTGTGGAGCGGGACGGCCGCCCTCTCCGCCGGGCGGCGCTGCCCACCGACGTAGCCCCCCTCAGCGTGAAAACCTACGACCTGCCCTTCCCGCCGGAGACCCGCCCCGGCGAGTACGCCGTCACCGTGTCCTTCCGGCTCCGGCAGGACACGGCCTGGGCCAAGCGGGGGCATGAGGTGGCCTTTGGGCAGGGCGTTTACCGGGTTTCCGCCCCGGCGCAGCCCGCGAAAACGAATCCTCTCCGTATTATTTGCACCGATTTCAACATTGGGGTGATAGGAAACGACTTCCGCGTCCTGTTCTCCAAGTCAGACGGCGGGCTGGTCTCCTACCAGTACGGCGGCGTGGAGCAGCTGAAAACCATCCCTCTGCCCAACTTCTGGCGGCCTGTGGTGGACAACGACCTGGGCGGTCAGGTGAACCTGCTCACCGCCCAGTGGAAGGTGGGTTCTCAGTTCGTCAGCCACCGGCAGCCGGGCATGGGCTACTGGAACCCGGCCTACGCCCCGGAGGTGGAGGAACACGACGGGCTGCTCACCGTCACCTACACCTATCATATGCCCACCGCTCCCGCCTCCAGCTGCCGGGTGGCCTACACCGTCCAGGAGGACGGCGAGGTGTCCTGCACCCTGACCTATGACCCGGTGGAGGGCCTGCCCCCCATGCCGGAGTTCGGGATGCTGTTCAAGCTGGACGCGGACTATGACCGGCTGGAGTGGTACGGCAACGGCCCGGAGGAGAGCTACGTGGACCGGCAGAACGGCGTCCGCTTGGGCATCTGGCAGGGCAGCGTCAAGGACCAGATGGCCCGCTATCTGCGGCCCCAGGAGTCCGGCAGCCACACCGGCGTCCGCTGGGCCAGAGTCACCGACGACCGGGGCCGGGGCATGGAGTTCTCCGGCGACGGCATGACCTTCTCCGCCCTGCCCTGGACCCCCCACGAGATCGACTGCGCCCAGCACCCCTACGAGCTGCCTCCCGTCCACTACACGGTGGTGCGCTGCGCCTGGATGCAGATGGGCGTGGGCGGGGACGACACCTGGGGCAGCGTCCCTCACCCGGAGTACTGGCTGCCCGCAGACCGCCCCCTCTCCTTCACCTTCCGGTTCCGGGGGTGCATGAGGGAGTGACAAATACGGTTTCCCTCTCTGCGAACCTGTATTTTTTACATCTTTTATTCACATTCTGCTATATCCTTTTTCATTTCTCCACGCTATAATGACGATAACAACAGGCCGGTCATTCCGCCCGGCAACTCCAAAGAACAGGAAGTGGTTTTCTCTATGTTGACGATTCGACAGCTGACACAAAACCTGAACGACGGCGTCTACGACGACCGGCTGGCCCATATCTACTGCCGCCAGCCGAACCAGGTGGCCACCTTCCGCGCCCGAGTGGCCCATGTGGCCCAGGGCTACGCCGAGACCTTTGGCAAGGACGACAGCGCCCAGGTGGCCATCTACTCCGCCCCCGGCCGCACCGAGATCGGCGGCAACCACACCGACCACCAGCAGGGCAAGGTCCTGACCGGCTCGGTGGACCTGGACGCCCTGGCCTGCTCCGCTCCCAACGGCACCACCGCGGTGAACATCTTCTCCGAGGGCTACGGCATGATCTCCGTGGACAGCGCCCAACTCGCCCCTGTCCCCAGCGAGGAAAACACCACCGCCTCCCTCATCCGGGGTATTCTGGCCCGGGTCAACGAGCTGGGCTACCCGGTCTCCGGCTTCGACGCCTATGTGATCTCCGACGTGCCCGGCGGCTCCGGCCTGTCCTCCTCCGCCTGCTTCGAGGTGCTGGTGGGCGTGGCGGTCAACGGTCTTTTCTGCGGCGGCGCTTTGCCTCTGGACACCATCGCCAAAATCGGCCAGTACGCCGAAAACGTCTACTTCGGCAAGCCCTCCGGCCTGCTGGACCAGATGGGCTGCGCCTTGGGCGGCATTGTCACCATCGACTTCAAGGACAAGGCCAATCCCGTCTATCATGCGGTGAACTTCGACTTCGCCGCGGCGGGCTACGCCCTGTGCATCATCGACACCGGCGCTGACCACGCCGACCTGACCGGCGACTACGCCGCCGTCCCCGCGGAAATGCGCGCCGTGGCCGCCGCCCTGGGCAAGGAGGTCCTCTCCCAGGTGGAGGAGGCGGACTTCTACGCCGCCATCCCCGCCATCAAATCTCAGGTGGGCGACCGGGCCATCCTCCGGGCCGTCCACTACTTCGGCGACTGCGCCCGGGTGACGGAGCAGGTGGCCGCCCTGGAGCGGGGCGACTTCGCCGCGTTCCTGTCTCTGGTGAACGCCTCCGGCCGTTCCTCCTTTATGTACCTCCAGAACGCCGCCACCTACCGGGACCCGGTCCAGCAGCCTGTGGGCGTGGCCCTGGCCGTGGCGGAGCATCTGCTGGCGGGGCAGGGGGCCTGCCGGGTCCACGGCGGCGGCTTCGCCGGCACCATCCAGGCCTACGTCCCCCTGGCGCAGGTCCCCGCCTTCCAGGCGGGCATGGACGCCCTGCTGGGCGAAGGGGCCTGCCGGATCACCTCCATCCGCCCGGTGGGCGGCTGCGTACTGATGGATTAACCGACACAAATCGACGCAAATGCAGAGAGGAGCGGTCTTTATGGAAGAAAGAATTTCTCAGCTCATCGAATACGCCGTCCGCAAGGGCTGGCTCACCGAGGCGGACCGGCTTTGGGCCGCCAACCGCATTTTGGAAGCCCTGCACCGGAGCGGCTTCGAGGGCCTGGTACCCGTGGACGGCCCGCTGCCCCCCATTCAGGAGATTTTGAACGCCCTGTGTGACGACGCCTACCAGCGGGGCGTCATCGACGGCAATTCCGCCGCCTACTACGACCTCTTTGACACGAAGCTGATGGGTCTGCTGACCCCCCGCCCCTCCGAGGTCATCGGGCAGTTCAACGCCCTGTACCAGCAAAGCCCCAAGGCGGCCACCGACTGGTATTACGCCTTCTCCGGCGACACCAACTATATCCGCCGGGACCGCATCGCCAAAGACAGAAAGTGGACGGTGGACACGGAGTACGGCGCGCTGGACATCACCATCAACCTCTCCAAGCCGGAGAAGGACCCTAAAGCCATCGCAGCCGCCGGGAAGGCCAAGAGTACCGGCTACCCCAAGTGCCAGCTCTGCGCGGAAAATGAGGGCTATGAGGGCCATTTGAACCACCCCGCCCGGCAGAACCACCGCATCATCCCCATCACCTTGAACGGGACGGAGTTCTTTTTGCAGTACAGCCCCTACGTCTACTACAACGAACACTGCATCGTGCTGAACAAGGCGCACATCCCTATGCACATCGACGAACAGGCGTTCGGCAACCTGCTGGACTTCGTCACCAAGTTCCCCCACTACTTCGTCGGCTCCAACGCCGACCTGCCCATCGTGGGCGGCTCCGTGCTGAGCCACGACCACTACCAGGGCGGCAACTACACCTTCCCCATGGCCCGCGCCGAGGTGGAGACGCCTCTCTCCATCCCCGGCTACGAGGACGTGGAGGCGGGCATCGTCCGGTGGCCCATGTCTGTCATTCGGGTCAAGTCCTCGGACCGGCAGCGGGTCATCGCCCTGGCCACCCACATCCTGGACAAGTGGAGAGGCTATGACGACCCAGACGCCTTTATTTTCCACGAGACAGACGGCGAGCCTCACTCCACCATCACCCCCATCGCCCGGCGGCGGGGGAAGGACTACGAGCTGGACCTGGTGCTGCGCAACAACATCACCACCGAGGACTGCCCCCTGGGCGTGTTCCACCCCCACGCGGAAAAGCACCACATAAAGAAGGAGAACATCGGCCTCATCGAGGCCATGGGCCTGGCGGTGCTCCCCGCCCGGCTGAAGGACGAGCTGGCCGCCCTGGAGGACGCGATTTCCGAGGGCAAAGACCTGATGGCCGACCCCAAAACCGCGCCCCACGCGGTCTGGGCCAACGAGGTGCAGGCCCGCCACCCGGAGATGACCGACTACAACCTCATGTCCATCCTCCAGCAGGAGGTGGGCCAGGTGTTCCGGGGCGTGCTGGAGGACGCGGGCGTCTACAAACGCACCCCCGAGGGCAAGGCCGCCTTCCTGCGGTTCGTGGAGCAGCTGTGACGCTTTTTCTCTACACAGTGAAATCAATTTTAAGACGTTCCGTGAAAAATTGCACTTTCTGTAGGGGCGGCCCTTGGCCGCCCGCAGAGTTTGCATTCTATTTCCGGGCGGCCAAGGGCCGCCCCTACACAATATGTGGAAACGAAAGGTATCTGCCTTCCCCAATCCGAACATTGACAAATTGCCGATAAACCGATAAGATAAATGGTACTTCACAGGTTTTGTGAAGTACCATTTTTCTGAAATCGGGTAGATCGTATGATGAGAAAGCTTCTCTCGCTTGTTCTGGCGCTGGCCCTGCTCTGCTCCCTCTCCGCCTGCGGCGGCGGGGACAGCTCCTCCAACCTGGAGGAAAAAAATTCAGCCACCGAGGTGGCTGAGGCGCTGGGCTATGACCTGTTGGAGCCGGAGGCCGACGGCCTGACCTTCTCCTCCGCCGCCGTCATCGACGGCGTCATCGGTCAGGCGGAATACCGGGACGGGGACTCCACCGTCACCCTGCGCATGACGCTGGATGCGGAGCTGCTGGACGGCCTGGCTGGGTACGAGAACGCCGGAATGGCCGGCGGCATCGAGGCCCCCGCCGATGCGTTCAGCACGCTGGATGTCTTTGTCATCGGGGAGAGCATCTATTACTGCGAGTTCTCCTTCACCAGCAACGGCTACGCCTGCTATCTCTCCCTGGCGGAGACAAAGACGGACTTTGAGGGGTTCTCCACCCTGCTGATCGACTACGTCAACCAGCTCTACGGCCTGGAGGACGTCCCCGGCTTTGTCTACGCCATCGACCCCGACTTCGTCCTGGAGGAGGAGGAAGAAGAGGCAGAGGAGGAGACGGCGGCCTCCGCCAGTCTGGAACACCTCCAGCTGGAATATAACGACATCACCCTGGCCAACGTGGGGGACAGCTATACCTTCTCCCCCACCGGCGGCGACGGGACCTATACCTGGGAGAGCGCGGACCGCTCCATCGCCATCGTCTCCCCCACCGGCGGCACCGTCACCGCTGTGGCCTCCGGCACCACCACCGTCACCTGCACCAGCGGCGACGGCCAGACCGCCGAGGTCATCGTCCGGGTGCGATAACGCCGCTCGGGTATAAGAGAACCCTGCCGTCTTTTGCAAAAGCGGCGGGGTCCTCTTTTATTTTTTTGTGTTGGTTTTTCGCAGTGGGCGGGGCGTGTTGGTGAAGCCTGCGATGTAATCAATCGACACATTATAAAATTCCGCCAGCTGGACGATCAGTTCAAAAGGGGGTTCACGCTTTCCCTGCTCATAGTTCGCGTAGGTCGTTTTGTGCATTCCCAGCATCTCGACCAGTTTGTCCTGGGTCAGATCGTGATCCTCCCTCAGGTCGCGCAGACGAGGATAATAGTGCAAGGGTACACCCTTCTTTCTTCGTTTTTGTCTATTATGCGCCCTTTTTACCCAAAACATCGTTAATAAACAGCGTATGTTGTTCATTTTTCCTAACAAATGATACCTCTTTCCCCCGAGAAAAGCAAGCGCTTTGCCCACAAAAAAACGGCTCATCTCCGCCTGCCTGACGGAAAGAGCCGTTTTCTCCGGGGTTTTACGGTTGAAAATGATTTTTTTACATCCCCAGCTTCTTCATTTCCTCCAGGATCTCCGCCTCGGACTTTTCCGGCGCGCCGCCGGGCGCGTCCAGGCGTTCCGGCCCCTCCGGGCTGTCCGCCCAGGCCGCCTCGTCCTCCTCGTCCAGGATAAAGTCTCCACAGGCGTCTACTTTTGGCAAATAGGGGGTAAACTCTTTCAGCAGCAGGTTGGCTCCCAGCAGGGCAACCAGGCCGAAGCCGCAGGTGACCCAGATGAAGCCGTAGATGGGCATCATCTGCGCGTCCGTATAGGTCAGGTACAGGGGGAACACGTTGAAGAACAGGATGACGATCAGCTTCAGCGGCTTGCGCAGGGCGAAATACCAGGCGTTGCGCAGCAGGTTGGGGATGGTGTCTCGGAAGGCCGCCATGGTGGGGAACAGGTAAATGGTCAGCACCAGGGCAATGACACCCAGCGCGAAAATCAGGTAGATGAAATACTGGAACACGCCGCCGAACTGGCGGCACCAGAACACGTCCAGCGCGCCGAAGGCCACCAGCGCCAGCAGCACCACCCAATAAATCGTGGCCTGCTTGAAGTTGGTCTTGAAGCCGATCCAGAACTGCTTAAAGGGGTTGATGACCCCGTCTCCCCGCAGCGTCTTGAACATCACATGGTAGAGCGCAACATAGGCCGCCCCGGCCGTGACCACCGGCAGGCTGAAAATCATAAACATCACGTTGGCGGCGATGATGATGCCCAGCCGGGTCATCAGTCGGCCAAAGGTGCTGTCATTGCTCAAAAATCCTTGCAGCATTTCCGCCATTTTTACGAGACCTCCCCGATAATATAGTCCAAAAAAAGCTCCACAGCGTCCAGGTGCTGGGTCTGTGCGCCGATGCCGATGACGCAGCTGTCCTCATATAGCTGGTATTCCGTCATCAGGCAGGTGTCGCTGACGTCGATGCCCACCGGCACCAGGTCATCGCTGTAGTCCTCGTCATAGGGTTCACAGTAGACCAGCCGGTCCCCATACTTCTCCACAATGGAGGCGCATTCCTCCCGGTTCAGGTCCAGCAGCCGTCCGCTGGCCCCCAGCGCCACCAGGGAGTCCTCCTCCATGGTCACGCAGTCCAGCGTCCCGGAGTCGGTGTAGGACACAAAGACGTTGTAATAGTCGTTGCCCACCCCCCGGTTCTGGGCGTAATCAAAATAGGAGGTGTTGTTGAAAATCACGTTCTTCTCCGTCAGGTCGAAGTCCGCGTACTCCACAAAGCCCTCCCACAGGTCGGAGCCGTCCCCCACCTCGGCGTAGGTGTTGGTAAAGGTGATGTAGAACCAGTTCTCCGAAAGGGCGGTGTTCACCTGATAGAAAATGTACCCCAGCAGGCTGACGCCGCAGACGATGCCGATGATCCACAGCTTGTAATACTGCCAGATGTACTCGGCTTTGGCCCCGGGGCCTGACAGGGCGGCGATTTTCTCTTTTTCAGCGGAGAGGAAGGAAAGTAACCGTTTCATGCGGGGAAAGCTCCTTTTTGCTTGTTGTGGAACACGAGCCTGCCGGGTCCCGGCAGGCTCATGTGTTTGCAGGTCAGTCCTTGACCGCCTCGCCCACCCGAACCAGGTGGATCTGCATACTGGGGTAGTCGCCGTGCAGCACCGGGAAGGTGTAGCCGCCGTACATCAGGGCGCTGCCCCGGTACCGGCGCTGCTCCTGCCCCTCGTCGATGTAGACGCCGTCGGGGTCCAGCCCCTTCAGGCGGACATGGACCAGGGCGGAGTTGGGCTGGGGACTGCTGACCACCATGTTGATGAGGCTCTCGCTGCCGTCCTGGGCCACGAACTGCCAGGCGCTGTAGAACCCGTCGTCCTGGGGCTTGGTCAGCCGGTAATAAAGCCCGTCCTGAATCAGCCAGTAATACTTTTTAAAGGCCGCGATCTGGCGGCGGACCTCCTCCTTCTCCTCGTCGCTGAGCTTGTTGGGGTCCAGCTCGTAGCCGAAGGTGCCGGACATAGCCACCACGCCCCGGGTTTTCAGGGGGGTGGTGCGGCCCGTCTGGTGGTTGGGAGAGGCGGAGACGTGGGCGCCCATGGTGGAAACCGGATAGCCGAAGGAGGTGCCGTACTGGATCTTGATGCGCTCGATGGGGTCGGTGTCGTCGCTGCACCAGATTTGGGGGGAGTAGTAGAGGATGGCCGGGTCGAACCGGCCGCCGCCCCCGGCGCAGCCCTCAAACAGCACGTCGGGGAAGTCCGTGGTCAGCCGGTCCATCAGCTCGTAGACCCCCAACACGTACCGATGGCTGACCTCCCCCTGCCGCTCCCGTGGGAGCTGGCGGGAGTATACGTCGGAGAGGGAGCGGTTCATGTCCCACTTGATGTACTCGATGCGGTTTTCCCGCAGCAGGCGGGCGATGCACTCGTAAAGGTAATCCCGCACGTCCTGGCGGGACAGGTCCAGCACCAGCTGGTTCCGGCCCATCATGGGGTGCCGGTTGGGCAGGGAAAAGGCCCAGTCCGGGTGGGCACGGTACAGGTCGGAGTCCTCGTTGACCATCTCCGGCTCAATCCACAGGCCGAATTTCAGCCCCAGGGCGTTGACCTTCTCGATGAGAGGGGCCAGCCCGCCGGGCAGCTTCGCCTCGTTGACGTACCAATCGCCCAGGCCGGAGTTGTCGCTGTCCCGGCGGCCAAACCAGCCGTCGTCCATGACGAACATCTCCACCCCCAGCTCCGCCGCCTGCTCCGCGATGTGCAGCAGCTTGTCCAGCGTGAAGTTGAAATAGGTGGCCTCCCAGTTGTTGAGCAAAATGGGGCGGCGGGCCATCTTGTACTTGCCCCGGCAGACGTTGTGGCGGATGATGGTGTGGTAGTTGTGGGAGAGCTGGGTGAAGCCGCTGGGGCTGTAGGTCAGCAGCACCTCCGGCGTGTGGAAGCTCTCCCCAGGGGGCAGGGTCCACAGGAACTGGGCGTCGTGGATGCCCATGACCACCCGGGTATTCTCCAGCTGGTCCACCTCGATCTCGGTCTTGTGGTTGCCGGAGTACATGAGCATCAGGCCGTAGCAGTCGCCGCTGTCCTCGGTGGTCTCGTGGTCGCAGAGGATGACGAAGGAGTTGTGGTGGTGGCTGGTCATGCCTCGCTTGGAGGCGATGGTCTGGATAGAGTGGATCAGCGGGGTGCGCTCCACCTGGCGCTCCATGCAGTGGCGGCCGTGGAAGTGGACCAGGTCCCACTTGCCAAAGGGCATATCCAGGCAGAGGGAGGCCACCTTCTCCAGCCGCACGTTCTCCTGGCCCCAGTTGACGATCTCCGCGCAGCGGGTGATGATGTCCTTGTCCTCAAAGACGCCGTAGCGCAGCTTGACCATCAGCCGGGTGACGGGGTCCATCAGGCTGACCTCCAGGGTCTCCGCCTCGCCGCCGTTGTCGTAGACGGCGGGCATATCGGGGATGGCATACTTCCCCGGAAGGATCTTGTGGCCGATGTAGCGGAAGTCCGCCCCATAGCTGCCGTCCCCGTTGACCACGGAGAGGCCGTTGATGCGGAAGTCCCCCACGCCGAAGCTGGTGTACTCCTGGGGCAGGGTGTCCAGGGAGAAGGTGCGGTCGAACTTCACGTCGTAAGGGTTGCCGGAAAAGCCTCGGTCATAGCTGCTGTTGAGATAGGCCATGTTGGCCCCGTCCACCTGCCGTCCGTAGTACAGGTGGTGCAGAAACCCGTATCGGTCCACCTGCATCTGGTAGGTGGAGCTGCGAGTCTCCAGGGTCAGGAGCTTTTTCTCCTGGTCGTAGCGTATGCTCATGCGGCAGGCTCCTTTCAGGGCGATTCCTCGTTCTTTTGGGCGTCGGTGTGGGCGGCAGCCTCCTTTTTGTCCGCGGCGGGGGTGGAGACGACCCCGCCCTGCATCCGGTAGTTCCGGGGGCTGACGCCGTAGACGTTTTTGAACATCTTGGAGAAGGTCAGCGGGTTTTCGTAGCCGATCTTCTGGGCGATCTCCTGGATGGAATACCGGGTCTCAAGCAGCAGTTCGCAGCCCCGGCTCAGCCGGTATTGCAACAGGTACTCCTGGGGAGAGATCCCCATCTTTTTCTTGAAGATGTTGGTCAGGTAGCTGCGGTTGATGCCGATATACTTGGCCACGTCGTTGACCTTGATGGTGGCGTAGTTGTAGCGGATGAAGTCCAGGGCGTGGTTGACGTACACGTCCGGCGCGTATTCGTGGTGGCGGCGCACCACCTGGGACGACTTATAGTTGGACTCCACCGCCAGAGACAGGTACTCGAACAGGTTGCCCAGCCGGTACAGGTCGTTTGCCAGGCTCAGCTCCGGCCGGTCCAGTATGCGCTGGGCCAGGTGGTGGAACTCCTGGGGGTCCACAAAGCAGTCCTGGGCGTTGACGCCCTCCCGGAACCCGGCGCTCTCGGCGTAGGCGGGAGCGTTGTTCCCGTCGAAGGTCATCCAGCAGTAGGTCCAGGGGTCGCTGTCGTCCGGCTTATACCAACCGTCCTCGTTGGGCTTGGTCATGAACATCTGCCCAAAGTGCAGCCGCTGCTCCCGCCCGTTGATACAGATGGTGCCCTTGCCGGAGAGGATGACGTGCAGATGGTAGCCGGCCCGCCCCTCTGGGTAGAAGATGTTGCCCGGCTTGCAGTGTTCCACACCGCACAGGGTCAGGTACAGGTCCTCTGTCTGCTTCTGGTGATATTCCAGACAGCGGTAGCGTTTTGTCTCGTGAAAGGTTGATGCGTTGTCCAAGGTTATCACCGTTCCTTCTGAATCACTCATAAGGCGTAATGTCGTTTTTCTCACATTTTACATGGGTGCAATGTGAGATGGTGGTAAATGACAAGGCCGGAGCCATCACAAGCGCGACGACTCCGGCACAGAGTCACCCTCGAGGGCCTCCGAGCGGAGGCTCTCCTGATTCAGGTGCAAACACCGAAAACGATGTTTTTCTTACAGCTTGCAGCCGGAGGTGGCGATGCCCTCGACGAACTGCTTCTGGAAGATGATGTAGATGATGATCATCGGCAAAACCGCCAGCGCGGCGGCCGCCATCATGGCGGGGTAGTCGCTGGAGTGCTGGCCCTGCATCTTCGCCAGAGCGGCGGACAGGGTAGTCGTCGTGGCGTTGGAGCAGACGATCATGGGCCACATCAGGTCCTTGAACGCGAACACGGCGGTGAAGATGCCCAGGGAGACCATCGAGGAGCGGGTCAGCGGCATCATGATGCGCAGGAACCGCTGTCCCACGTTGCAGCCGTCGATGGCGGCGGCCTCCTCCAAATCCTTAGGCAGGCCGCGGTAGCCGGTTTCCAGCAGGTAGGTACCAAAGGCGGTGACCATGCCGGGGAACACCAGGCCGAAGGTGGTGTTCAGCATTCCCAGCTTGGAGACCATCAGGTACTGGGGGATGATGAAGATCTGAGCGGGGACCATCATCTGAACCAGGACCAGCATATGGGCGATCTTCTTGCCGGGGAAGTTCAGACGGCCCAGCGCATAACCGGCCATGGTGGCGGTCAGGCAGGCACAGACCACGCGGAAGAAGATCATCAGCAGGGTGTTCTTGTAGAGGATCAGGAAGTTATAGGATCTCCAAACCGTGGCGAAGTTCTCCCAGTGCCAGCCGTTCTGCGGGAAGATGTAGAAGGGGCTGACGGAGACGGCCTCCTGGTTGGTTTTCAGTGCGGTCAAAATCATCCACGCGAAGGGGACGATCATAATGATGGAGAAGATGACCAGAATGGCATGAATCAATACGCTGTTCAGGCGATCTCTTGCTTTTGCGCTTTCCATTGATTGCTCCCCCTTTCTCAGTTGTAGAAGACGAACTTCTTCTCGCAGGACTGCAAGATGACGGTGATAATCATGATGAAGATCAGCAGCAGGCAGACAACTGCGGCGCCCATGCCCTTGTTGCCGTTGGTGAAAGCGTAGGTGTAGAACACATACACCACGGACTGCACCTGGGGCAGGGCCTGGTTGGTCTTGTCCATAACCATGAACATCAGGTCGAACACGGTCAGCGCGCCGATGATACGGGTCTGGACGATGAAGAAGGTAGTGGGACTGAGCAGGGGAACGGTGATGCTGAAGAACTGACGGATGCCGGTTGCGCCGTCGATTTCGGCGGCCTCATAGTAGTCGCCGGGAATCTCCTGCAAGCCGGAGATGAACAGCACCATGTTGTAGCCGATGATGGACCACACGCCGATGATGCCGATGGAGATCCAGGCAATCTTGGGGTCGGAGATCCAGGCGATCTTAACGCCAAACAGGTTGTTGATGAGGCCGAACTGCTGGTTGTACAGCCACTTCCAGACCATGGCCACGGCTGCGGGGGCGCAGACCATAGGCAGGAAGAAGATGGTGCGGTAGACGGTGACGCCGTGCATCTTCTTCCGGTTCAGGAACACGGCCAGCACCAGAGCGATGGCCACGGAGAAGGGCACCTCGATGATAGCATATTTGACGGTGTTAAGCAAGGACTGCCAGAATTCGCCAGCGTTGCTGCCCACGGTCAGGGACTGGAAGTTGGCCAGACCCACGAAGGTGTTGCCTCTGCCGAAATCGCCAGTCTTGCAGAAGGCTTGGTAAATCGTGTTAAAAATGGGGTAGAAGTTCAGGACGATCAGGCCGATCATCGTGGGGGCGATAAAGAGATACGCCCACATGGCGGTGTTTTTCTCCGCCTTTGTCATACCCTTTTTTCTTTCATACTCTCCCTCCTTGGATGTTGGTCGAAAAAAGGATGTTGTAGGGGTGTTACGTTGCTATTTGAATAGAACAGGCGGGCCAAACGATGGGGTTTGGCCCGCCTGCGTTCAAACAACAGTTAGGGCTGTAGGAACATCGGGAAAAGCCTACCGGAGATTACTCAGCGGCGATTGCATCTTCAATGATGGTCTGCGCGTTGTCGCAGGCCTGGCTCATCAGGTCGGGGTCAGAGGGGTCAAGCCAAGCGTCCAGGAAGCAGCCGGTCTGCTGGAGGGCGTCCTCCCAGACAGTGGTGTTCCGGGTGTAGGGACGGAAGAACAGGGTGCCATCCTCCTCAACCTTAGTGAAGGCGGAAACGTCCATGCCGTCAAACGCGGTGGCGAACGCATCGCCAGCGCCCACATAGCCGGACATCGTGACGCCCAGCTCAGCCTGCTCAACCTGCTGATCATAGGCGCAGAACCAGGAGATCAGGTCATAAGCGGCCTGGGGATCGGCGGTGTTGTAGGAAGCGGCCCAGCCGAGTCCGTTGTAGGAGGAGACGCGCTCGCCCTCGTCGCAGGTGCCGTTGCCGTTGGCGTCGGCATAGGGGATCTCGACCCAGAAATAGTCGTCAGAGTTCTCAGCTGTATAGAAATACTGAACCATCCAGGAACCCTGGGTGATCATGGCGATTTTACCGGACACGAACAGGGAGTCGGTGCCGGTCTCGGCCACGGTGGGCTGGTCAATACTGACCTCAAGGATCTGACGCATCATTTCCATGCCAGCCTTGGACTCATCGCTGCCGATGGTGGTACCGGTGTGGTCGTCATTGATGACCTCTCCGCCATAACCATAAATCAGGTTGTACCAGCCGTCCTGGTTGTTGGAGGTGTTCATTGCAAAGCCATAGACGCCGTCAGCGGCACCGGCCTCGGTGATGGCGGTAGCAGCAGTAAGAACGTCGTCCCAGCTCCAGTCGTCGGTGGGAACATCCACGCCGTACTCGTCGAAGATGGCCTTGTTGTACAGCAGAGCAATGGTGTCATGGTCCTTGGGCACCGCGTACTGGGTTCCGTCGGAGTTGTACAGCTCCACGATGCCCTCATAGTAGTTGGCCATGTCGATGTCGTCGTCCGCCGCGATGTAGTCGTCCAGGTTCAGCAGAACGTCGTTCTCCATGTACATCTGAGCGGTGTTGGAGTGCATCCAGAACACGTCGGGCATATCGCCGCCGGAAACGCCGGCTTCCAGCAGGGTCCAGTAGTTGTCCCAGTCAACCACGTTGACGTTGGCGGAGACGCCGGAGGTCTCGGTCCACTCGTCAGCGATTTGCTGGAGGCCAGCTTGCTGGTTGGTGTCCCAGATGTTGACGGTCAGAGAGGTGGCGGTGTAGCTGCCGTCGCCGCTGGCGGCGGTGGAGCTGTCGCCGGTGGTGGTTGTGCCGCCGGAGCTGGAGCCGCCGCAGGCTGCCAGAGACAGCACCATGGCCAGCGCCAGGATCAGGGCTGCGATTTTTTTGAGTTTCATGTGTTTTCCTCCTTGCATGATCTCACGGAATAGGCGGGCTTTCCCGCACTCTGAGGGTGATTTGATTTTAACGCGATATGGAATTATGTTGTATAGGAAAATGTGAGTTTTACATAACTTGATGTTAGTATTTTTTTCGGCACTTGGCGTTATCTACAAATTTTGTGCCTGAAAATTGTGCAATTCATACAATACGCTCGAAAGCCGAAAAGAGGAGCCCCTCTTTTTTCCAAAAAGCTGTCATTTTCAACAAGGACGCTTCCTTTAGTTGCTTCTTTCAGTCCATGTTTTTACCCGTGTTTTTGATTATTTGCTTCTATTTTTCTATGTTTCTACTTATTTTTCCCCTTTTTTCAAAAACTTTTCTTTCCCTTCTCTCGTTCGTCATTTTCACCAATTTTTGTCCGCCATTGTTTTATATGCGAACCTATCTTTCTCTGAAAAACATTTTTTCGCCTTTGCTCGGCCGGTTTGTCCGGCAATTCCCCCATTTTCCTACCAAAAAAATAGCCAGCTCCCCGGCAGACGCCGGGACCGCTGGCAAGGGGAGAAAGATCGCTTTTGCGTGGTCTCTTTTGAGAAAAGGTTTATTAAACTGCCTGTCAGTCACAAACCGTCAGGTGGAACAGGCAGGAGCCGAAGTCCCCGACAAGGTCCGGCTGCTCCTCCGCGCCATAGACCCCGGCCATGGGCTGGGTGGAGGCGTCCATGGGCAGCAGACCCCGGGCCATTAGCTCGTCGCCGCCGCAGGCAGTCGCGCCGCCGTTGATGCGGTAGTCCCTGGACTCGTCCAGCCCCTGGAGCCGGAGGCAGGCGTAGTCGGTGGTGTTGACGCCGTTCAGCAGCTTGTACACCCCCACAATGGCCTCCCGCTTGTCGGGGCTGACCACCATCCACGCGCCGCGGCTGCCCTTATAGGGGTCCTCCAGCCGGTAGAACGTGCCGAACTGGATCAGTTGGCGGTTGGCCTTCATAAAGGCCACCTGCTCCTTCACCAGGGCGATCTCCTCGTCGGTCAGGGTGTTCAGGTCCATCTCGTAGCCAAAGGCCCCGAAGTAGGCCACGTTGGCCCGGGTGGCGAGCGGGGTGGTGCGGCCCGTCTGCTGGTTAGGGCACTCGGAGACGTGTGCCCCCCAGGAGGAGACGGGATAGCCGTATGAGGAGCCGTACTGAATTTTCACCCGCTCGATGGCGTCGGTGTCGTCGCTGCACCACGCCTGGGGCGCGTAGTAGAGCATACCGGCGTCGAACCGGGCGCCGCCGCTGGCGCAGGACTCAAAAAGCAGCTTGGGGTATTTGGCGATGAGCTTCTCATAGAGGCTGTACACCCCCAGAATGTACCGGTGGTAGACCTCGCCCTGCCGGTCGGCGGGCCAGTGGGCGGAGTAGCACTCGGTGATGGAGCGGTTCATGTCCCACTTGATATAGGTGATGTTGGCCCCGTCGAAGGCTTTCACCAACATATTGTAGATGTGATCCACGACCTCCGGGTTGGAGAAGCCCAGCACCATCTGGTTCCGGCCCAGGCTCCGGCCCCGGTCGGGGGTGCAGAGGACGTACTCCGGGTGCGCCCGGTACAGGTCGGAGTCCTCGTTGACCATCTCCGGCTCGATCCAGATGCCGAAGTCCAGCCCCAGGGCGTTGATTTTATCCGCCAGGCCCTTGACGCCGTTGGGCAGCTTGGATTTGTCCACGAACCAGTCCCCCAGGCCGGAGTACTCGGTGCGCTTGCCGAACCAGCCGTCGTCCAGCACGAACAGCTTCACGCCGACCTCCGCGCCCTTTTTGGCGATGTTCAGCACGCTCTCCTCGGTGAACTCCATGCCGGTGGCCTCCCAGTTGTTCAGCAGCACCGGGCGGGGGGCGGTCCCGCCAGTAGCCCCGGGCCACCCGGGTCTGGAGCAGCTTGTGCAGGGACTGGGACATCCCGTTCATGCCCGCCCCGCTGTAGGTCATCAGTGCCTCCGGCGTCTGGAAGCTCTCGCCGGGGGCCAGCTTCCAGCAGAACTGGCGGGGGTTGATGCCCATGGTGAACCGAGTCACGTCGTAGGTGTCCACCTCGGCCTGGGCCAGGAAGTTGCCGGAGTAGACCAGGGAGAAGCCGTAGACCTCGCCGCTGTTCTCGTCGGCGTTGGGCCGCTTCAAAATCACGAAGGGGTTCTGGTGGGGGCTGGAGTGGCCCCGCATGGACTCCACCGCCGTGACGCCCATCTCCAGGGGGCGCACCTTGGGGGCGCGCTCCCGGCCCCACGCGCCGGAGAACTGCACCCACTCAAAATCGTGGTCGGGGAAGTCCACGCTCAGGGACATGGCCCGCTCCAGCCGCAGGGTCTGGCTGCCGCCGTTGCGGAACCGGGCGCTGCGGGCGAGGACGCCCATCCCCTCAAAAATGGTGTAGTACAGCGTCAGCTCCGCCTGGGTCAGCGGGTCCCGGAGAGTCAGCTCCAGGGTGGTTGCCTCGCTGTCGTCCTCGGTGTAGGAGTGGGGCAGGCCCTCCAGCTCCGGCTTTCCGCCGTAAATTTTGTGGTCGATCAGCCGGAAGTCGCTGATGGAACTGCCGTTCTCCTGCACCAGCTCAAAGGCGGGCTGGCGGTAGTCCGTGGAGCCAAAGCAGGGGTACTCCTGCATGGCGAACTCCAGGGAGAAATAGGGATGCTCCTGCATGGGGGTGGCCGTCACGGGGCGGCAGCCGTTCCCCATCCGATGGGTGAAGCTCGCCCGATCCCGCAGGCGTTTGCCGCAGTAAAGCTGTCCCAAATGGCCGTTGGGAAGAGCATAGATGATGTAGCTGAGCGTGTCGTTGCAGAGATGGAACTCTTCCGCCTGCTCGTGGTAGATGATGGGCATGGTATGTTCCTCCTTGGCAAAAATCCGGCAAAACATCCGGTTGTTTGGGAGCATAATAGCAGTTCATACCCTGTTGAACCATAGGCTAATGTCACAAAATGCTGTCCTGATGTTGGCATGAATAGGAGAAGCCGCACCCGTTGTCCACACTCTAGCAGCTGTCTTTTTCCACCAGCACCCAGGGGATGACCTCCGACTCGGCGCTTCTGCCGTCCATCAGGGCGATGAGCCGCTCGGCGGCGGCCCGCCCCAGTTGCTTGGAGCCGTGGGCCAGGGAGGTGATGCGCACCGGCGGCATCTCGCTGAAGCTGGAGTTGTCGAAGCTGACCACCGCCATATCCTGGGGGACCCGAATACCCCGCCGGGTCAGCACGCCGATGAGCCGGTAGGCCACCTCGTCGTTGTAGCACACCACGGCGGTACACTCCTTTAACAGGCAGTCGATATAGAAGTTCAGCACGGCGTCGTCCCCCAGCAGCATCAGGTCCCGCAGCTCGGTGGAGTACCAAAGGGTGTGGTCGTCGGGGATGGGCAGGCCGCTGTCCCGCAGGGCGGCCAGGAACCCGGCGTAGCGCTGCTGTCCCTGGACGTCGTCGCTCTTGAAGATGCTGCCGATGTGGGTGTGACCCTTCTCGATGAGATAAGTGGTCAGCTGGTAGCCGCCGCCGAAGTTGTCGTCCGCCACCAGCACCTGGTTGTGCAGGCCGGTGTAGCAGCCGTGGATGAACACCATGGGGACCCCCTGGTCCTGGAGCCGCCGGTACAGGTCCAGGTTGGGGTTGGGCAGGGCGGTTTTGGTCCCCTCCACCAGCAGACCGTCCAGAGGCCGCTGGAGCAGGTCGGTCAGCACATTCCGCTCCGCCCCCACCTTGTTCTCGGTGGAGAAGATCATGGTGGCGTAGTTCTGACGGGAGAGGACGTTTTCCACGTCCCGGAGGATGGTGGGGAAAATATAGTCGTTGATATAGGTGGTGACGATGGCCACGCCCTTATTCTTCCGGGCGGTCAGTGGCTCCAGAATGTGGGAGCCGCTGCCCTGGCGCTTTTCGATCAGGCCGTCGCTGACCAAGATGGAGAGGGCCTGGCGCACTGTCTGACGGCTGACGGAGAAGCGCTTCATGATCTCCCGCTCAGTGGGGAGCATTTTGCTGCGCCGGTAGACCCCGTCGTGGATCTCGCTGGCGAGCTGATTGGCGATCTGCATATATTTGGGGGGCATGACGTTCTTCCCTTCTTCCACAGTAAATGATCTCTGTCACTATCTTAAATTACCGCGCCGACTTTTGCAAGCGTTTTTTAATACAAATTCAGATTTTTCTCGGTTTCTGTCCGTACAAGACAAGAGCTTTCGTTTTTTCGCTTTTGCTCTTTCTCGGCTGTTCCCTCCGCTTTCTTCTGCGGAAGCAACAAAAGAAGCCACAAAAAATGTGCTTTTAAATGCAATTACTCATAAAATAGCAGGGAAATTTACACTTATATCCCGGTTTATTTCAGGACGGAGCGTGCCGCTCATAATTTGTTCTGTATATTTCTTACATATAATAAATTTGTATTGTCATTGCTGACAAACTTCTGTCGGTATCTCCAAGAAGCCATTGACACTTTGCGGAAAGACGTGTTAGGATAAGGACAAGAAACCATCTCTCCCTTTTTGCCGGTCGGAGACCGGCTCCCCAGGCCCCTTTCCATACTTCATTTTTACAGGAGGTAGCGTTTTTTATGTCTATTATGTCCAAGTACGAGTTCTGGTTCGTGGTCGGCTCCCAGTTCCTCTATGGCCCCGAGGTGGTGGAGACCATCAACGACCGCGCCGCCGAAATGTGCGAAAAGCTGAACGCCTCCGGCAATCTGCCCTGCAAGATCGTCTACAAGGGCATGGGCGTCACCTCGGACGGCATCGCCAAGCTGATGAAGGCCGCCAACAACGACGACGCCTGCGCCGGCGTCATCACCTGGTGCCACACGTTCAGCCCCTCCAAGATGTGGATCCACGGCTTCAACCTGCTCCAGAAGCCCTATTGCCACTTCGCTACCCAGTATAACCGCAACATCCCCAACGAAGAGATCGACATGGACTTCACGAACCTGAACCAGGCCGCCCACGGCGACCGGGAGCACGGCTTCATCGGCGCGCGGATGCGTCTGCCCCGGAAGATCGTCGCCGGTTACTGGGAGGACGCCCCGGTCCAGAAGGAGCTGGGCGACTGGATGCGCTCCGCCGTGGGCTACGCCTTCTCCCAGAACCTCATCGTGGTCCGCTTTGGCGACAACATGCGGGACGTGGCCGTCACCGAGGGCGACAAGGTGGAAACCGAAATCAAGCTGGGCTGGCAGGTGGACTACTGGCCGGTGGGCCACTTGGTGGAGGTCATGGATTCCGTCACCGACGCAGAGGTGGACGCCAAGATGGCCGAGTACCAGGCCCGTTACGATATGGCCACCGACAACATTGACTCCGTCCGCTATCAGGCGCTGGAGGAAGTCGCCATGCGGAAGATCCTGGACCGGGAGGGCGCCAAGGCGTTCATCAACACCTTCCAGGACCTGTACGGCATGAAGCAGCTGCCCGGCCTGGCCTCCCAGAACATGATGGCCGACGGCTACGGTTACGGCGGCGAGGGCGACTGGAAGGTCTCCGCCATGACCGCCATCATGAAGGCCATGGCCGAGGGCATGGACGACACCGGCGTGGCCTTTATGGAGGACTACACCTACGACCTGGAGCCGGGCAAGGAGGTCTCTCTGGGCGCGCATATGCTGGAGGTCTGCCCCAGCGTAGCCGCCGCCAAGCCCCGCATCGAGGTCCATCCCCTGGGCATCGGCGACCGGGAGGACCCCGCCCGTCTGGTGTTCGAGGGCAAGCCCGGCGACGGCATCGTGGTCAGCCTCATCGACATGGGCGGCCGTCTGCGCATGATCATTCAGGACATCGAGTGCATCAAGCCCATCTATGAAATGCCCAGCCTGCCCGTGGCCCGGGTCATGTGGAAGGCCAAGCCCGACCTGCTGACCGGCCTCAAGTGCTGGATCACCTGCGGCGGCGCTCACCACACCGTCCTCTCCACCGCCGTCACCGCCCAGATGATGATCGACTGGGCCGAGATGATGCAGATCGAGTGCGTCCACATCACCGCCGACACCACCGTGGAGGGCCTGAAGCAGGAGCTGTTCCTGAACGACCTGGCCTGGAAGCTGAAGTAAGCCTCTCACCCGGCTTTTCCTTTCCTCTTTGCATTTTTCCTCCTCCCTGCCTTTCCCCTCCCGCCTCCGGCGGGAGGGGATTTTTCCCACCGGGACAATTTTTCAAAAATCCAACGGGATTTTTTCCGTCGAAAACTTGACTTTACCCCCTTAACAAGATATAGTTTTTCTGGTTGCTGTAGTATGGGGTGATACATCCACGGCAGCCCAAACGGGAAGGCATCCGGGCGGGAGAAGGCCCGGCAGCCTTGTGAGGAGGAGGATAAATGTCCAAGGAACTGATTCGTTTGACCGATGTGTCTATGGTGTTCGACGACACGACTGTTCTCGACAACATCAACCTGTATTTCAACGATGCAGAGTTTTTGACACTGTTGGGTCCCTCTGGATGCGGCAAGACCACCACTCTGCGCATCATCGGCGGTTTCCAGAAGCCTACCACCGGCGATGTGTTCTTTGACGGTGTGCGCATCAACGACCTGCCCCCCTACAAGCGGCAGATCAACACGGTGTTCCAAAAGTACGCCCTGTTCACCCACATGAACATCTACGAGAACGTGGCCTTCGGCTTGCGCATCTCCAAGGTGCCGGAGGACGAAATTCGCAAGCGGGTGGACGAGTCGCTGAACATGGTCAACCTGGCCGGGTACGAGCAGCGCAGCGTCAACTCGCTCTCCGGCGGCCAGCAGCAGCGGGTGGCCATCGCCCGGGCCATCGTCAACCGGCCCAAGGTCCTGCTGCTGGACGAACCCCTGGGCGCGCTGGACCTGAAGCTGCGCAAGGGGATGCAGACCGAGCTGAAAAAGATCCAGCAGCAGGTGGGCATCACCTTCGTCTACGTCACCCACGACCAGGAGGAGGCGCTGACCATGTCCGACACCATCGTTGTGATGAACGAGGGGCGCATCCAGCAGATCGGCGCCCCCATCGACATCTATAACGAACCAAAGAACGCTTTCGTCGCCAACTTCATCGGAGAGTCCAACATTGTGGAGGGCGTCATGGAGCGGGATTATCTCGTCTCCTTCGCCGGGCGGACCTTCGACTGCGTGGACAAGGGCTTCGCCGCCCGCGAACTGGTGGACGTGGTCGTCCGCCCGGAGGACCTGGTCATCTCCGCCCCGGAGTCCGGCCAACTGGTGGGCAAGGTGGAAAGCGTCGTGTTCAAGGGCATTTTCTATGAAATTATGGTGGCCGGAGAGACCTTCACCTGGAAGGTCCAGACCACCCGCGCCCCCCAGGTGGGCCAGCTGGTGGGCCTGAGCGTGGAGCCTGACAACATTCAGGTCATGCGCAAGAGCTGAGGGCGCGCCAATGAGAAAGAAATATCTGGCCATTCCCTATGTGGTTTGGATGGCGATTTTTGTCATCGCCCCTCTGTGCCTGGTGGTGGGCTACTCTCTCATCAACCGGGACGGGCAGCTGACCCTGGAGAACTTCAAAACCCTGACCCAGTATTGGGCAGTGTTCGCCACCTCCTTCCGGCTGGCCATCATCGCCACGGCGGTGTGTCTGCTCATCGGCTACCCCATCGCCTACTGGATCTCCCAGGAAGGTCCGGGGGTCAAGCGCGTCGCCATGATCGCCATGATGCTGCCCATGTGGATGAACTTCCTCCTGCGGACCTACGCCTGGATGAGCCTGCTGGAGAACACCGGCATCATCAACACCCTTTTGGCGAAGTTAGGGGTCTTTGACCTCATCAATGCCGTTTTCGGCACCGAGCTGACCTATTTCCCCATGATCAACACCCCCGGCGCGGTGGTGCTGGGCATGGTGTACAACTACCTGCCCTTTATGATTTTGCCCATCTACACCGTCATCGACAAAATCGACCCCAGGGTCATCGAGGCGGCGGAGGACCTGGGGGCCAACGGCGTCCAGGTGTTCCGGAAGATCATCTTCCCCCTGAGCCTGCCGGGGGTGCTCTCCGGCATTACCATGGTGTTCATCCCCTCGGTGTCCACCTTCGCCATCTCCAAGCTGCTGGGCGGCGGCATGACGCTGCTGCTGGGCGACCTGATCGAGATGCAGTTCTACGGCAACGCCTACAACCCCTATCTGGGCAGCGCCATCTCTCTGGTGATGATGGTCATTGTCCTGATTTGCATGACCGTTATGAATCACTTCGGTGAGGGAGAAGAGGGGGCTGTGTACTTTTGAGAAAAAACGGTATTTTTGCCCGGCTGGGCCTGATTTTGACGATGATTTTTCTCTACGCCCCCATCGTCGTCCTCATCGTCTTTTCCTTCAACAGCTCCAAGAGCCGCACCGTCTGGACGGGCTTCTCCCTCCAGTGGTATGTGGAGCTGTTCGACGACAGCCGCATTTTGAGCGCCCTGGCCACCACGCTGGAGGTCTCGGTGCTGGCTATGGTGTTCTCCACCGTGCTGGGCACGGCGGCGGCCATCGGCTTCTTTAATATGCGCAAGCGCCCTCGGGCGGTGTGCATGGCCATCAACAACATCCCCATGACCAACGCGGACATCATCACCGGCGTCAGCCTGATGCTGCTGTTTGTATTCGCCATCGGCGCGTTCAATTCCACCCTGGGGCAGCTGACGGGCGTCGAGCTGAAAATGGGCTTCGCCACCTTGCTGCTGGCCCATATCACCTTCGACATTCCCTATGTCATCCTCTCGGTGCTGCCCAAGCTGAACCAGTGCGACCCCAACATCGAGGAGGCGGCCATGGACCTGGGGGCCGCCCCCTGGCAGGCGTTTTTGAAGGTCGTGCTGCCGGAGATCCAGCCCGGCGTGCTGAATGGGGCCATCATGGCCTTCACCATGTCGGTGGACGACTTCGTCATCTCCTACTTCACCGCCGGTTCCAGCACCTCCACCCTGGCCATGGAGGTCTACTCCATGACCCGCAAGCGCATCAGCCCGGAGATCAACGCCCTTTCCACCCTGATGTTCGTGGTGGTGCTGAGCCTGCTGGCCATCGTGAACATCCGCTCGGCTCGGCAGGAGAAGGCTGCCGCCGCCCGGGCGGCCAAGCTCCAGGGGCGAGGTTAAGGAACCCCACCCGCGGGACGAGAGAACCCGCTATTTTATGAAAAGAGGGAAAACGCTATGAAAAAAGTGTTCCTGTTCGCCCTGTCCCTGTCCCTGCTGCTGTCCCTGACCGCCTGCGGCGGCGGCAGCGCGGCCACCAACGGGGAGGTCAACGTCTACAACTGGGGCGAGTATATCGACGAGGACCTGTTGGACCAGTTCGAGGAGGAGACCGGCATCAAGGTCAACTACACCACCTACTCCGACAACGAGTCCATGTACTCCACCCTGAAAAACGGCTCCGCCGAGTACGATGTCATCATCCCCTCGGACTATATGATCTCCCGCCTCATTGAGGAGGATATGCTGGAGACCATCGACTTCGACAACGTCCCCAGCTTCGCCAACATCGACGACGACTACAAGAACCTGGACTATGACCCCACCAACGAATACTCCGTCCCCTATATGTGGGGCGTGGTGGGCATCGTCTACAACACCACGATGGTGGACTACACCCCCACCAGCTGGGACATCCTGTGGGATGAGGACCTGAGCGGTCAGATTTTGATGTTCGACAACAGCCGGGACGCCATCGGCATCGCCCTGAAAAGCCTGGGCTACAGCTACAACACCACCGACGAGGCCGAAATTACTGAGGCGGTGGATAAGCTCATCGAGCAGAAGCCCCTGGTACAGGCCTATGTGATGGACCAAATCTTCGACAAGATGGAGGCGGGCGAGGCCGCCGTGGGTCCCTACTACGCCGGGGACGCCATCGCTATGATCTCCGAGAACCCCGACCTGGCCTTTGTGTTCCCGGAGGAAGGTTCCAACTACTACGTGGACGCCATGTGCATCCCCAAGGACGCCGCCAACAAGGAGAACGCTGAGGCGTTCATCAACTTCATGTGCGAGCCGGAGGTCATGGCCGCCAACGCCGAGGAGATTTACTACTCCACCCCCTCCTCCGCGGCCCGGGAGCTGCTGGAGGACGAGCTGAAAAACAGTGACATCGCCTACCCCTCTCAGGAGGTCATGGACAAGGCCGAGGTCTATATCAACCTGCCGCAGACCATTTTGGACCTCTACGACGAGGAGTGGATCCGGCTGAAAGCCGCCTGAGCCGCGTACCCTCGCACACCAAATGAGCCTGCCGGAAACGGCAGGCTCTCAGCTAAAATGCGCTTGTTTTGGCCAAACTTATCTCTTTCGCAAATCTGTTGACCGCCCTGACGGACGGTGGGGAGGTAAAAATGAGAAAACCATTCCGCACCCTTTTTCTGCTTCTGACTCTGGCGCTGACCTGCGCCGCCCTGACCGCCTGCGGCAGCAGCTCCTCCAATGGGGTGGTCAACGTGGCCAACTGGGGGGACTACATCGACGAGGACGCCATCGCCGCCTTCGAGGAGGAGACCGGCATCAAGGTCAACTACTCCACCTACTCCGACAACGAGTCCCTGTACTCCACCCTGAAAAACGGCTCCACTGATTACGACGTCATCGTTCCCTCGGACTACATGATCGCCCGGCTCATCGAGGAGGATATGCTGGAGGAGATCGACTTCGACAACGTCCCCAATGCCGCCAACCTGGACGAGGAATTTCTCAGCGGGCTGGACTACGACCCGGAGGGGACCTATTCTGTCCCCTACCTGTGGGGCGTGGTGGGCCTCATCTATAACACCACCATGCTGGACTACACTCCCACCAGCTGGGACGTGCTGTGGGACGAGAGCCTCAGCGGACAGATTTTGATGTTCGACAACAGCCGGGACGCCATCGGCATCGCCCTGAAAAGCCTGGGCTACAGCTACAACACCACCAGCGAGGGCGAAATCACCCAGGCGGTGGATAAGCTCATCGAGCAGAAGCCCCTGGTGCAGGCTTACGTCATGGACCAAATCTTCGGCAAGACGGAAGCAGGCGAGGCCGCCGTGGCCCCCTACTACGCCGGGGACGCGGTGGTCATGATGCGGGAGAACCCCGACCTGGCCTGCATCTACCCGGAGGAAGGCTCCAACTACTACATCGACGCCTGGTGCATCCCCAAAGGGGCCTCCAACAAGGAGAACGCGGAGCTTTTCATCAATTATATGTGTCAGACGGAGGTCATGGCGGCCAACGCCACCTACTGCACTTACGCCCCGCCCTCCTCCGCCGCCCGGGCGCTGCTGGGGGACGACCTGGCGGACAACGAGCTGGTCTACGCCCCGGACGCGGTGCGGGACCTGTGCGAGATTTACACCAACCTGCCTCAGACCGTGCTGGACCTGTACGACCAGCAGTGGGTGCGGCTAAAGGCGGCGTAACACCCGCTTTGTCCCAAACGTTATTTTTTCACGGTTTTCATGGCACATAAAAGCATCGGTTCTGTTATTGCGCGCCATCCGCAGGCGAACAGGGAGGTATGGTTATGAGTGGTAAGCGGGAACGTATCCTGTGGGTCGACGCGGCGAGATGTCTTGCGATTTTATGCGTGGTACTCTGTCACGCCACCGAGCGGATCTATTCATTCGATGTGGATTTTATGGCGGGAATCAGTACGCTTTCAAACGTATTCGCTTTTTTGTGCTTCTCTGTCGGCCGCCTGGGGGTCCCGCTTTTTTTGTTTATCTCGGGCTACCTCTTAATGGGGCGGGAGTACGACACAAAGGATTGCTTCCGGTTTTGGAAACGAAATCTGCTGCCGCTTTTGGTCACCACCGAGATTTGGATCGTTTTGTACAACATCTTTTGCGCATGGTATTATGATACGCCCTTTTCGGTGGCGGAGTTGCTGAGCAATATGCTGCTGTTTGAAAATGTAAATTTGTCGCATTTTTGGTATATGCCCATGATTTTGAGCGTATATCTGTTCCTGCCGTTGCTCTCTAATACGCTGCAAATGTTCGACAAAAAGGTTTGGAATGTGCTGCTCGGCGCGTCCTTTGTCTATTTATGCGTTGTCCCTCTCCTTAACGTCTGGCTCGGGGCGACAACCGGGGAATCTCTCTCCTCCAGTGTAAATTTTCAATTTCTCGGCGGGTATTACGGGCTTTATCTCATCCTCGGTTCTTATGTCAGACGGGGGGACTTCGACAGAGTAAAAACCTGGGTATTATGGATCGTTGGGATCCTGTCGTTTTCTGCCGTCGTTGGGATTCAACTCTTGGCTTTTCACTATAATTACAAGTATAAAGTATGGTACAACTCCGCATTTCTCATGATCGGCGCTCTGTGCCTTTTCCTCATCGTCTCCAGATTCCACAGATTTCCGTTCCTCAATGGTATCCAAAGCCTTTCCCGTCATTCCTTTGCGATTTACCTCATTCACGCTCCCGTCAGGCTGTTGGTCGCCAAATGTACAGATATTGATTCCGTCGCATTGGCGCGGCCTGTGAAGGTTGCGCTGCTCTTCGTCATTTCGCTTTTCATCAGCTGGGCGGCGGGCGCGTTGTTGAGCCGCATCCCCAAAATCGGCGGCGTTTTGACGCTGGAACGTGCGAACCGATAAAAGCGTTTCCTGTTGCTTCGCAGGTGGGCCGCCCCAAAAAATTGAATCCGCAGCGGAGAAAGCACCGTCGCTTTCTCCGCTGTTTTCTTTGCGGGGAGTCTTGTTTCATTCCG
>JAJPXY010000158.1 GCA_021205205.1 Clostridiales bacterium
TGTAGCCTCGAATTTTTGCTTTTCGAGTGTCTACTCTAAGGGGACTATATCACTTGTCCCGCAGCGCCCCATTTTGGTGATCCAGCGGGGGCTCGAACCCCGGACCCTCTGCTTAAAAGGCAGATGCTCTGCCGACTGAGCTACTGAATCATGCGTATTCTCTTTTTCAGGAATTTTGTGGCTGGGATGGCGGGATTCGAACCCACGGATGAAGGAGTCAAAGTCCTTTGCCTTACCGCTTGGCGACATCCCAATCTCGATTACACCACAAAAACAGAACGCCAGAGGCGGAAGCCGCTTGCTCCTGCCCTGCTGACGAACTTCCAAAAGGAATAAATGGGGTGGATAGACGGATTCGAACCGTCGGCCTCCAGAGCCACAATCTGGCGCTCTAACCAACTGAGCTATACCCACCATAGAGAGATATAAAATTGCTGCGCTGCGGCGCTCAGGGAAGCCGCCTCCGCAAGCCAGACCCGCCGCAGCCGAGGCGAAAATGGTACGCCTGAAGGGACTCGAACCCCCGGCCCACTGCTTAGAAGGCAGTTGCTCTATCCAGCTGAGCTACAGGCGCATATGGGAGCGTAAAACGCTCGCTGGAAAATGGAGCGGGTGATGGGAATCGAACCCACGCGACCAGCTTGGAAGGCTGGGATTCTACCATTGAACTACACCCGCGGATCGGTTGCCAGCTAAAAAATGATACCACGGCGGGCGGCCTTTGTCAACATTTTTTTACGTTACGGGAAAAAACTGTACTGGGTATCCCTTTGAATCAGCCTCTCAATCATCCAGCCGAGGAACCACTCCACCATGCTTCGCATGGTCCCACTCCGCCGTCAAGCGGCACTTCCGCTTTGCTCCCCGCCCTTTCAGGGGCGGCAAGAGGGGGTGGTGCTTGTCGTCTGGCATCAATTTGGTTCGTCCGTTGTGGAATTTTCAGTGAAAATGTCCTTCTTCTAGCCACTAATCACTAGTCGCTAGTCACTAAAACGGCTCACAGCTCCTTGTCGCAGTAGGCGCAGCACTCCACGCCGCCCACCAGCTTGGTCAGCGGGGGCAGGTATTTTTCGCTCTGGGTGATGCAGTTGGGGTTGCAGCACCGGGGCGCGGTGCCAATCTCCACCGGGGCAGGGATGCGGTGGGGCTGGTTGGCCAGGTCCATCAGCAGCGCCATGCGGATATACATGCCGCAGCGGGCCTGCTCGAAGTAATAGGCCCTGGGGTCGTCGTCCACGTCCACGGAGATCTCATCCACCCGGGGCAGGGGGTGGAGCACCATCATGTCCGGCTTGGCCCGCTCCAGCTTCTTGCGGGTCAGTACATAGAACCCCCGGACCTGCTCGTATTCCAACGGGCTGGCGAACCGCTCCTGCTGGATGCGGGTCATATACAGCACGTCCAGCATGGGGATGATCGGCTCCAAGCCCGTCACCTCCACGAACTTCATGCCCCGCTCCCGCATGAAAGCCCGCATATACTCCGGCACCGCCAGCTCCCGGGGAGCGATCAGGTAGAACCGGATGTTGTCGAACTTGGCCAGGGCCTTGATGAGGGAGTGGACGGTGCGGCCGTTTTTCAGGTCGCCGCAGAGGCCGATGTTCAGGTCGTCGATGCTGCCCCGGTAGCGCTGGATGGTGGTCAGGTCGGCCAGGGTCTGGGTGGGGTGCATATGGCCGCCGTCTCCGGCGTTGATGACCGGCGTCTCGGAGTAGATGGAGGCGGCCTTGGCCGCGCCCTCCTTGGGGTTGCGCATGACGATGACGTCCGCGTAGGCGGACACCATCTTGATGGTGTCCTTCAAGGACTCGCCCTTGGCGGTGGAGGAGCTTTTGGGGTCGACGAACCCGAACACCTTCCCGCCCAGCCGGAGCATGGCGGTCTGGAAGGAAAAGTTCGTCCGGGTGGACGGCTCATAGAACAGGTTCGCCTGCACCCGGCCCCGGCACCCCTCCAGGTAGGCGTCGGGGTTGTCCATGATGTTGGCGCAGCGGGCGTACAGCTCCTCCCACTCCTGGCGGGTCAGGTCTCCAAAGTCGATCAGATGCCGAAAACTCACAGGGTTTCTCCTCCATCCTTCTGCGATGCAGTCTCTTTTCCGTTGTCTGAGGTATTATATCACGTCCTGTTCAAAGGTACAATTCTTTTCCCCGTATGTTTTTGCGGTTTTGGAGCCATGCTAGATTTCGGTGATAAAATTGGACGTGATTTGGTCGATTTTTTCTATAGCGTGGCGGGCTTCGGCCTGGAGGTGGCCTTCGCCCGAGTGACCGGCTCGGCAAAGAAGGACCGGAAGTGTATGCTTGTCCTGCCCATGTGTCCGGTGTACGGGCTGGGCGCGGCGGCGATTTTGGCGCTGCCGCCCTTCGTGCGCGCGCGGGTGTGGCTGCTGCTGCCGTCGGCGGCGCTGGTGGCCACGGCGGCGGAGTACCTGATGAGCCTGTTTTACGAAAAGGTCTGGCGGGTGTCCTTCTGGGACTACAGTGGTCTGCCCGGCAGCCTCCACGGGCGGGTGTGCCTGCCCTTTTCCATCGCCTGGAGCCTGCTGAGTTTGCCCCTGGTGTTCTGGCTCCAGCCCCTGGTGGAGGGGCTGGTGGCCACGCTGCCCGACCTGCTGCTAGTGCCGCTGTGCATGGTGTTCGCGGTGGATTTCGCCCTGACCGGCCATGTCCTCCGGCGGACGGAGGACACGGACAGTCTCAAGTGGTACGTTTGACAATTTGCAATTTGCAATGTGCAATTAGCAATTATGGGTATCCCTTTGAATCAGCCTTTTTCAGTAATTCCAGCGAAAACCCCTCCACCATGCTTCGCATGGTCCCCCTCCCCTTTCAGGGGAGGCGAGGGGGATAGTACTTGTCGGCTGTTTTGCGTTTTTACCCAACAGAGCACAAGTTTTCGCAAAATGGCAAATTAGCCTCTTTTTCTCTTCTTTTCAGGGATTTGTAAGGAAAGATTTTGTTCAATGTTGTACAACCTTTCCTCGGAGAGCTATCATTCCGCAACTGACCACCCCTCTTGCCTCCGCCGTCAAGCGGCACTTCCGCTGCGCTCCCTGCCCTGAAAGGGGAGGTGGCACGGCGTAGCCGTGACGGAGGGGTTTCCCCATTGCACATTGCACATTGCTAATTGATTACAGCCGTTCCAACTCCTCCCGCATCTGCCGGACCCGTCCGGCGTCCACCTGGCCGCCCACCTGCCGCAGCACCCGGTTCAGCGTCCAGCTCCGGGCCATGCCCAGCAGCAGGGCGTTGTCCGCCACCTGGGGGAAGTAGGCCCGCAGAATGTCCCGCGCGCCGGGATGGTCCAGCACCTCACCACCGTGATCGATCCGTTTTTCAAGTCCATATGCGCCACCTCCGTCCTCCACTCTATGCGCCAACGGAGAAATCATGCGCGGAGACACGGGAAAACCAGCGCCGCGCCGGGTTTCCCCCATCATTGCACATTGCACATTGCTAATTGCACATTGCTCACGCCTTGCCTTTTCCGGCGTTTTACGGTATGATGGTCATACTACAATCACAGGAGGGACCCACGATGATTTTGAAACCCTTTCGCGGCGCAAAGCCCCAGCTGCACCCCACCGTCCGGGCGGCGGAGACCGCCGTCGTCATCGGCGATGTCCGCTGCGGCAAGGACGTCAACCTCTGGTACGGCGCGGTCCTCCGGGGGGACGACGACGCCATCACCGTGGGGGAGAACACTAACGTCCAGGACGGGTGCATCCTCCACTGCGACACGGGCGCGCCCCTCCGGGTGGGCGCGGGCTGCGTGCTGGGCCACGGGGCCATCGTCCACAGCTGCACCGTGGGGGACAACACCCTGGTGGGCATGGGAGCCACGCTGCTCTCCGGCTGCGTCGTCGGGAAGAACTGCATCGTCGGGGCCGGCGCTCTGGTCACGGGGAATATGGTGATTCCCGACGGCTGGCTGGTCATGGGCGTCCCCGCCAAGCTGGTCCGCCCCACCACCCCGGCCGAGCAGGCCCACACCGGGGACAACACCCGGGAATACATCGCCCTGGCCCAGGTGTCGCTGCCCCTGGCGGGGGAATTTTCGTCGCAAAAGCTGTAAGACTGCATAAAATCTGCGTTTCGGTCCATACTGACGGTGTACCCAACCACACGAAGGAGGAACCAAGGTATGGACAAGATCAATCACAGCATCGAGTGCAGCGTGACTTCCTGCGCCTATCACGCGGGCAGCAAGGATTACTGCACCCTGAACGCCATTAAGGTGGGTTGCTGCGGCGACGCCCGCCCCAGGAGCTGCGACTGCACCGAGTGCGCGTCCTTCGAGGCCAGCGGTCGGAAGTGCGGCTGCTGAGTTCTCCCCGCAGCGCGACTGACCACTGAGGAAAGGCGTACCCGCCCGGGTGCGCCTTTCCTTTTTTTTGCAGACTTCTCTGCATGACCGGCCCTCTGCGCTTCGGTCTGTGGGTAAATTTCCCGAAAAGCGGCGAAAAACCTTGACGGAACACTTGCAGATTCTTTCGGGAAGGGTTATAATACTTTTGCGAAACAAACCGGCTTTCGGTTTGCCCGCGGCAAGACCGGCCGGGGCCACCGTACCATTCGGCCCCGGCCGCGAGAGAACCTTTCCTCTGGGGGGAACCACCATGAAGCTCCTTTTCCGACAGCGGCTCTTTTCCTGGTTCGACAGCTACGACATCTACGACGAGGCAGGGGAACCGGTCTTCACCGTGG
Source organism: Clostridiales bacterium (assembly GCA_021205205.1). Lineage (GTDB taxonomy): Bacteria > Bacillota > Clostridia > Oscillospirales > Oscillospiraceae > Onthomonas. The sequence goes on from JAJPXY010000158.1 coordinate 4,710, forward strand.
AGGGCCAGCTGAGCTGGGGCCATTGCCTGCACATTTTGGACCGGAACGGCAGCCATGTGGGCACCGTGCGGGAAAAGGTCCTGTCCCTGCTCCCCCGGTTCGAGCTGTACGAGGCGGGGCGTTACCTCGGCTCCTTCCGCAAGGAGGTCACCTTCCTGCGCCCCCGGTACGACTTGGATTTCAACGGCTGGACCGTCCAGGGCGAGGTGTTCGAGTGGGATTACCGCATCTGCGACCAGAGCGGGCGGCAGGTGGCCTCTGTCTCCAAGGAGCTGTTCCGCCTGACGGACACCTATATCATCGAGGTGGCAGACCCCGGGGACGCCCTCTATGCCCTGATGGTGGTGCTGGCCATCGACGCGGAAAAGTGCAGCCGGGGAGATTGACAATGTGCAATGGTCGGTTTTTTCACCGTATGCGCTGTACCGATGCTTTCGCGAAGCTGCCTTTGTCCGCAAGCGCCCTTCAAAGGAATAAATTAAATTCTGGTTATCCCTTTGCATCAGCCACACCAGATTGATTTGAAAATATTACCACAAACCTGTAGGGGCGGCCCGTGGCCGCCCTGGGCAAGTAGGCGGTTTCTGCGGGCGGCCAAGGGCCGCCCCTACATACGATAGAAAAATAAGAGCCATGTGCTTATTTGTTCAATAAATCGCGGATAGTTGGCATAACATTGTTATCTGGCAACGCTGAGGATGACAAAGCTGAGCAAAAGAGATAACCATAAATTAAATTTCCTGCAAATTCACAAGATAGGTGTTCCTTTTTTCCGGGCGGTGTGTTAGAATAGCTACTGCTAATAATAAAGAAACAGGAGCGATCCTTTGTGAAACTGATTACCTTTGCTGTGCCGTGCTACAACTCCGCAGCGTATATGTCCCACTGCATTGAAACATTGCTGGCTGCCGGAGACGAGGCGGAGATTATCCTCATCGACGACGGCTCCACCGACGACACAGGCGCCATCGCCGACCGGTTCGCCGCCGACTACCACGACGTCGTCCGGGTCATCCACCAGCCCAACGGGGGCCACGGCGAGGGCGTCAACCAGGGCATCCGCAACGCCGCCGGCCTCTATTATAAGGTAGTGGACTCCGACGACTGGCTGGATACCGACGCCCTGGCCCGGGTCATGGCCCAGCTGCGGGAGTTCGCCGCCCAGCCCGCGCCGGTGGATCTGCTGGCGTGCAACTACGTCTACGAGCACGTAGAGGACCACACCGAGAACATCGTCCGCTATCACCACGTCTTTCCCGTGAACCAGGTTTTTGGCTGGAAGGACATGGGCCGCTGGAGCCCCTCCAAGTACCTGCTGATGCACTCGGTCATCTACCGCACCCAGCTGCTGCGGGACTGCGGCATGGTGCTGCCCAAGCACACCTTCTATGTGGATAACATTTTCGTCTACCAGCCGCTGCCCATGGTCAAGACCATCTACTACATGGACGAGGACCTGTACCGCTACTTCATCGGCCGCAGCGACCAGAGCGTCAACGAGTCCGTCATGATCAAGCGGGTGGACCAGCAGGTGCGCATAACCAAAATCATGATCGACGCGGTGGACCTGACCGCAGTCAAAGCGGCCGAGCCGGATCTGTATCGGTACATGGTCCGGTATCTGTCCATGATGATGCTCATCTCCTCCATCTTCCTCATCCTCTCCGAAAAGCCGGAGAACCTGGAGGAAAAGGACAACCTGTGGGCCTACCTGAAGGCCAGAAACGAGCACCTCTACCACAAGCTCAAGTACCGCAGCCTCTCCGCCGTGTCCAACCTGCCCGGCTACCAGGGCCGCAAGCTGTCCGTCAACCTGTACAAGCTGGCCCAGAAGGTTTATAAGTTCAACTGAACATTGTCTGTGAGGAGGGTCCCTCTCTCCCAGAAGCAAAGAGAGCCGGTTCGCCTGGCTCTCTTTTGTGTCCTGTTTGTGATAAAACTGTAAAATTACACGCTTGTCCGCGGGAAAGCGGTTTTCAAACCGGTTCACTGGTGTTATAATAAAATGTAGTTATCCCTTTGAATCGGCCTGGTCAGGAACTCCAGCGGAAACCCCTCCACCATGCTTCGCATGGTCCCCCTCCCCTTTCAGGGCAGGGAGCGCAGCGGAAGTGCCGCTTGACGGCGGAGGCAAGAGGGACGGTCAGTTTACATGATGATCCTATATTAGGTTCTGTTTTGCTTTCCCATATGTGTAGGGGCGGCCCTCGGCCGCCCAAGGAAAGGATGCGAGACCTGCGGGCGGCCAAGGGCCGCCCCTACAGGGTATTCACTGTTGCCGTTCAAAAGGATACCCGGCAAATAGACTACAACACAAAATAAAGGATGGTCCTCCCATGAAAAACAACTACGAAAGCCCCCTCTCCTCCCGCTACGCCAGCCGGGAGATGCAGTATATTTTCTCCCCCGACAAAAAGTTCTCCACCTGGCGCCGCCTGTGGGTGGCCCTGGCCCGGGCGGAGATGGAGCTGGGTCTGCCCGTGACCCAGGAGCAGGTGGACGAGCTGGAGGCCCACGCCGGGCCGGAGTGCATCGACTATGAGGCCGCCGCCGCCTATGAAAAGCAGCTCCGCCACGACGTGATGGCCCACATCCACGCCTACGGCGACCAGTGCCCCAAGGCCATGCCCATCATCCACCTGGGAGCCACCTCCTGCTATGTGGGGGACAACACCGACATCATCCTGATGAAGGAGGCCCTGACCCTCGTCCGGGACGAGCTGGTGCGGGTCATCAACAATCTCGCCAAATTTGCCGACCAGTACAAGGCCCTGCCCACTCTGGGCTACACCCACTACCAGGCCGCCCAGCTGACCACCGTGGGCAAGCGGGCCACCCTCTGGCTCAACGAGTTCGTCATGGACCTGCACGAGGTGGAATACCGCATTGCGGACCTGAAGCTGCTGGGCAGCAAGGGCACCACCGGCACCCAGGCGTCCTTCCTGGAGCTGTTCGAGGGGGACCACGAGAAGGTCAAGGCCGCGGAGGAGAAAATCGCCCACGAGATGGGCTTCGACGCCTGCGTCCCCGTGTCCGGCCAGACCTACAGCCGCAAGACTGACACCTTCGTGGTCAACACCCTGGCGGGCATCGCCGCCTCGGCCAGCAAGTTCGCCACCGACCTGCGCCTGCTGGCCCATATGAAGGAGATCGAGGAACCCTTCGAGAAGAACCAGATCGGCTCCTCCGCCATGCCTTACAAGCGCAACCCCATGCGCTGTGAGCGGGTGTGCGCCCTGGCCCGGTACATCATGTGCGACGTGATGAACCCCTCCATCACCTCCTCCACCCAGTGGTTCGAGCGGACGCTGGACGACTCCGCCAACAAGCGGCTGTCCGTGCCGGAGGCGTTCCTGGCCTGCGATGGCATTTTGCGCATCTGCCAGAACATCACCGACGGCCTGGTGGTGCATGAAAAGGTCATCGAGAAGCATATCCTGGAGGAGCTGCCCTTCATGGCCTCGGAGAACATCATGATGGACGCGGTCAAGCGAGGCGGCAACCGCCAGGAGCTGCACGAGCGCATCCGGGTCCACTCGCTGGAGGCGGGCCACAACGTCAAGGACCTGGGGCTGGAAAACAACCTGATCGACCTGATCGCGGCGGACCCCCTGCTTGGCATGACCAAAGAGGAGCTGACCGCCCATCTGGAACCCAGCCGTTACATCGGCCGCTGCCCGGAACAGGTGACAGAGTACCTGGCCGGGGAGGTGGCCCCCATTCTGGAGCAGTACGCCTCCGCCCTGGACGGCTCCACCGTGGAGCTGAGCGTCTGACCCCTGTTTTTCCAATCGGCCAACGGAGAGCGGGAACTGTCCCGCAGAAAGGCGGTCATTTTTTGTGAAAAACCATAAGTATCGTGATTATCTGATCATCGCAATGATCGTACTGATGGTGGTGGGCATCAGCCTGTTGATGTTCTTCGCCATGTTCCACTTCTCCAAGGTCCGGGCAATGGCGGATGAGCTGGTGGGTATTCTAATGCCCTTCATCCTGGGCTTCGTCATCGCCTACCTGCTGGCCCCCCTTTACAACCTGCTGATGCGGAACCTGGACGCCTGGTTCCAAAAGCGGGGCCTCTCGCCGGCGCGGGCCAGGAAGCACGCCAACCGCATCTCGGTGGCGGTGTCCATCGCGGCGGCGCTGTGCCTGCTCAGCGGCCTGGTGGCCCTGGTGGTCCCCAGCTTCATCAACAGCATCATCGGGCTGGTCAACTCCATGCAGACCTATATCGACCAAATCAACCAGTGGCTGGAAGACTTCTTCGCCGACAACCCCGCCCTGGCCGCAACGCTCCAGGGCTATCTGGACACCGGCTCCGACCAACTGGTGGACTGGCTGACGGATACGCTGCTGCCCGGCCTGCAAAACGTCTCCAGCGACGTGGGCAGCGGCGTGGGCAGCGTGTTCGGCGCGCTGATTTCCGGCGTAGCGTTGATTTTCCGGGTGGCCAAAAACATGATTTTGGGCTTCATCGTGGCCGCCTACCTGCTGGTGGGCAAGGGCAGCATGATCGGCCACTGCAAGCAGTTCGTCTACGGCCTCTTTCCCCTGAAAACCGCCAACCGCATCGTCTACCAGTGCCGCTATGTCCACCAGGTCTTTGGCGGGTTCATCCGGGGCAAGCTGCTGGACTCGCTGATCATCGGCATCATCTGCTTCATCGGCACCTCCTTGCTGAGCATCCCCTACGCGCTGCTCATCAGCGTCATCATCGGCGTGACCAACATCATCCCCTTCTTCGGCCCCTTCATCGGGGCCATCCCCTGCGGCTGTCTGGTGCTGCTGAACAGCCCCGTGAAGTGCGTCACCTTTGTCATCTTCATCCTGGCCCTCCAGCAGTTCGACGGCAACATCCTCGGCCCCAAGATTTTGGGCGACACCACCGGGCTGTCCTCCTTCTGGGTGCTGTTCTCCATCCTCCTGTTTGGCGGCCTGTTCGGCTTCGTGGGCATGATTGCGGGCGTGCCGGTGTTCGCGGTCATCTGCTCCCTGGGGGACTACCTGCGGGAGCGGCAGTTGAAAAAGCGCCACCTCTCCACCAACGACGAGGACTACTTGAACCTGAAACAGGTGGACCAGCAGACGGACGGCTCCCGGGTCTATACCAAGATGAAGGACCCCACGAGGAAGTGAAAACCGCGCTGGCGGAAAGCTTTGAACCCTCAAAATTGAATTTATTCCATGAGAAAAGCACCCCCGGACACTGCTCCGAGGGTGCTTGCTTTTTTGAAAAGCCCTTGACAATATAGGATAAAACCAATATAATGAGGATAGGATAAAACCAATCGAGAGAGGGAAGCAGATGGGGAAGATTCAAGTTCTCTTTTACGATGCCCCGGACGGGACAGAACCGGCCAAAGAGTTTATGCAGAGTCTTGATGTCAAGATGCGGGCAAAGATGGCAAGGGCAGTTATGATGCTGGAGACCAACGGCGGGGAACTACGGGAACCGACCTCAAGGCCGCTCGGAGATGGTATCTATGAGTTGCGGGCGCAGATGGGAAACAATATCTCACGGGTGTTGTATTTCTTCTTTGTCGGCAACCAGGCGATTTTGACCAACGGATTCATCAAGAAAACCCAAAAGACCCCACGGCGGGAAATAGACCGGGCGAAACGGTACAGAGCCGAATTTCTAAGCAGGGAGGAAAACAGGTATGACCAACTTTGACGACTTCTTGAAGGAAGAACTGAAGGACCCGGAATTTCGGGCAGAATATGAGGCTCTGGAACCCGAATTTTCCGTGATGCAGGCCATGATCGACGCCAGGCGGGAGACCGGCCTGACCCAAAAGGAGCTGTCAGAGCGTACCGGCATCTCTCAGGGCGACATAAGCAAGCTGGAGCGGGGCAACGGGAACCCGTCCTTGCGCACCTTGCAGCGGCTGGCCGCCGGGCTGGGGAAGACCCTCAAAATCGAATTTGTGCCATGAGAAAAGCGCCCCCGGACACTGCTCCGGGGGTGCTTGCTTTTTCAATAATTCGCCTCGATGGTCTTGACCTGCCGATATAGCATGGTGTTGGCCGGGACGCTCACCTGATACTGCGCCGCCAGCTCCAGCACTTTGCCGGTGAGGGTATCAATTTCCGTTGGGCGTTTCCGGCGGATGTCCTGGAGGGTGGAGGAGTTGTGGTGGTAGGTGTCGGGCAGCAGCTTGCCGTAAAACTCCTTTTTGTAGTCCTCCGGCGTGTCCCAATAGGTGCGGTACCCGGCGGCGGTCATGACGGCGAAAATTTCGTCAATGAGGTCGTTCATAATGGCGACGCCCTCGGTTGCTTCGGCCAGCGCCCCGTAGTGGACGCCCAACACTGCCCCCAGGGGGTTCAGGGTGCAGTTGTAGAGCATTTTGGCCCACAAGGCCGCGCCCACGTCCTCAGTGGTCTGGCAGGGGATACCCCCGGCGTTGATGGCCTGGGCCAGCGGCTCCAGCGGGGCCACGTCCAGGCCGTACAGGTTGCCCAGCAGCACCGGCGCGGTGTGAACGGTGACGTTGCTGACATTGGGTTCCAGCCGCTGGAAGCCGGTGATGACCCGGGCGCAGCACACCTGCTCTTTGGGGAAGTGGCGCAGGTACGCCTGGTCGTTGCCCCAGCCGTTTTGCAGGATGACCAGCTTGCCCTGGGGCTTGAGGATAGCCCGGTTCTCCCACAGGGCGTCGCTGACGGCATCGTTGGCCATGGTCTTGACGGAGATGAGGATGTAATCAAACGAACCTTCCGGGAACGCGCCATAGTCGTCGCTAACCGCGGCCTCCCCCGCAGGGATCGCCGCCTCGCCAAAAAGACCGGTGCGGCGCAGCCCTCCGGCGGCGATGGCGTCTTTGGTGGCCCCCCGAGCCAACAGGGAGACCTTCCACCCCACGGAATGGAGCGTGGCGGCCATGGCCACGCCCACGGCCCCTGTGCCGACAATGAGAACTTTCATCGTGTTTCACTCCTTTGTGAAAAAATGCAATGAGCTGTTAGCTTTTAGTTCTTAGCTGTTAGTCAGGGTTGTGTTTGCTGTTTCGCCAGCGGTTTAGCCCGACATAGCACAGATTTCCCACGAAGAAGTGCTATTCGGCAACCGACCACCCCTCTTGCCTCCGCCGTCAAGCGGCACTTCCGCTGCGCTCCCTGCCCTGAAAGGGGAGGAGGGCCGCCGCCCTTTAGGCGGTGGCGGAGGGGTTTCCCGACTGAATGATTGAGAGGCTGATTCAAAGGGATACCCAACCTATTTTTTATCAATGTGCGTTCCGTTTTGTCTCATTGCAAATTGCACATTGCACATTGCTCATTTCTAATTGGTTCTCCGTTCAGCGCGGCGCTGACCAGCGTATCCCCCTGATAGACCAGCTTCAACGAGAAAAACGGCCCCGCCTCGTCCAGCAGGCGCAGGAAGATGTGGTCCCCTTCCCACAGGGGCAGCTGGCCCACCCGCTCCTTGGGGACCCATTCCAGCGTCCCCTCGTCGCAGTCGGTCAGGGCGCCGGAAAACTCCTTCGCCATAAAGAGGTGCATATACTCCGTCTCCCATCGGTCGGAGACGAAGGTCACCAGCCCCCGGTACTCCGGGCGGATCAGGGCCAGCCCCGTCTCCTCCAGGGCCTCCCGGCAGACGCACTCCTCCGGGCTTTCCCCGTCCTCGAACTTGCCGCCGACCCCCACCCACTTGTCATGGTTCAGGTCGTTTTTCTTTTTGACCCGGTGGAGCATGAGATAGCAGCCGTTTTGCTCAATATAGCACAGCGTCGTGTTCAGCATAGCAATTCCCTTTCTGCGGCAAATGGCAATCGGCAGTTGCGAAAGCCGCCAAAATGGTATATGATAGGTACATAATTTATTTTCTGACTATCCATTTGAATCAACCGCGTTGTGATAAGCTATTAGCCGTTAGCTGTTAGCTGTTAGTCAGGTATTGCCAGTTTAAAGCGAACAGCACGAAACATCGGTTGGTCGTTAGCGTTTCGTTTTGTGCAGCGAATCCAAAGCGCAGAACAAATCGTGAAGCATCACAAAGCTAATAGCTAATAGCTACAAGCTAAGAGCTAAATAAGGCTGCGTAAAAGGGATAACCAGTATTCATTTTCGCGCCTGCTCCCAGGCGCAGCACACAGGAGGAATCTCCATGAACCTGAAAGGCAGAAATTTTTTGAAGCTGTTGGACTTCACCCCGGAGGAAATTCAGGGCCTGCTGGACCTGGCCGCCGACTTGAAGGCCAAGAAGAAGGCCGGCGTCAGCCACGCCACCTGCGCCGGGAAGAACATCGCCCTGATTTTTGAAAAGACCTCCACCCGGACCCGCTGCGCCTTTGAGGTGGCAGCCCGGGACTTGGGCGCGGGCGTGACCTATCTGGACCCCACCGGCTCCCAAATCGGCAAAAAGGAGTCCATCGCGGACACCGCCCGGGTACTGGGCCGGATGTTCGACGGCATCGAGTACCGGGGCTATGGCCAGGCCATCGTGGAGGAGCTGGCGGCCTACGCCGGTGTGCCCGTCTGGAACGGCCTGACCAACGAGTTCCATCCCACCCAGATTTTGGCTGACTTCCTGACCATTCAGGAGCATTTCGGCCATCTAAAGGGCATCAACCTGGTCTACCTGGGGGACGCGAGGTATAACATGGGCGACTCCCTGATGGTGGGCTGCGCCAAGATGGGGATGCACTTCACCGCCTGCGCCCCCAAAGCCTACTTCCCCGACCAGGCGCTCATCGACCAGTGCCAGGCCATCGCCGCCGAGACCGGCGCCACCCTCCGCTTCTGCGAGGACCCCATGGAGGCCACCAAAGGGGCCGACGTGCTGTATACCGACGTGTGGGTGTCCATGGGTGAACCGGTGGAGGTCTGGGAGCGGCGCATCCACGACCTGGCCCCCTACCAGGTAAACCAGGCGCTGATGGACAACGCCGGGCCACAGTGCCGGTTCATGCACTGTCTGCCGGCCTTCCACGACCGCAAGACCACCATCGGCAAGGAGATGGGCGAACGCTTCGGCCGGGAGGCCGTGGAGGTCTCCGACGATGTGTTCGAGGGGCCCCAGTCCATCGTCTTTGACGAGGCGGAGAACCGGATGCACACCATCAAGGCGGTCATGGCGGCCACGCTGTAACGTTTTCTCTGTCGATTTCTTCCCCCGCCTTCGGGCGGGGGTTTTCTTTCTCCGAAAAATCACCGCAAAGCAGATATACCATTCCGTAACTGACCACCCCTCTTGCCTCCGCCGTCAAGCGGCACTTCCGCTGCGCTCCTTGCCCTGAAAGGGGAGGAGGGCCGCCGCCTTTAGGCGGTGGCGGAGGGGTTTCCCCGCAAATCAAAAAGGAAAGCCGGTGTGACTGTTGCCAATCACACCGGCTTTCCTGGTACGCGAGAAGGGACTCGAACCCCCGACCTTTTGGTTCGTAGCCAAACACTCTATCCAACTGAGCTACTCGCGCATATCGCCTGTTCCCTGGCGACTAGATTATCTTACCACAGCTTTCCCGAAAATGCAAGAGGTTTTTTATTTTTTTCTTGTGGGGTATTTTGTCGTTCCCCTGGTTTAACGCTGAGAGTATAACACACGATATTGGGGTGCGCAGAACGTTAAATATATGACCGGTGTTTGCCTTCTTTTTCGTGTTTTGGTCTGCTCAGAAACAGTTGGAGAAAGAAAGGTGCATACCGAACACTACCCCTTGAACAGAGAAAGCAGCCAATTTCTTCCTGTTCTTTTCTCGATAGCGCGGATAATCACTTTTTGAATAGATACCGTCACCATACTAAAGACGATGACAATGAGCATTCTAGCATATTCATTTTCTGTCAATCTCTGTGCAATTTGCAGTCCCAATATATGCCACAGGTAAAGCCACAGCGTAGAAGACCCGATATAAGACACAAAGCGGTCAAATCGATTGCCTTTTATATATTTCTTCGTTTTTTCTGCAAGCACCAACAGTAATAATGAGCATCCAATCGTATATGCAAGATAGTAAATGTGAGGGGGATACTTATACTTGATTCCCGTGCTTACACAAAAAATATACTTGGTTTTTTACAAATCATCGTGTATAATAAAAACGTGGAGACCCGGACGGTTGCCACAGCTGATACTAGCTCAGCAGTTTAGGAAATCCTAAAACTGTGAGCCGTCTGGTTGCAGCAGACGGCTCACTTATTTTTTGAACTTGGACAAAACGGGGCTGGCCATATGGCCAGCCCCTTCGCTTATGCTTGATTTAGTTGCTGCTCCTCAAAGGAGTCCTTCTCCATGCCGCAGATGGGGCAGCACCAATCGTCGGGCAGGTCCTCCCAGGCGGTGCCGGGGGCGACGCCGTTATCGGGATCGCCCACAGCGGGGTCGTATTCGTAACCACAGACGCAAACATGTTTCATGACAAATTCCTCCTTTTTGCCAGATGGTCAGGTAAATCAACCGAAGTACCGCTCCAGCAGACCGGCGAAAGCCTTGCCGTGGCGGGCCTCGTCACGGGCCATTTCGTGGACGGTGTCGTGGATGGCGTCCAGACCCAGCTCCTTAGCCTTCTTGGCCAGCTCGGTCTTGCCTGCGGTGGCGCCGTTCTCGGCCTCCACGCGGACAGTCAGGTTCTCCTTGGTGGAGGGGGAGACGACCTCGCCCAGCAGCTCGGCGAACTTGGCGGCGTGCTCGGCCTCCTCATAGGCGGCCTTCTCCCAATACAGGCCGATCTCGGGATAGCCCTCGCGGTGAGCGGCGCGGGCCATGGCCAGATACATACCGACCTCGGTGCATTCGCCGTTGAAGTTCTCCCGCAGACCTTCCTTGATCTCATCGGGGGCGTCAGAGGCCACGCCGATGACGTGCTCGGCAGCCCAGTTCATCTCGCCCTCCATCTTGGTGAACTTGGACGCGGGAGCCTTGCACAGGGGGCAGCGGAACCCTTCGGGGAGAGCCTCGCCCTCGTAGACGTAACCACAGACCTGACATGCAAACTTTGCCATAGTAATATCCTCCATTGTTAATTGATGTCGCGCATCAGGCGGCGCAATTAAGAATTATTCCTGATAAGCGCATTATAGCAGACCTCCGCCTGTTTGTAAAGCAAAATTTCAGGGAATTTTTTGGTGATTTTGCCGATTTTTTCGCCTTCCAGGGCGCTCTCCAGCAAAATCCCCCCTCTGGGCGGCAAGGTCAGCCGCAGCTTGCCGTTCATGGCCAGGTAACGCTCCCCGGTGAACACGTTCACCGCCTGGACGTGGCCCCAGGGCAGCTCCACGATGGTCCGGTTCCTGGCGTTGCTCACCGCCACGGCCACGCTCTCCCCCGCCGCCCGGCGGACGAAGGACACCAGGCACTCCCCGCAGGTGCCCCAGCGGATGTCCCCTTCCCGGAGGGGGCGGCTGGTTTTGCGGTAGTTGCCCAGCTTGGCGCAGTAGGCCACCAGCTCCTGGTCCTCCCGGCCCCAGGGGTAGGGCCGCCGGTTGAAGGGGTCCTCGAAGCCGGTCATCCCCGCCTCGTCCCCGTAGAACACCGTGGGCGCGCCGGGGAAGGCGAACAGCACCAGCAGCCCCAGCTTTAACAGCTCCATGCCCCCGGCCCGCTCTCGGGGAGACATCTCATAATTGGCCCGCCAGTCCTTGCTCTGGTCGTGGCGCTCGCTGCCCACTCCCAGGTAGGTCAAAATCCGCAGGGTGTCGTGGGTGCCCAAGGCGTTCATGGCGGAGTAGAAGGCGGAGGGGGGATAGTTTTCCCGCAGGTCCTCCATGCTATACTGGAATCCCGCCCCGTCGCCGTGGAGCAGGAAGTTGAGCAGCGCGGTGCGGAAGGGGTAGTTCATCAGCCCGTCCAAATGGTAGCCCAGCAGGTGGCGGCGGCGAACGCCGTAGGCGATTTTGGTGGAGCCGTCCTCCCAGACCTCCCCGATGACGATGGCGTTGGGGTTTTCCTCCCGGGCCGCCTGGTGGATGCCGTTGACGAAGTCATCGGGCAGCTCGTCGGCCACGTCCAGCCGCCAGCCGTCGGCCCCCGCCCGGAGCCACCGCCGCACCACGGAGTCCTCTCCGGCGAAGATGAAATCCCGGTAGCCCTGGCAGTCCTCCCGGACGGCGGGCAGGGAGTAGATGCCCCACCAGCTCTCGTACTTGTCGGGCCACTCCTTCCAGTCAAACCAGTCGTAGTAAGGGGAGTCCTTGGACTGCACCGCCCCCCGGCTCCGGGTAGAACCCGTCCCCGTTGAAGTACCGGGAGACGTAGCCGGTGTGGTTGAACACGCCGTCCAGGATGATTTTAATGCCCCGCTTGTGGGCCTCGCCGCACAGGTGGGTGAAGTCCTCGTTGGTGCCCAGCATGGGGTCCACCCGGCTGTAGTCAGCGGTGCCGTAGCGGTGGTTCTCCGACGCCTCGAAGATGGGGCAGAAGTAAATCGTCTCCACCCCCAGCCCGGCCAGGTAGTCCAGCTTGGCCTCCACGCCCTTGAGATTCCCGCCGAAGAAATCCCGGTTGCAGATGTCCATGCCCCGTTCGGTCTTGCCGATGGGCTTGTAGAGGGGTTCCTCGTCCCAGCTCTGGTGGACGCTGCGGTTCCCCACCAGGCCGGTGGGGTCGGGGATCTCCGTGCGGAAGAACCGGTCGGGGAAGATTTGATAGCACATCCCCTTGCCGAACCAGTCCGGCACCTGGTCCGCGCCATCGTAGACGGTGAGCTGGTAGGTGCGCAGCTGCTTCCTGCGCCCGTCCAGCCCCTCCAACTGGAAGGTGTACCACACCAGGCCCACATAGTCCCCGGTGTCCAGGGTGCAGGTGAACTCGTCCCGGCCCAGGTCGGTGCCGGTCCAGGGCATGGGCAGCGTGACCATCCGGTTGTTGTCGAACTCGAAGTAGGCGGTCAGGGTCGCACGGGAAAAGCCCTCTGCCCGGGCCGGGCGGAGGGTGAAGCGCACCTGGGTCCCCGTGGGGACCGCGCCGTAAGGCTCCTTGCAGCGCAGGTCGCGGGAATCGTAAATGGTCTGGTCGGGCATAAAATCAGTCCGTTTCGTTTTAGTTTTGGGGGATTTTGCTGGTTATCCCTTTGAATCAGCCTTATCAGCGATTCCAGCGGGAAACCCCTCCGCCACCGCCTAAAGGCGGCGGCCCTCCTCCCCTTTCAGGGCAGGGAGCGCAGCGGAAGTGCCGCTTGACGGCGGAGGCGAGGGGGAAAGTGCTTACTGTTTCGTCAACACATTTGCCCAGTATAGTACAAGTTTTCCGCGAAGAACCGCTATTTTGATAAGTGACCACCCCTCTTGCCTCCCCTGTGAAGCGCTGGCCGAATGGCCAATTCCTCTTTAGCGCAAATGCAGGGAGCTATGGCCCTTTGGGGCCATGCGAGTCGCAAAGGGGAGGTGCGCGGCGTAAGCCGCGACGGAGGGGTTGCTCTCATTGCAGCAGCTGGTTCTCCGCCTCCACCCGCTCCAGGGTGGCCTCGTCGCTGAAGTAATAGTCCATGATGGAGGCGGCGATGGCGACGGTGTCCGCGCCTGCTTCGGCCTTTTCCACCACGGAGCAGACCACGATCTCCGGGTCGTCGATGGGGGCGAAGGCCACGAACAGGCCGTTGGTGGCGCTGTTATTGTTGATCTGGGCGGTACCGGTCTTACAGCCCACCTTGACGCCGCTGGCCTCCAGCTCCTCAAAGTCGGTGATGTCGTCGGCCTCGATGACCTGGCCCATGCCCTCGATGATGGCTTCCCGCGCCGCGTCGCTCAGCTCCACGGTGCTGAGAATTTCGCTCTCATGCTCGTAGAGGACCTGGGTGTTGTCGTTGGTTTTCACGCTGTTCAGCAGGTGGGCGTCGTAGCGGTCGCCGCCCCGGACGAAGGTGGCGATGTAGTTGGCTATTTGCAGCAGGGTGAACTGGTTATCCGACTGGCCGATGGCGGCGGAGGTGACGTTGCCCTGATACCAGATGGCCCCCACCGACTCGGAGTACTCCGGCCCGGCGTTGACGCCAGTGCTTTCGGTCAGCTCGATGCCGGTGGCAACTCCCAGGCCGTAAGCCTGAGCCGTCTCCGTCAGGTAGGAGATGCCCACCTCGGTGCCCATGGTGTAGAAATAGACGTTGCAGGAGTCCCGGATGGCGGCGGAGAGGTTCTCCAGCCCGTGGCCGGACTTGCGCCAGCAGGTCTGGATAGTGCCGCTGTTGTTATAGGAACCGGTGCAGTTGACGGTGCGGGTGGTGTCGGTGACCCCGGCGTTCACCGCAGCCGTGGCGGTGCAGATTTTATAGGTGGAGCCGGGGGCGTAGGTGCCCAGCAGCGCCCGGTTGTAGAGAGGCAGCAGGTCGTCCTCCGCCAGCTCCTCATAATCCTCGTTGTAGGTGGCCGGGTCGTAGGTGGGGTAGGAGGCCATGGCCAGCACGCTGCTGTCCTCCACGCTGATGACCACCACGGCGCTGCCGCCGTTCAGGCTGTTGATTTGCTCGGTGTACTCCGCCAGGGCGTTTTCCGCCACCTCCTGGAGGCCGCTGTCCAGGGTCAGGGCCACGGTGTTGCCCGACTGGGGTTCCACGGTGTAGGTCTCGTCCACCAACACGCCGTCATTGTCGTAGGTCAGCTGCAAGGTGCCGTCTACGCCCTTCAAATACTCCTCAAAGGCCGACTCCACACCGGAGAGACCGATGGTGTTGTTCATGTTATAGGTGTTGTCCTCGTCGGCGCTCAGTTCCTCCCACTTTTCGGCGGTGATGGCTCCCACCTGGCCCAGCAGATGGGCGGCGTAGGAGGTTTTATACTCCCGGACGGACAGGGCCTCGATGTTCACCCCAGCCAGGCTCTCCTCCTCCACCATGGTGATGAAGTCGATGTCTACGTCCTCCGCGAAGTAATAGGTGGAGTAGGTGACCTCCTCCGACCGCAGATAGGCGGAGTACAGCACGCCCAAAATCTCCCGCTGCTCTGAGGAGGACAGACTCGCGTTCAGCTGGAAGTAGTCCGTCATATTGTTCATCAGCTCGTCGGCGGAGGTGGTGTTGTCGCCCCAGAAGATGGAATCCGAGGTGCCCCGCACCGCCAGGCACAGCTGATAGAGCCGGGTCTGGGTCAAGGTGCCGTCGTCGTCCCGGGTCAGGTAGGCGTTGCCGTCGGTGGTGTAGGAGTAGGGGGAGCTGTCGGAGACGGGCAGTTCCTCGTCGTTCCACTCCACGTCCAGCTCCTTGCAGATTTCAATGAGCCGCTGCACCACTGCCGCCTGGTTTTCCTCGCTGCCCATTGCGTCCACATCCAACGTGACCACATACTCCGCCCGGTTGGTGACCAGCACATTGCCGTACCGGTCGGTGATGTCGCCCCGGGCGGCCTGAACGGTCTTGGAGGTGGTGTAGGTGTTGATCTCGTTGGACTCCTGGGGGTCGATGGCCTGGTTGACGATGGCGTCGTAGGCCGCCCAGCCGTAGTAGCCGCTCATGGCCAGCAGCAGCAGCGCCACGATCGCGGTGCGGAAATAAAGTGATCTTTTGCCCATGAATGCTCCTTCCGGGGTCGGGATTCGTGCGTGAAGGTGTAGATATGGCTTCCGTTTTCGTCCACCTCAAAAACCCGAACTCCTGTAGGGGCGGCCCTTGGCCGCCCGGAAAACCGCCTGCTTACCCAGGGCGGCCAAGGGCCGCCCCTACAACAAACGGTAAACAAAACGTTGCCTTACAACTCCGTATCCGTGCGATACCGCTGGTAAATAGCGGCGTAGACAAAGTAAATGGGGATGACGAACACCAGGGAATACAGCCCCTCCGGCACGGCGATGCGCAGCAGGGTCTCCATGGCGTTGCCGCCGAAGGTGTAGTAATAGAACACCCGCGCCCCCTCCAGCACCAGGATCCCCATGGCCCCGCAGAGGACGACGCCCAGGAAGTTCTTGCCGATTTGCCGCCGGGTGGTCAGCCCGGCCAGCACCCCGGTGACGGTGCAGATGGGTATCATCATGCTGCCGCCCCGGAAGTACACCGCGCTGCAAAAAAATCCCACGCCCAGCCCGTAGAGCGCGCCGCCCAACGAGCCTTCGTAGCAGCCCACCGCCGCCACCACCAGGGGGGCCAGCTCGGGCAGCGCGCCATAAATGGGGATGCGGTTCAGGATGCAGATTTTGATGAAATACATGACCAGATAGCTCAGGGCATAGACGCCCCACTTGACCTGGCTGCCGTTGTTCCGTCCCATACCCGGCCCCCTCAGTCGTTGTTGAAGTCCGTGACCACAAACAGGGTGCTCAGGTTGTCGAAATCGGCGGCGGGGGTGACGACGGCGTACCGCTCCAGGCCGGATGGCTCCGTCTCCACCGACTCGATGTAGCCCACCACCAGGCCGGAGGGATAGGTTCCATTCGCGCCGGAGGTCAACACCTCGTCGCCGGAGATGAACACCGCGTCGGCGCTGAGATAGGTCAGCTTGCACTTGCCCTGGGTCATCAGGTCCAGGTCGCTCTCCAGCATCAGGGTGTCCCCGGTGCGGTAGACCGTGGCGCTGACGGAAATGCTGGGGTCAAGGATGGTGATGAGGGTGGCCCAGTTGGTGCCCACCTCCTGCACCACGCCCACCAGGTAGCCGGTGCCGGTGATGACCACGTCGTTGACGGCGATGCCCGCGTTGGAGCCTTTGCTGATGGTCAGGGTGGACTCCCAGCTGCTGGCCTTGCCCTCGGTGACGGTCACGTCCACCAGCGTCAGGTCGGTTTTTTCCTCCACCAGCCCCAGGGCGTTGCGGAGGTCCTCGTTTTCTGCCTGGGCGTCCTGGGCCTCCCGCAGCTCGCTGCGGACCTCGGAAAGCTCCTGCTGCAATGCCTCGTTTTCCTCCAGCAGCTGTTCGTAGCGGAAGACGTAGTCATACACGCCCTCTACCCAGCCGGTGAAGGAGGAGGCCACCCGCTGGAAGGGGGAGGACACCACCCCGATCACGTTGGCCAGGGGGGAGGTCACGTTGGGGAACAGCGCCGAGGTCATGGTCACCGCCGCCGTCAGCAGCAGCGCCGCGATCAGCACCCAAAGGCCGTTGTCGTGGAAAAAATTTTTCAATCTAAGGACCCTTTCTCCTTCTGGTACGCGGTACAGCCTGAGAAATCAGAGGCAGTACACGCCGAAGCCCGCCAACATTCTGCCCAGACGGCAGATGGGAAGCCCCACCACATTATAAAAGTCTCCCTGGATGCTGTCAACCAAAAGCGCGCCCCGGCCCTGAATACCGTAGGCCCCGGCCTTGTCCATGGGGTCCCCGGTGGCGATGTAGTCCAGGATCTCCCGCTCTGTCAGGTTGCAGAAGCGGACGCTGGTGGCCTCGCAGGCGGTCATCTCCCGCTCCCCCTGGCGGACGGCCACGCCGGTATACACCGTGTGCCGCCGACTGGACAGGGACGAGAGCATCCGGAAGGCGCTGGCCTGGTTCTCCGGCTTGCCCAGCACCTTGCCGTCCAGCACTACGATGGTGTCCGCGCCGATGACGATGTCCTCCGGCCCCACCTGGGCCGCCACCTGGGCGGCCTTTTGCCGGGCCAGTTCCTGGGCCAGCTGTTCCTTGGGCAGAGAATGGTCCATTTTCTCCTCTCCCTGGGCGGGGATGACCTGGAAGTCGGTGATGCCCATCTGCTCTAACAGCGCCTTGCGCCGGGGAGATCGAGAAGCCAGAATAATGCTCATAGGGTATTCCTCCTTGCTGAAATCAAGCTGAAAAATCGTTCTGAGAGAAACCTTTCGTCACTTTCCGGTGGAGCCGAAGCCCCCCGCGCCCCGGGAGGTCTCGTCCAGGGCGTCCACCCGCTCCAGCTGGGCCTGCACCACCGGCACCACCGCCAGCTGGGCCACCCGCGCTCCGGGCTGGATGGCGTAGTCCTCCCGGCCGGTGTTGAGCAGACCCACGCGAATTTCGCCCCGGTAGTCGCTGTCGATGACCCCCACGCCGTTGGAGAGGCAGACCCCCTCCTTCACCGCGAGGCCCGAGCGGGCGAACACCAGCGCCACATACTCCGGCCCCGGCAGGGCGATGGCGATGCCGGTGGGGACCGTGGCCCGCTCCCCAGCCCCCAACACCAGCGGCTGGTCAAGACAGGCGTGGAGGTCCATGGCGGCGGCGCCGCCGCTGGCGTAGTAGGGGAAGGGGATCTCTGTCCCGATTTTGGGGGACAGGGCTTTGATCTTCAACTTCATTGTAATCGGTTCCTTTGTCGTTTTTGGTCGTGATTTTAGATTTCCGTCAACCAGCGCTGCCTTTTCAGCTCTGCGTTTTTGATTTGCAGCACCTGGCTACAGGGAGAAGCGCAGCTTCGGAAGTGCCGCTTGACGGCAACAGCTAACGGCTAATAGCTCATCATTCCACGTCCCGGAAATACAGCCCCCGTGTGAACTGCTCCGGCAAATTGGCCTCGTCGGTCTGGTACTGGCGCAATATCTCGGCGCAGTCCGCGCCGCTCTCGGTGGTGAACAGCAGCCGCGCCCGCCACAGGCCGCAATGCTGCCAGAAGCTCCCCTTATCCGCCAGATAGACCGGGGCGGAGTTCAAAATCTCGTTCCGGCAGCCGTAGGCGTGGACCACCGGGAACCTGGCCCGCCGCCGGTCGGTCAGCACCGGGTCGCCGCCGGTTTTCCAGTGGCAGGCGCACCTGCCGTTTTTGCCGCGGATGATGCAGTTTTCCATGATCATCAGGGGCAAGCGCCCGTAGACAATTAGCTCCGTGTCGAGAGGCTTGCTCAGGTCCCGCACCCGCTGGCTTTTCAGCTCGAAGGACAGCACCGCCGAGGCAAGGTCCAACTTTTTCATCCCGGCCAGGGTCTCGCTGTTGGTGACCCCCAGGCCAAAGTCCCCCCGGGGAACGAAGCCCAGCTCCCGGGCCAGCATGACCCCCGACCAGGTGGAGGCATAGGCGGCGGTGACGCCCCGCCGACCCAGGTCAGCCAGCAGTTTTTTTGCCCACTCCCGCTCCCGGTCCCACAGGACCCGGGGCAGGGTGACGGCGCACTCCCCGCCGCTGCGGGTGATTTTTTCTATCAGCTGCGGGTGGGCGGCGTATTCCTCCAGGGGCAGCGCCACAGAGCCGGGCCGCAGGGCCAGCAGCTCGTCGGTCAGCTGCGTCCCCCGGAGCAGCGAGACGGAGAACCCCGGCTGCTCCTGCCGATTGGGGACGCTCTGGGTTGGGGTGAACTTCCCAGTCCGCCGGACAGGCGGTTCCGTCCGCGCCCGGTTCAGGCCGTCCAACGCCTCCCGGCGCAGGCCGTTCAGGGCGGAAACGGGCAGAGAAAGCCCCTCCTCCACCTGCATATCGCAGGTTTCGCAAAAATAAGGGGTGCCGCCGGTTTTGGTCAGCTGCCTGTGCAGCTGCTCCGCCGTCAGGGGTCGGCTTCGCGCCGGTTCCGGGGTCGGCCCGGAGACGGCGACGGCGTGCCCCGCCTCGTCGGAGACGGTGACGGCGGCGGGCCGCCCCGGGGCCACCTCCGCCCGAATGTCAATGGGGACCAGCGGCTGTTCTTTGCCATAGCGCCGCCGGGCCTCGGCAAATAAGTCCTCCGGGGGCGGCGCGTCGTTGTCGTGAACGCCGAACATTTTGGGGCCGGTGCGGTCCATAAAATAGCCGTCGGTGAAGCCCTGGCGGGAGAAGGCCCGCTCCAGAGCGGTCAGTTCCTCCGGCGTGGGGTCCCGGCCCTCCAGGATGCAGGCGGAATAAATGCCCGTGACTACGGCCACATACTCCGGCCGCTTCATGCGGCCCTCGATTTTGGCGCAGGCCACCCCCATCTCCTCCAGCTCCCGGAGGTGGGCGGCCAGGCTCATGTCTTTCAGGGACAGCAGCGGTTTGTCGGCCCTGTCGTTCCAGCCGTAGTTCAGGCGGCAGGGCTGGGCGCACATGCCCCGGTTGCCGCTGCGCCCTCCCACCACGGAGGAGAAGAAGCACTGGCCGGAGTAGCACATACACAGCGCCCAGTGGACGAACACCTCCACCTCTACCGGGGAATGGGCGCAGATGTAGGCGATTTGGTCCCGACTCAGCTCCCGGGCCAGCACCACCCGGCTGATACCCAGCCCGGCGGCGAACTCCGCCCCCGCCAGGTCGTGGATGGACATCTGGGTGGAGGCGTGGACGGGCAAATCGGGCGCGGCCCGGCGCACCGCCCGCAGCACCCACAGGTCCTGCACCAGCACAGCGTCCACGCCGATGGCGCTGGCATAGGCCGCCAGCGCCGCCGCCTGGGGCAGTTCCCGGTCGTAGAGCAGGGTGTTCAGGGTCAGGTAGACCTTCACGCCCCGCAGGTGGCAGTACTCCACCGCCTCGCGCAGGGTCTCCCGGTCGAAGTTGGCGGCGTTCCGCCGGGCGTTGAAGTCCCCCGCGCCCAGATAGACCGCGTTCGCGCCGGACTGCACCGCCGCCCGGACGGCCTCCGGCGACCCCGCCGGGGCCAGCAGTTCCATCATACGCCGGTCACTTGCCCTGGCTCAAGCGGAAGTTCTCCCGCTTCAGCTCGGAGATCTCCCGCTTCAATTCGCCGCTCTCGTCCAGGGCCTCTTTCAACTGGCGGCGCAGGTTCTCCCCGGCCTCCCGCTCCCGGAAGTAGCTGTCAGCGATGTTCATGGCCGCCATGGTGGCCGCGTCCACGGCGGAGGACCGGGCCACCCCCTCCGCCTGGGCGATTTGGCCGCCCACGTACTCCGCGATCTGCTCGATATACCCGGTGTTTTCGTCGGCGGTCAGGAGGTAACTCCGCCCGGCGATGGTCACTCTGATTTTCTCTCTCATTTGCAGCTCCCTTCCGCTCAGTGGCCGTACAAGGATAGATAAGAAAAGTATAACACAAATTCCCGGCGCTGGGAACGAAAATCTTTTGCGCCGGTCAGAAAACTTCGCCGGTTGCAAATCGCCCTCAGGTCGGGTATACTGTTGGGGAACCATTTGCTCACGCCCGGAGGGAAAGTATGTCAGAGGAAGAAGCCCGCCTGATCCAACAGAATCAGTTTATCAAGCTCTGCGGCATCCAGCTGCTGGAGGACCCGGAGGGCAGCTATTACGCCCAGGCCCGGGTCACGCCCCAGGTCCACAACCCCTACGGCATCGTCCACGGGGGGCTGCTGTACACCATGGCGGACATGGTCAGCGGCGCCACCGCCCGGCAGTACGGCCCCCACCCCGTCACACTGGACAGCGATCTGCACTTTCTGCGCAACGTGTCCTCCGGGACCCTCACCGCCCGGGCGGAGCCGGTGCGGGTGGGCGGCAGCGTAGCCGTCCTCCGGGCCAGGGTTTGCTGCGGGGACGAGCTGCTGGCGGAGGGGACGTTCACCTTTTTCTACCGCCGGGAGAAAAAACAAAATTAGCAATTAGCAATGTGCAGTGTGCAATTATATGGAAACCGGATGTTCGTACTCGCATGGAAAAGCCATTGTTTTCCACAGACATTCCCCCAAGACAACTATGGCCGAAATCCAGTCATTGCAAATTGCTCATTGCACATTATATTTGAGGAGGGATTCCCATGGGAAAGGCCCAGGAGAACAAACAGAATAAGCTGGAGCGCCTGCTGGACGCCACCTTCGTGCTGTTTTCCAACCGGGGGATGGCGCGGACCTCCATCTCGGACATCGCCGCGGCGGCGGGCATCGCCAAGGGGACCTTCTACCTCTATTTCAAAGACAAGGACGACATCCGGGACGCGCTGGTGGCCCGGATGACCCAGGGCCTCATCCGGGAGGCCGCGAAGGGTCAGGTGGAGTCGGACCGGCCCTTTGCCGATAAGCTGGTCCACATTGTGGACAGCCTGCTGAACCAGATGCAAAACAACCCGCTGCTGCTGCGGTTCCTGCGCAAAAACCTGAGCTGGAGCACCCTGCGCGACGCCCTGCGGCACGAGGCCCGCCAGCGGGGGCAGGACTATATGGACGGCTTTTATCGGCTGACCGCCAACGACCCCAGCCAGTGGGAGGCCCCACAGGTGATGCTGTTCACCCTCATCGAGCTGGTGGGCAGCACCTGCTACAGCGTGGTGGTGGAGCGGGACCTGGTGGACCTGGTCACCTACAAGCCCTACCTCTACCGGACCATTCGCGGCATTGTCCAGAGCCACCAGCGGCAGCCGGAAGGTTAGAGCGCGGTATGTTTTGTATTCTATCCACCTATCTGTAGGGGCGGCCCGTGGCCGCCCGAAAAACTGCATTTTCCCTTGTCTCCCCGCCCAACGCAGGCGGCGGAAAGGAGCTGTTTTTATGTCGGAAAAGCAAGAACTGCTGGACCTGCTGCGCCGGGTGGAGTCCGGCGCGTGCAGCCCGGAGGACGCCCTCCTGCGGCTCAAGCAGGCCCCCTTTGAAGATTTGGGCTACGCCAAGGTGGACCACCACCGCGCCCTGCGCCAGGGGGCGGCGGAGGTCATCTACGGCAAGTCCAAAACGCCGGAGCAGATTTTGGGCATTGCCTCCTCCATGGCCACCAGCGGCACCCACAACATCCTCATCACCCGGATGAGCCAGGAGGCCGCCCGGCTGGTGGAGCAGACGATTCCCCTGGAGTACCACCCCATCCCCCAGCTGGGCGTGGCCAACCCTGGCCCCCACCCTTCGGTGGGGAACATCGTGGTGGCCGCCGCCGGCACCAGCGACCTCTACGTGGCGGAGGAGGCCGCCCTGACCGCCGAAACCCTGGGCAACCGGGTGGTGCGGCTGTACGACGTGGGGGTCTCCGGCCTCCACCGGACGCTGGCCCACCTGGACGAGCTGATGGAGGCCCGAGTGGTGGTGGCCGTGGCCGGAATGGAGGGGGCGCTGGCCTCGGTGCTGGGGGGCCTGGTGGACTGCCCGGTGCTGGCCGTGCCCACCAGCGTGGGCTACGGGGCCAGCTTCGGCGGGCTGTCCGCCCTGCTGAGTATGCTCAACTCCTGTGCCTCCGGCGTCAGCGTGGTCAACATCGACAACGGCTTTGGCGCGGGGTATCAGGCCAGCCTCATCAACCAGATGGAAAGCCCCGGGGAACCGTGAGACAGGTGCGTCAGGCGGGGGAGCGGCCTGTGGAACCGCTGGACCTGCTGCGGGATTACTTTGGCCATGACTCGTTCCGGCCCAGCCAGGAGGAGGCCATCCGCTGTCTGCGGGCCGGGCAGGACCTGCTGGCGGTCATGCCCACCGGGGCGGGCAAGAGCATTTGCTACCAGATCCCCGCCATGATGGCGGAGGGGGTCACGCTGGTCATCTCCCCGCTGGTCTCCCTGATGAAGGACCAGGTCACCGCCCTGGTGCAAAACGGCGTCCCCGCCGCCTATTTCAACAGTCTGCTGACCTCTGCGCAGCAGGCCGAGGCCCTCCGCCGGGGCGCGGAGGGGCGCTACAAGCTCATCTATGTGGCCCCAGAGCGGCTGCACACCCTGGCCTTCCTCCGCTTCTGCCAGGCGATACCCATCGCCATGGTCACGGTGGACGAGGCCCACTGCGTCTCCCAGTGGGGCCAGGACTTCCGTCCCAGCTATCTGGAGATCGCCGGGTTCATCGACCAGCTGCCCCGCCGCCCGGTGGTCTCGGCCTTCACCGCCACCGCCACCCAGCGGGTCCGCCGGGACATCGTCCAGCTGCTGGGCCTGCGGGACCCGCATCAAATCGTCACCAGCTTTGACCGGAAGAACCTCTATTTTGAGGTGCGCAAGCCCAAGGACAAGAACGCCGCCCTGCTGGAGCTGGTGCAAAAGCGCGCCGGGGACTGCGGCATCGTCTACTGCCAGACCCGCAAGGCGGTGGAATCGGTCTGCGCGCTGCTCCAGGAACACGACCTCCCCGCCACCCGCTACCACGCGGGACTGCCCAAGGCGGAGCGGCTGCAAAACCAGGAGGATTTCCTCTTTGACCGCAAGCCGGTGATGGTGGCCACCAACGCCTTCGGCATGGGCATCGACAAGTCCAACGTCAGCTACGTGATTCACTACAATATGCCCGCCAGCCTGGAAAACTACTATCAGGAGGCGGGGCGCGCCGGGCGGGACGGCAGCGCCGCCGACTGCATCCTGCTCTACAGCCCCCGGGACGTGGGCACCGCCCGGTTCCTCATCCAACAAAACGAGCCGGTGGCGGAGTCCCCGGAGCAAGCGGAGACGCTGCGCCAGCGGCAGCTTCACCGGCTGGGCCAGATGGAGGACTACTGCACCCAGGCGGGCTGTCTGCGCCGCTTTTTGCTGGATTACTTCGGGGAAAAGCTCCCCGGCCCCTGCGGCAACTGCTCCGGCTGCCTGGCCGGGTGGGAGGACGTGGACATCACGAAAGAGGCGCAAAAGCTGCTCTCCTGTGTCCGCCGGGTGGAGCGGGCGGGCTACCAGCCCACAAGGGAGCTGGTGTTCCAGATTTTGCGGGGCGAGAAAAGCGAGTCCATCACGCTGCTCAAGCTGGACCGACTCTCCACCTTCGGCATCTTGGACAAAGACGAATCCAAACGGCTGGAGGCCGTGACCCGGCGGCTGCTGGACCGGAAAATCCTCCGGCAAACAGGCACCGTCTACCCCACCCTCTCCCTGACCGAGCGGGCCGGGCCGCTGCTGGCCGGGAAGCAGACCCTGACCTTGAAGCAAAAGCGGTCCAAGCCCCTGAAAACCGTCCGCCCCGCCGCCGACGCCGGGGTGGACGCCGCCCTGTTCGAACGGCTCCGGGCGGTGCGGAAAAAGCTGGCCAGCCGGGCAGGCGTCCCCGCCTTTGTGGTGTTCTCCGACGCCACCCTGCGGGCCATGTGCCGGGAGCTGCCCACCAGCCAAAAGGCTTTTCTGGCTGTCTCCGGTGTCAGCACCGCCAAGTGCGATAAATACGCGGGGGACTTCCTGCCGGTCATCCGGCAGTACCGGAAGGAAACGGGCCGCTGAACCTAAAATGGGCAATTTGTTCACGGTTCGCTCTTGCACAGGGGCGGGGTTTGTGGTATTTTAATATATGTGTGTCCCCTTTGTGTGGCTTTGCCGCGGAATGAGCAATTAGCAATGTGCAATTACGGTGAAAAGGGACAAGAGCAATATAAACATCAGGAATCTCTGATTAAATGGCCTTGGATGGCTGGGCGAGCAGATTTTGTTCAGATTGAGGCGCAAAAACGCAGGAATACTTTGTGTATTTCAAGTTTTTGCAACGATAAGCTGGGCAAAATATGCCGGTCAGACGCCAGGAGTTATTTAATTCAGAGGTTCCCGCAACACCGCTCCGGGCGTGACCCCTTCGGAGCGCCCGCAGAGGAGGCAATATGAACACAACCACCCGTTACGACGTTATCATCATCGGCTGCGGCGAGGCCGGTATTTTTGCCGGTTACGAGCTGAAAAAGCTCCGGCCGGAGCTGCGCGTCCTGGTGCTGGACCAGGGCGAGGACATCTATTCCCGCCGCTGTCCCATTGTGGCCGGGAAGGTGGACCGGTGCATCAACTGCCCGGTCTGCGCCACCATGTGCGGCTTCGGCGGGGCCGGGGCCTTCTCCGACGGCAAGTTCAACTTCACCACCGCTTTCGGCGGCTGGCTCACCGACTATATGCCCGCCGGGGAGGTCATGGACCTCATCCGCTACGTGGACTCGGTCAACGTGCGGTTCGGGGCCACGACGGAGTGCTACTCCACCGACAGCCCGGCGGCCCGCGCCCTGGAGAAACGGGCGCTGGAACACGACCTGCACCTGCTCCAGGCCCAGTGCAAGCACCTGGGGACGGAGAACAACCTGAAAATTCTGGAGCGGCTGTATGAGTACCTGCGGGAGCGCATCGACTTCCGCTTCCGCGCCGCCGTGCAGCACATCGACCAAGTGGGGGAGGGCTACCGCCTGACCCTGGCGGGCGGCGAGACGCTGGACTGCGCCGCCCTCGTGGCCGCGCCGGGGCGCTCCGGCGCGGAGTGGTTCGCCGGGGAGTGCAAGCGGCTGGGCATCCACCTCATCAACAACCAGGTGGACATCGGCGTGCGGGTGGAGCTGCCCGCCAAGGTGTTTGAACACATCACCGACGTGGTCTACGAGTCTAAGCTGGTCTACCGCACCAAGCAGTACGGGGACAGCGTGCGCACCTTCTGCATGAACCCCTACGGCCATGTGGTGGCGGAGAACGTGGAGGGCATCAACACCGTCAACGGCCACAGCTACTCCGACCCGGCCCTGCGCAGCGAGAACACCAACTTCGCCCTGCTGGTCAGCAACAAGTTCACCGAGCCATTCAACGAGCCTTACCGCTACGGCAAGCACATCGCCTCCCTGAGCAATATGCTGGCGGGCGGGGTGCTGGTGCAGCGGTTCGGCGACCTGGTCAAGGGCATCCGCACCAACGCCCACCGGCTGAGCCAGTCCTACACCCGGCCCACCCTGACCGCCGCCGTCCCCGGCGACCTGTCCCTGGCCCTGCCCAAGCGGCAGCTGGACGACATCATTGAGATGATTTACGCCCTGGACAAGCTGGCCCCCGGCACCGCCAACTACGACACCCTGCTCTACGGCGCGGAGGTCAAGTTCTACTCCAGCCGCATCGAGCTTTCCAACGAGCTGGAGACGCCCATGCGGAACTTCTTCGCCATCGGCGACGGCGCGGGCACCACCCGGGGCCTGGCCCAGGCCGGAGCCTCTGGCATCAAGGTGGCGCGGGTCATCGCGGAAAGATTGTAATTGGCTACCCACTTGTATCGGCTCTGTTTTTAGCGGCTAGTGGGGCAGCACTTGATGATTAGTTCGCATTTTTGCCCAGAAAACTGCCAGTTTTCCACAGAGAACTATCATTTCGTAACTGACCATCCCTCTTGCCTCCCCTGAAAGGGGAGGGGGACCATGCGAAGCATGGTGGAGGGGT
>JAJPXY010000163.1 GCA_021205205.1 Clostridiales bacterium
TTGCCCTGCTGAATGTGGTTATCCAGCATGGCGGCCAGCAGGTTGTTGGCCGCGCCGATGGCGTGGAAGTCGCCGGTGAAGTGGAGGTTGATGTCCTCCATGGGGACCACCTGGGCATAGCCGCCGCCGGCGGCCCCACCCTTGATGCCGAACACGGGGCCGAGGGACGGCTCCCGCAGGCACAGCAGGGCGTTTTGATCCAGCCGGGCCAGGGCGTCCGCCAGGCCCACGGAGGTAGTGGTCTTGCCCTCCCCGGCGGGGGTGGGGTTGATGGCCGTGACCAAAATCAGCTTGCCCTTCCGGGGGGCGTCTTTCAGGGAGGAGATGTCCAGCTTTGCCTTCACCTTGCCATAGTATTCCAGCAAATCCTCGTTGATGCCTGCTTTCCGGGCCACCTCCGCGATGGGCAGCAGCGGCGTCTCCTGCGCAATCTCAATGTCCGTTTTCATGCCACAGATGTTCCTTTCTCTTATGGATTTCAACGTTTTACCAGCAGCTTACAAAGAAAAATGCCGCACATCCGGGTTTCCTATCGCCCAGACGGTCGGCACATCCATTTCCATACTCCCCGTGGTCGATTCCACTTCCGTCAGTCGTATGGTAAGGTAAATTTATCATACCCCGCCGAAATTGTCAATGGGTCGCGGACACAATTTTGAATTTGTCTTTTGTGACGGTTTGACAGGCGGACCGCCCGGACGTGATTTGCGTCCGGGCGGGAAAAATTCCAATTACAGCTCGACGCCGAACCGGAAGAAGTTGTTGGTGTTGTTGAAGCTCAGGTCGGCCACCAGCTTTTTCAGCTGCTTTTCGTCGTTGGGGTACTGGCCGCTCTCCACCCACTCGCCCAGCAGCTCGCACAGGATGCGGCGGAAGTACTCGTGGCGGGTATAGCTCAGGAAGGAGCGGGAATCGGTCAGCATACCGACGAACTGCCCCAGCGCGCCGTTGGAGGCCAGCGCGGTCAGCTGCTCCCGCATACCGGGGCGGTTGTCGTTGAACCACCAGGCGCTGCCCTGCTGCATCTTGCCGGCCACGCCGCCGCCCTGGAAGCAGGCCATGATGGTGGCGATGGCGGTGTTGTCCACGGGGTTCAGCGAATAGAGGATCATTTTGGGCAGGCCGCTGTTTTCCACAAAGGCGTTGAGCAGGGGAGCAAGGTTCTCCACGCCGGACTGGCTGTTCACCGCGTCGTAGCCGGTGTCGGGGCCGAGGGCGGCGAACTGGGGCTTGTTGTTGTCCCGCAGGCAGCCGAAGTGAATCTGCATGACCCAGTTCAGTTCGCTGTACCGCTTGGCGCAGGCGATGGTGACCAGGGTCTTATAGGCGTCCGCCAGGGGTTTGGCGGGCTTCTGCCCGGACATGGCCTGGGCAAAGGCCTCGTTGGCGGCGGCGGAGTCCGGCTCGGCGTACATACAGTAGTCCAGGCCGTGGTCGGCGCAGAGGCAGCCCTTGCTGTTAAAGTAGTCGATGCGCTCCACCAGGGCAGCGGCCACGTCCTCGGCGGAGGTCAGCTCCCGGCCCACCACGGCGGAGAGTTTCTGGATGTAGGCGTCGAAGCCGGGCTTCTCGATGTTGACACCCTTGTCGGGGCGGAAGGCGGGCAGCACCTTGATGGACATGGTGGGGTCGGCGGCGATGGCGTCGTGCCAGTGCAGGTCGTCGATGGGGTCGTCGGTGGTGCAGATGGCCTTGACGTTGAACTTTTCCATCAGTTGTCGGGCGGAATACTGCTGGAGCATTTCGTTACACTTGTCGTAGATCTCGTCGGCGTTGTCCGGCGTCAGCGGCTCGGTGATGCCAAAGCCCCGCTGAAGCTCCAAATGGCTCCAGTGGTAGACAGGGTTGCCGATAATCTGAGGCATGGTGGCGGCAAAGGCGCGGAATTTCTCCCGGTCAGAGGCGCTGCCGGTGACCTTTTCCTCCGGCACGCCGCAGGCCCGCATCAGACGCCACTTGTAGTGGTCGCCGCCCAGCCAGACCTGGGAGATGTTGTCGAACTTCCGGTCCTCAGCGATTTCCTGGGGGTTGATGTGGCAGTGGTAGTCAATGATGGGCAGTTGCTCCGCCACCTCATGATAGAGCTTTTTGGCGGTCTCGGTGCTCAGCAGGAAATCCTGGTCCATAAATGCTTTCATAAAATACCTCCTAAACAAAACTGGCTGCCGCCGACGGCGGACAAGAAGTGACTATAGTATACAGGTCTCTTTGGTAATTGTCCACAGATTAAAGAAAGGAATTTGACGAAATTTAAGATAAAATGTGATTACTGCCGACTCCGCTCCGCCTGGGCGATGTAGTCCCGGTCGATCTTGAAGTGCTGTTCCAGGGCGGCCAGACCGGCGTCCAGATCCTTTTCCATCAGGGCGTTGTAGATGGCCCAGTGAGACTGCTGCAACAGCTGGGCTTGAGCGCCGTCCAGCAGGATAGTGGTGCGCAGGCTGCGGATGAACTGGTCCAGCAGCTCGTTGAACAGCGCGGTGTAGAAGGACAGCAGCCGGTTGTGGGAGGCCAGCACCAGGGAGTTGTGAAAGGCCAGATCCAGCCGGGAGTCTTCCTCCAGGCTGTCCGCCCGGTCCATGGAGATCAAAATCTGGTGCAGGGACTCCAGCTCCTCCGCGGTGGCGCAGCTCATGGCCATTTCGATGGC
Organism: Clostridiales bacterium; assembly: GCA_021205205.1. Lineage (GTDB taxonomy): Bacteria > Bacillota > Clostridia > Oscillospirales > Oscillospiraceae > Onthomonas. The sequence continues at coordinate 2,651 of JAJPXY010000163.1, forward strand.
GCCGGCCTCGTACCAGCGGCGCATTTCCAGCACCTCGGTGTAGCTGGCCTGTTGCAGAACCAGGCACATATGGAAGAATTTCAGCATATAGTCGTGGGTGTCGCAGCGGACATAGTTGCCGCTGCCCTGGAGACACTCCACCAGCCCCATCATCTCCAGCACATGGAGGGCCTCCCGGGCGGAGTTGCGGCTGACGCCCAGCCGCTCGGCCAGGTCCCGTTCGGTGGGGATGCGGTCGTTGAGCTTCAGGTCGCCGCTGAGGATTTGCTCAAAAAATAGTCGAAAACGTGTTCGTATGCCTTCTTGTTGGCAGTTGAGTTTTCCATCGGTACAATATCACCTGCGAATCGGACAGAACTTATCACATCTAGTATACCAGACGGCAGACAATTTACAAGGGGCTGTTTGCTGTTTTGCGTGCTGAATTTTTGGCTTTGTGAGCGGCGCGCGCCTGCCGCCAACCGGTCCGGTCAGCCGGATTTCTCCCCGGCGGCGTGGTCGGCGGGGGAAACGGCCTGGTTGATTTGGTAAAAATCCGCCCGGGAGGTGCTTTCCCGGAACACCTTGGGGGTGACGCCCACGATTTGCTTGAACAGGCGGCTGAAATAGTGCATATCGGAGACGCCGCACTGCACCGCCACGGATTTGGTGGGCAGGTCGGTACACAGCAGCAGGCGCTGGGCGTGCTCGATGCGGTGCTGGTTGACGTACTCTGTCAGGGGGACGCCCATCTCCTTTTTGAACAGGGAGGAGAGGTAGCTGGCGTTGATGTTCGGCCGGGAAGCGAAGGCTTTCAGGCTCAGATCCGCCGTCAGGTCGGTGTTGACGCAGTTGATGATCTTCTGCACAGGCAGGGAGTGGTCTTTCAGGTTGTATTCGTTGACCATGCGGCAGTAGCCCAGCACAATTTTCCGCCGGAACGGGTTGATCTGCTCCAGGCTGGTGATGGCCTCCAGCTGCTGGACGTTCTGGTTGGAGTAGGCGTCGATGTGGATGGGGTGTACCCCGGCCTGCTCCGCCGACTTGCGCAGCAGGGTGTTCAGGGTGATGCAATAGTCCTTCTGGTCCCGCAGGGCGTTGGGCAGCCGCTGGGGCAGCGTGATGGTGTTGAACCGGGCAAGCAATTCCAGTGCCTGGTTCTCATTGCCCTTGGCCACGGCCTGGAGCAAATCGTTTTCCACCTGGTATCGCTCCTCGATATACTGGATGCCCTGGAAGGGCTGGTCGGGCACCTGGAGGTAATTGTTGTACATCTGATACCAGTCGTCCAGGTCCGTCTCGCTGGACCGCTGGATTTCATACTGCCCTTCGCCGTAAATGTAGTTGGCCAACAGGGTGAGCAGAGTCTCGAAGGAACTCTGGTCGGTAAAGACCGGCAGGCCATAGTAATACGCCTGCAAAGGTTCCCACAGCCGCTCCGGCAGGTTCAGGCGGACGAACAGGTTATCGAACTGGGCGCCGGTGATGTTCTCGAACAGCACCGGCCCGACCAGAAAGAACTCATTCTTGCCGCCGCAGCGCATGGCTGCATAGCAGCACTGGAACACGTCCTTGAAGTATTGGACAGTGAAGCCTGGCAGCTTTTCAAGCCTCTCGTTGCACTGCTCCGTCAGGCGGGAGTCGCCCAGGATGTTGTTGCGCAGCCCGTGGTCCAGCCAGTCGAAGTCATCACACGGGATTGTGACGGCGCGGGTGGGAATATTGTTGATGGAAAACAGCTTTTGGATAAAATCAGACAATTCCTGGGTCATAAAGCAGGTACCTCGCAAAAACAGTTCGAAAAATAGACCGGTTCAAAGGGAAGAGACGAAAGATATTTTTTTCATTATTTATTGCATATTTTTTAGGCAGTTGCAAGGGAATCTAAAAAAATACAAAAACGCACAAAAATTATTCCTATCCATCAAGGTCTTTTAGAAATATAATAACAATGTACAAAAATTGAATTTAAAAAGTGCGCTTCATTATGCAAAATGGTAAAAGATAGAGATAATTGAAGAATTTATTTATTTTTGCTGTTTTGTGACAAAATACGTAAAAAAACGCAGGGTTTGCCGCAAAGGATTTCATTGTTGCGTCTGCCGGTTTTGCCGGTGAAGGTAAATATTTCAGTAAGGAGCAAGTATCATGAGGAATGCCATCAACTTGAACAAAGGGTGGAAATTCATCCAGCAGGATGCAGGTCTGCCCGCGGCCTACCCCACAGACTGGCAGGACGTCGACCTGCCCCACACCTGGAACGCTGTGGACGGCCACGATGGCAACGGCAGCTATGACCGGGGCAGCTATTGGTATGCCAAATCCTTCCCCACGCCCAAGCAGCCGCTGGCGGGCGGGCGCGTCTACGTGGAGATCATGGCGGCGGGCCAGCAGGCCACCGTCTACGTCAATGGCGAGAAGGTCACCTACCATGAGGGCGGCTACTCCATCTTCCGGGCGGACATCACCGACCTGTGCAAGGACGGCGAGGACAACCTGCTGGTGGTCAACTGCTCCAACGAGTACAAGGACAGCGTCTATCCCCAGTCCGCTGACTTCACCTTCTACGGCGGCCTGTACCGGGGCGTCAACCTGATTTCCGTTCCCAACGCCCACTTCGACCTGGACTACTACGGCGGCCCCGGCCTGAAAGTTACCCCCAAGCCCTGCGAGAAGTGCGGCGGCGCAACCTTCGAGCTGGAGACCTACGTCACCAACCCCGACGAGAACTTCACCGTCCTCTACTCCATCAAGGACCCCGACGGCAAGGAAGTCGCCTATGCCTGCCGTCCCTCCGATAACACCGCCGTCACCCTGTACGTCCCCGACGCCAAGCTGTGGGACATCGACAGCCCCAACCTCTACACCGTCACCGCGCTGCTCCAGCGCCGCAACGAGGCCTATGACGAGGTCTCCTGCAAGGCGGGCGCCCGCAGCTTCTCTGTCACCCCCGACGACGGCTTCATCATTAACGGCGTCGAGACCCCTCTGCGGGGCGTCAGCCGCCACCAGGACCGCCTGTACAAGGGCAACGCCCTCTCCAAGGAAGAGCATTACGAGGACGCGCAGATCATCAAGGAGCTGGGCGCGAACACCATCCGTCTGGCCCACTATGAGCACTCCCAGGACTTCTACGACGCCTGCGACGAGCTGGGCTTCATCATCTGGGCCGAGATCCCCTTCATCAGCGTGTTCAACAAGGACCATGACGCTCACCAGAACTGCATCAGCCAGATGAAAGAGCTGATCGCGCAGAACTACAACCACCCCTCCATCTGATGTGCCTCCTGTCAAGTAGACAGTGAAAAAACGAAAAAGGATTTCTAT
>JAJPXY010000133.1 GCA_021205205.1 Clostridiales bacterium
TCATAGAAATCCTTTTTCGTTTTTTCACTGTCTACTTGACAGGAGGCACATCAAGCCTGGGAGGGGCTGTTTTCTGCCATACCCGCCAAATTTTATTTGCACTTTTCCCCCAACGGTTGTATACTGACTTTATCACCCTGGAAAGGGGCAAAACGATGTTGCTGCACATTCTCGCCGTGGGGGACGTGGTCTCCCGGTCCGGCGTCTCCTATCTTCGCCGCCATCTCTCCGCCGTCAAGCGGCTCAACCAGGTCCACTTTACCGTGGTCAACGGCGAAAACGCCGCCGGGGTGGGCCTGACGGCGGACGACGCCGAGGCGATCTTCACCGCCGGGGCGGACGTCATCACCCTGGGCAACCACACCTGGGGTAAAATCAAAATCACCCAATTCCTGGAGGATAACCGTTATATCCTCCGGCCCGCCAACTTCCCCCAGCGGCTCCCCGGCCGGGGATGGGCCGTCTACGAGGGGCCAACGGGCCTTCGTATCGGGGTGGTCAACCTAATCGGCCGGGTGGAGATGGACCCCAATGTGGACAACCCCTTCACCGTGGCCGACGTTGCTCTGGCGGAGATGGATGCGGACCTGGTGCTGGTGGACTTCCACGCCGAGGCTACCAGCGAGAAGCTGGCCCTGGGCTGGTATCTGGACGGGCGCGCTTCCGCCGTGTGGGGGACCCACACCCATGTTCCCACCGCCGACTGCCGGATGCTGCCAAAAGGCACCGGTTACGTCACCGACCTGGGTATGACCGGTCCCCGGGACTCCATTATCGGCATCCAGCCGGAAATTTCCATCAATAAATTCCTGGGCGGGCTGCCCCGCCGGTATGAACCGGCCCCCGGCCCCTGCCAGATGAACGCCGTCCTCTTTACGGTAGACAGCGAGACCCGCGCCTGCGTCGGCGTGCAGCGCATTGATATTTCTGATTGACATGAGGTAAAAAGAGAACTATGAGTCAGAAAATCCCCAAACAAGAGAACGACGAGGATGCCGCCGCCCCCGGCTGGCGCAAAGACGTCTATGACTGGCTGCAAACTCTGGCCGTCGTTCTGGCTTTCATCACCGTTTTCTTCACGTTTTTCGGCATGGTCTTTGGCGTGTCCGGCTCCTCCATGTACCCAACCCTCCACGACGGCGATGCCATGCTCATCCAGCGTATCGGCTACATCCCCGGGCAGGGGGACATCGTGGTGCTGAAAAAGGACGGCTTCCCCTACGAGGACGACTCCGAGGCCATTGTCAAGCGGGTCATCGCCGTGGCGGGGCAGGAGGTAGAGATCGACTATGACGCCAACGCCGTCTATGTAGACGGCGTCGCCCTAGAGGAGGACTATCTGAACTTTGACAACGTGGGGGTAGAGCAGTTCGGAGACGACTATATGGTGGAGCGGGACGGCATGGTGTACAGCAGCTTTGTGGTGCCGGAGGGCTGTATCTTCGTCATGGGCGACAACCGCAACGGCTCTACCGACAGCCGCTACGCCGCCCTGGGCATGGTGGATACCCGCTATGTGCTGGGCAAGGCGGTGTGCGTCTTTTTCCCCTTCGCCCGCGCCGGATGGCTGAATTGAAACTATCACACAAAAAGAACCACCCCGCCAGCGGCAACAGCAAAGCCGTAGGCGGGGTGGTCCTTTTTTGTTGCTCATGTTTTCCGCTTCCGCCACACTTTTTCTCAGGGAAATCAATTTTGAAAAGTTTGCGGAGAAATTGCACTTTTTTGTAGGGGCGGCCCTTGGCCGCCTGCAGGTTTCGCGTTGGTTTTCTGGGCGGCCAAGGGCCGCCCTACAGGCGTGCGGATAAAAAAACTGACTTTTTCGCTTGTGTGCAGTTCAAATGGCTTTGAATATCTGGAAACACGGCGTCTGATTCGCAAGCTTGATTTCCGTTACTTTTTCTCCAGGGGGATTGACAGGAGTGCTTCAATGTGATATGATTTTAATATCATAAAGATATGGAGGGATCAACAATGGAAGAAAAAATTTTGACGACCCGCAAGCTGGGGATGCCCGTCCTGTTGGGCAACATCCTGCTGATTCTCGTTCTCGTCGTACTTTTCGTAGCCTCTCTCCTCATCGAGAACGATTTGCTGGCGTTCTTTTCCATTTTCCTGCTGTGTGTGTGCTGGATCCCCCTCCTGGGCCTGAAGGTGCTCAAGCCCCAGGAGGCGCTGGTGCTGACCCTGTTCGGCAAGTACATCGGCACGCTGAAAGGGGAGGGGTTCTACTGGGTCAACCCCTTCTGCTCGGCGGTGAATCCCGCCGCCTACACCAAGCTGAGCCAGAGCGGAGACGTGAAGAGCTTCTTCAAAAAAGCTGCCGGTGATGAGGCGGGCAACGTGCCCCTGGGCAATGACTTGAACGGCAAGCGCATTTCCCTGAAAATCATGACCCTGAACAACTCCCGGCAGAAGATCAACGACTGCCTGGGCAACCCGGTGGAGATCGGCATTGCCGTCACCTGGCGGGTGGTGGACACCGCCAAGGCCGTCTTTAACGTGGACAACTACAAGGAATTTCTCTCCCTCCAGTGCGACAGCGCCCTGCGGAACATCGTCCGTCTCTATCCCTACGATGTGGCCCCCAACGTAGACACCACCGGCGACGGCGTCCCCGACGAGGGCAGTCTCCGTGGTTCCAGCGAGGTGGTGGCCTCTCGCATCCGGGAGGAGATCCAGCAGCGGGTCGACGAGGCGGGCATTGAAGTCGTGGAGGCCCGCATCACCTACCTGGCCTACGCCCAGGAGATCGCCGCTGTCATGCTCCAGCGCCAGCAGGCGTCGGCCATCATCGACGCCCGGAAGATGATCGTGGACGGTGCGGTCGGCATGGTGGAAATGGCCCTGGAGCGGCTGAACGAAAACGATGTGGTGCAGTTGGACGAGGAGCGGAAGGCGGCGATGGTGTCCAACCTGCTGGTGGTGCTCTGTGGCAACCGGGACGCCCAGCCCATCGTCAACTCCGGCAGCCTCTATTGACCTATGGCAGAACCCAAGAAACAGGTTCCCCTCCGGCTTTCCCCCAAGCTCTATAACGCCATCGCCGCCTGGGCGGAGGACGATTTCCGCTCGGTGAACGGGCAAATTGAGTATCTGCTGATCGAGTGCGTCAAGCAGCGTGTAAAAAACGGGCAGTATGTGCCAAAGGAGATCGACCCGCCGCTGGAGCTGGATTTTTTGAAGGAACCGAAGAAAAAATAACAGTTTATGCCAAAAGAATCCCCGCTGCCAGAAAAAGCAGCGGGGATTCTTTACAATGCTAAGTTTTACTGCAACGCCCGCACCCGAATGACGTTGGGCAGGCTGGCGATGGTGTTCACCATAGACTCGCTGACCCGGGTGTCCAGGTCCACCACGGTGTAGGCCATTTCCTTCCGGGACTTGTTGACCATGTTCTCAATGTTCATCCCGGCGGCGGAGAAGGAGGACATAATGGCGGTCAGGATGGTGGGGACGTTTCGGTGGATGACGCACACACGGCACAGGCCGCTGCGGGCCAGCGTGACCTGGGGCATATTGACCGAGTTGATGATGATACCGTTCTCCAGGTAATCCTTCAGCTGTTGGGCGGCCATAATGGCGCAGTTCTCCTCGCTCTCCGGGGTGGAAGCGCCCAGGTGCGGGGTGCCGATGACGTTTTTGCAGGCCATCAGCTGATTGTCCGGGAAGTCAGTGACGTATTTGGCCACGTGGCCGGACTCCAGCCCGGCGATGATCGCGTCGTTATTCACCAGGCCGCCCCGGGCCAGGTTGATGAGCCGCACGCCGCCCTTCATCTTGGAGATGGCCTCCGCGTCGATGGTGTTGGCGGTCTCCTTGTTGTAGGGGATGTGGATGGTGATATAGTCGCTGTTGCGATAAATCACGTCCAGGTCGGTGGTGTGCTTCACATGGATGTCCAGCCCCAGGGCGGCGTCCACGGAGAGGAAGGGGTCGTAACCGATGACCTTCATGCCCAGGGCGATGCAGGCGTTGGCAACCTTCGCGCCGATGGCGCCCAGGCCGATGATGCCCAGGGTCTTGCCCGCCAGCTCCGGCCCGGCGAAGGCAGCCTTGCCCTTTTCCACCACGGTGGTCACGTCCACCCCGGCGGCCACCTGCTCCTTGACCCAGTCCGCGCCGCCCATGATGTCGCGGCTGCTGTAGAGCATGGAGGCGATGACCAGCTCCTTCACGGCGTTGGCGTTGGCGCCGGGGGTGTTGAACACCACGACGCCCGCCTTGTTGCAGCGGTCGATGGGGATGTTGTTGGTGCCGGCCCCGGCCCGGGCCACGGCCAGCAGCTCCGGGGGAAAGTCCATCCCGTGGAGCTTGGCGGAGCGGACGATGGCCCCCTCGTACTGTTCAAACTCGTCGGAGATTTGATACCGCTCCTTGGGCAGCTGATTCAGGCCCGCGGCGGCGATTTTGTTCATTGTTTTGATGCGATACATGACAGTGCCTCCCCAATATCAGCCGTTTTCCCGGTCAAACTGTTTGATAAACTCGCACAGCTTTTCCACGCCCTCCACGGGCATGGCGTTGTAGATAGAGGCGCGCATACCGCCTACCTTCCGGTGGCCCTTCAGGTTGACAAAACCAGCCTCGGTGGCCTGGGCCACGAACTTTTTGTCCAGCTCATCGGAGTCGGTGCGGAAGGTGACGTTCATATCGGACCGGCTGGCCTTGTCGGTGGCGCAGCAGTGGAACAAGGCGGAGCTGTCCAGCACGTCGTAGAGCATTTGGGCCTTGCCGTGCTTGATTTTCTCCATGCCTTCCACGCCGCCCATGCTCTCCAGCCAGGTCAGCACCTCGCCCAGCATATAAATGCACCAGCAGGGAGGGGTGTTGTACATGGAGTCCTTGTCGATCATGGTCTTGTAGTTCATCATCAGCGGGGTGAAGGGCAGCTCGTGACCGGCCAGGGACTTCTTGATGATGACGATGGTCAGACCGGCAGGGGCCAGGTTCTTCTGCGCCCCGGCGTAGATGATGCCATATTTGGAGACATCCACCCGGCGGCTGCAAATATCGGAGGACATATCGCAGACCAGCGGCACGTCGCCGGTCTCCGGCACATACTGCCACTCGGTGCCGTAGATGGTGTTGTTGGCGCAATAATAGAAATAAGAGGCGTCCGGGCGGACCACCAGCTGCTCCTGGGCGGGGATATAGGTGTGGTTTTTGTCCTCAGAGGAGGCCGCCACGGCGATGTCGCCGTATTTTTTCGCCTCTTTGTAGGCGATGGTGGCGAAGTTGCCGGTGACGGCGTAATCCGCCTTGCCGGTCTTGCCGATGAGGTTCAGGGGAATGGCGGAGAACTGGGAGGACGCGCCGCCCTGGAGGAACAGCACCTCATAGTCGTCTGGAATGTGCATCAGGGCCTTGAATTTGGCCTTGGTGTCGTCAAAAATCTTCTGAAACACCTTGGACCGGTGGCTCATCTCCATGACGGACATACCGGACCCCTGGTAGTTGGTGATCTCGGCGCCGGCCTTCTCCAGCACGGAGAGGGGCAGCATGGAAGGGCCTGCGGAAAAGTTGTAGATGCGATCGCTCATGGGGAGGATCTCCTTTCAAACCTGCGGCTTCAATCTCGCCGCGTGAATTGGCCCCGGCTGACGGCTTCAAACTCGCCGGGCCTCTGGGACACAAGAGCAATTATACCAAATTTCTCGCTGTCAAGACAACCACAGCAATCTCCAAAAAGCGCCGCGCTTTTTCACTGTATTTTGTTAAATTATTTCTGTTTCCCATTTTTGACTTCCCTTTTCCGTTTCTTATGGTATAATGAAATCTGACTATCCCTTTTATTCAGCCCTGTTGTACCGTTAGCTACTAGTCAGGCACTTCTAATGAAAAGAGACAAGCTTAAACGAAAAACTGTCGATTATTGCGGCGGGAAACCCCTCCGTCACGGCTACGCCGTGCCACCTCCCC
>JAJPXY010000001.1:0-9289 GCA_021205205.1 Clostridiales bacterium
TCAAATGGCTTTGAATATCTGGAAACACGGCGTCTGATTCGCAAACTTGATTTCCGTTCAAAATTTGCGCGTGCTCTTGCCAGCGGCGGGAGAAATGCGTATAATAATATCTGTTGACAAAACGCGCAAGCGCAAAGTGTCACACAGACGAGTTTTACGAGGTGGAACATACCATGGAGCTTTACAACGGGCGGCCCGCCGACTGCACCGGGCGGCTGGACAAGGAACGGGAGACCTACGACTTGCTGGACCGGCTGGGCATCGCCTACCAGCGGACCGACCACGCCCCCGCGGACACGATGGAGGTGTGCAACGTCATCGATGCGGTGCTGGGGGTGCTGATCTGCAAGAACCTGTTCCTCTGCAACCGGCAGAAAACGAAGTTTTACCTGATGCTGATGCCCGGCGACAAGCCCTTTAAGACCAAGGATTTGTCCCACCAGCTGGGGGTGGCCCGGCTGTCCTTCGGCACTCCCGAGGACATGGAGCGGCTGCTGAACGTGACGCCGGGCAGCGTCTCTGTGATGGGTCTGCAATACGACCGGGAGAACCAGGTGCAGCTGGTGGTGGATCGGGCAGTGTTGGAGCAGGAGTATTTCGGCTGCCATCCCTGCATCAACACCTCCAGCCTGAAGCTGAAAACGGCGGACGTGGTGGAGAAGTTTCTCCCCGCCGTCCACCACGAGATGATCCAGGTCAGCCTGTAACGTTCGGAAAGGAAGCGCAGTTATGATAAAGCTGGAGCTGGAAATCAGCGAAGTGGAATACGAAACTCTGCTGGACCTGCTGCCCCAGGTGGGGGAGCAGCTGCGCCAGAGTGGCAACCCGGTGGGGATGCTGCTCTCCAACGGTATGTCCGCCGGGATGGCGCGGCGGGTGCTTGGCACCCTCTCTCAGGAGCAGAAGGACCGGCTGGCGGCGGACCTCATCAACGGCAGCAGCCGGAAGCTCATCGACAAAACCGAGGAGCTGGCCCGGCAGAACGGCGTGGGCCTGAAAATCGCTTCGCTGGAGGCTACGGTCAAGTGAGCGGCTGAGCGCATTCCGGGGTGCGTATCGTTCCCCCGGCGGAACGGGCGGCGGATTGTCCGACCCTCTGCCGCCGTGACCGCGTGCGCCGGACCGTTTCAGGGGACAGGATGGAACCTTGCAGCAAATGCGAGGCGGGGCCGCGGCCCCGCCTCTTTTGTGTCCGTGCGCCCACGCCCCCCCGGCGATTGCCGGAGGCAGGGTCCTATGGCGTCTCAGCAGCCGCAGCCGCAGTCGTTGCCGCAGCCACAACCGTTGCCACAGCCGCAGCCATTGCCGCAGCCGCCCCAGCCGCCGCCGCAGCAGCAGAACAGGATGATGATGAGGATGATGATCCACAGGCAACGGCCTGCGGAATCATTAATTGAAAAATTGCTAAAATTTGATGAAATAATCGAAATTCGAAACCGCTAAACAGCATAAATTCAAATAAAATCAATCTAAATCTAACAATTATCTAACGATAGACTAACCTTTATCTAACTCAGAATCCCACGCCTGGAGCTTATCCATTTCCGCCGCCAGGTATGCGGCTGTGGGGGCCACGTAGTATTTATTGGCCACAGCCACGTCCGTCCGGCCCATCAGCTTTAGCAAGGCCATCTGGTCCATGCCGGACTGCGCTGCATTGGTGGCCAGCGTTTTGCGGGTGTTGTGCGGCACCTTGTAGGGGATGCCCAGGTACTCCAGCATGGCCTTGTAGTCACTGGCACGCCAGCCGTTGGCGGTCTGCCGCCCGGCGTACCCGCTGACCAACAAGGGGCCATCTGCCTGGCTGTGGAAAAAACGGAAGAACGGCAGCACCCGGCTATAAATCGGGATCACCCGGTCACGTCCGGCGTCCGTCTTTACGCCGCCCTGGATATATGGCGGGTCTGCCTCCAGGTGGACATTTGCCACTTGCAGGGTGAAAATTTCCGAGATCCGCATACCGGTGAACAAAAAAATCATCGTCAGCATGGCGGCCTGTGTCAGCCGTTCGGCGCTGTTGCCCTGAGAGGCCAGGGCGTTTATTTTTGCCACCTCGTCAGTGGTGAAAACGTCGATGGGGCGGTGGGTTGTCTTTTGCACCCGGACGAACTGGGCGTAATTGGTGCCGATAATATCCCGCTGGATCATCCACTGGCACAGCTGGGAATACAGGATTTTGACGTGGTTGGCGGTGCTGTCCGACATTCCCTCCGCTTGCAGGCCGTCAATGATTTGCTGGAAATCATCCGTGCGGACATCTGCTGCCCGGAGCTGCCGGACGCTGTCGGGGACGTAGCTCCACGAGAGCTTATAGCCCCGCATGGAGGCCCGCCCCATATCCCGATAGGCCACGTCCGACCAGGCGTTATATGCGTCCTCCAGGGTGTAGGCGTACAGATCGGGGTGGACAGCCCCCACCATGCGCTCCAGCGCGGCCTCAGCCTCCGCTCTGGTGGCGTATGTCTGCCCGGTGGACTTGCCCTGATACACCGCGTACCACGGCTTCTGGCGGTCTCCGGCCAACTTGTAGACGCTGCCTGTCCCCTTCGGGCGGTTGCGCCGCTTCTTTTTGGCCGGTTCATGGGTCTGTTTCCGGCCACAGTAGGGGCAAAACGCGGCATCGTCCGGGATGGACTTTTTACAGCGGGCGTAGATGCATTTTTTCATTGATTTTACCCCCTTATTGTCGTATAATGGGGGCAGTGGAACCCGTCAAGTTTTCACTACCCCTTGAACCGCTCCGGTGTGCCAGCACCGGGGCGGTTTTTATTGCCCCGCCAGGTATGCTTGCAGCTCCAGCACCCAGGCCGGGCGATAGTCCCCTTTCAGCAGTAGTTCCCCGTTGCGGTACTCCGCCACTTCGACAAAGCCATTGTAGTTGTCGTAGAATACCGCCTCGTCACAGTAGGGCAGCACGTCCGCCACAGCGCTCCAGCGGGAGGAGAAGCGCCGCCTGACCGTGTCAGTGGGGATGTCATGGCCGCCGTGGGCTACCCGGTTTTCGATGCGCTGGAGGCTCTCTTCCAGGCTGTCCAGGCCCACATAAAACAGGCGGATATAGTACCCGGCGGCCGAGGCCCGCTTTGCTGTGGTAAAGCCGTTGAGCGTCGTCTCCTGGGTGAAGCAGATGCCCTTATTTAAGCAGTCCTGGATGCGCCGCACCGCGATCCGCCCGCCTTTCAGGTTGTCCCCGCCTGCCTTTGTCGCGGCGATTTTATCCACATCAATGATGATACCCAGGTCTTTAAGTTGGCCTTTGAGGACGCCGGTCAGCGAGCTTTTCCCCGCGCCGTTGACGCCGCCAATGATGGTAAATGTTTTCATGTGGGAACCTCCTCCCCTGCTTTACACCATTTTATCGTCTCGCCCATCGGATATTAAAACCCGTCCGGCGTATCAGCAAAAATAGGAAATCTCACCGAAGAACGCCAGCCACCGAGCCTGAATTTCTCCGCTGCGGGCCTCGATGACCCGCATAATGTCCCGGAGAATACGGTCAGGGATACGGGACTTGTTGTGGCACAAATAACATTTACCTGTGGAGGTGATCCAGATTTTCGTGGCGTTGGGGTTGGCCTTCTCCGCCACATGGACGTGGATGGGTTCCAGCGGATCGTTTTCGTTTGACCAGAAGAAAACCGTATAGGAGCCGATCTTAAAGATTTGAGGCATTCGCAAACCCTCCCCGCTGTGAGAACTCCAGAATCAGGTGCGCCGTAGAGCGGATCACCTCGTCATAATATGCAATTTCCTTTTCGGTGAAGCCGTGGTTGTCCTCCCACTGATAGCCGGGGACCCAGCAGACGGCATTGTGAAAAAAATCTTTATCGTCCGGCTTTTCCACGTAGACTTTCACCCGGCCGTCCGACTTCATCTCCGAGTGGACGATCTCCGCATTGTCGGACAGGGTCAAGAATGGATACATCATAAAGAGAACCTCCTTTTTCCAAGTGATATTTATTCGCCAACGTTCAGCGGCTTTTTCTCGTATTTGCCGGAGACCACCATATCATCGGAGATGTCCACCAGCTTTTGCAGCCCCTGGGCGTTGAGCTGTTGGGCGTTGCGGTTCAGTTCGTCCAGTTGGGGGTCGGTGTCGGTGATGGTGAGGTGCATATCTTCATCCATCTTCCACCCCATTAGTTCAACTGGTGAGATTTGCAGAATTTCAGACAGACGGGCAATTTTATCACGCCGCATATTTGAAATATAACCGGTTTCCCACTTTTTCACAGTGCTTTTACTGACGCCGACATAATTTCCAACCTGCTCCAATGTCAGACCCAATTCTGTCCGGCGGGCTTTGATTCGGTCTTTCACGTCCATAGACTATCCCCTCCATAGCCTATACTATATCATATGAGTTTCCTATTTGCAACATTTTTTTCGGAGAAAACTAAAAAAGTTTCCTTTTGTACTTGACAGACGCGGCAAGGGGTAGTATAATCAAAGTGTCCTAAAGGAAACGAAAGGAGGTTGAAGGAATGGACGTAAACAAACTGCGATATTTCATCGCAGACCGTGGGGAAACCCTTTCTACTTATGAAATGGCGCTTGGAATTAGCAAAACCGCCTTATATCGCAAGATGAAGGGCAAGACAGAGTTCACGCGGGAAGAAATTGAAAAGACGATTCACTTTTTGCATCTTTCCGAAGAGGACACCATGTCTATTTTTTTCACCCCGGCAGTTTCCTAAAAGAAACTCACTCTGCTGGGCATGACCCCCAGCGACCACCACAACGCCACAGGGAGGTGAAGCAATGACAAGCGCAAAATTGGCGGAACTACTCGGAGAGCAGGTGACGCTGCTCTCCGAGTACGCCCACAAGTACGACATGATGCCAAACGACATCGCCTACATGAGCGAGGCAATGGCTGCTCTGGCTACTTGCCTACAGAAACTTCTGGAAGCAAATCCCGGAACCAACCAGACGTCTGTTTCTCCTGATAGTCCTGCTGAAGCTCGGCGCGAGCCTGATAGAACATCGTTTGAATCCAAAAGGGACGCCACCCAAGCCGCTGCCACGGCACAGGTAACGCCCCTCGGACACACAGACTGGATGGGACAGGTTGCGGAAGAAATCAGTCGGCGTTTAGCCAGTTGTGATACTCCCGCAGAAGATGAAGATTCAGCAGCAGTGCAGCCTCAATAATCGCCGCGTCTCTGTCTTTGTCGGACACTTTGGACGTGACAGAATCGACCACGGCAGACCAATCGCTGGCGTTCATCTTCACCGCGAACTCCTCAAAGTCTTTCATTTTATCACCCCCTTTCGCCCTCTATTTTAACAGAGGAACAGAAAGGGCACAACCAGCGACCACCACAACGCCACAGGGAGGTGAAACGCAACGAGATTATTGGTAACCGGATTTCTATTTGCGACAATCGCCGTCTGCGTCCCGATTTGCTGGCGGCTGTTCGGCGAAGAAGGCGACAGAACAACATTTTGGCTGGTGATGCTTTATTATCTTGGCATTATTGCGATTTGGCTTTTTACCGCTTTTGGCCTTTACTCTTACCTTTTCGTGGGATAACGCCTTGCACAATTCACGAATGTCACGGGTCGCGTCCCCTTTGTTCCTGATGATTTCATCCTGAATAGAATCGACCAAAGGCCACAACGATTCGTCAAGGTAGATGTAAATTTCGCCGGAAGCAGAAAAGAACTCCTCATAGGTTTTGGTTCCCCTTGAGTAGGAGGCCGCAGAAGCGGAGTTTATGAAGCGTTCAATCACCGCAGACCTGTGAGCATCATAGTAGTCCTGGTCGTGCTTCCTGCGTTCTTCTTCCAGGTCAAGAATGTGTATTTTCTTCGTGTAATGCCCGTTGATTAACGCAGTTGCAATAGGAAACGTAACAGATGCAAGCAAAGCCGCAATAGAAATGAGCAAAGAAACAGTATTTGTATCCATGAAATCGACCCCTTTCGCCCTCTATTTTAACAGAGGAACAGAAAGGGCACAACCAGCGACCACCACAACGGGAGGTGAAAAACGTGAAAAAAGCCCTTTGGGACTACATCATCCCGTCGCTTGTATCCATTGCCACAGTATTGGCGCTCCATGGAGCGCTGTTCCTGCTGACTAAGTAAACCCGTACAAGCCCCACGCATACACTTCAAGGAGGTGATGGGCATGGACAACAGCAAAATTCCCTGGGTGGGCTGCGAGACGCTGAGTTGGTTTTGCCACTGGTGCCGCGACCACGGTATCCCCGGCGACAACGGCAAGCTGCGAGACGGTATCATCGGCGGCGTGTTCGCGCCGGCGGCTGTGGCCGTGCCGGACACCACGCTGGGACACGAGGGCAAGTACCACCTGTTCATCTTCCACGCCCGGTTGGAAAAGTGGGCGGAGGAGAACGCGATTGAAATCAGAACGGAGGAAACATCATGACAGACAACATCACGCCCCAGGTGCCCCAGACGCGTGCGCCAATGACCGCAAGTGACATCATCCGGCGGCTAGAAACGGTCAGGACCGTCTATCCGGCAGCACTGGGAGGAGACCTCGATGAAGAAGAGGCCAAAGAACTGGAGGCCCTGACCGCCGCCGTTCAGGCGGTGGAGCTGTTGGAGGAAATCAAGAAGGAACTGCGCGGCGAATGTGCCGCTTGCAAGTTCCGCGAGCGGAGAGAGTACGAGTACCCGTGCTGCGACTGCGTCAACGACGGAGAAGACGATAAATGGGAGTCCCGCTGGCCGCTGGGAGAGGAGGCCGACCATGAAAACAAGTGACATCATCTATCAGCTGGAATCCATCCGCGAGGACAGCGCGGAACGCGCATCCCACGAAGACGAACCCGACAATGTGTGGGCCAACGATGTGGCGGCCCTGGACGCAGCCATCGGCCGGCTGCAAGGCCAGCCCAAACGCACCGAGGCGGCGCTGATCATCCTCACCATGACCGCCGTCCTGGGCCTGATTGCTGCCTTTGCTGGTATCGCCGTGGCCCTGTTCGGCGGCTACAAGGCCGGGACGGTACTGCTGGCCGCAAGCTGCGGTTGGTGGCTGGAATCCATAATCGCGGGGAGGGATTGCAGATGAGGCAGGAAATATTGGCCGAAATGCTGAACGCCGAATTTAGCATCAATATTACGAAAAAAGCAAACGACCCGGTGCCGATTTTCGCTTGCGATGGGTACACCTCCCATATTGTCAGCGCTTTAATTGCGGGGCTGGCCCAGGCGACGCTGGACGCCAACATCGACGCCGAAAAAGTTGCTGACATCTACAGGGAGGCCGTCCGCGAATATACAGAAATGGAGGCGTGCCAATGACCCCCTACCTCCCGGCCACGGTCCGGCTTGGGGACAAGCTGCGGCTGGTGCCGTCCGCCCTGACCAAACAGGACAACGGCAACGAGCGTTGCCAGCAGCCCCACGCCCTGACCGGGCAGGTGATTTACATTCATCCTAAGCGGCGGTTTGCCACGGTGCGCTTCCCGCTGGAGGGCTGCGACGGCACCAGCCACCGCGTGGACAAGTCATTTCGGGAGAGCTGGCCCATTATGCCGCCCGAGCGGCGGCTGGCACATGCGGAGCCAAAACCGGAGAAGCCGAAGAAACCCGTTGCAACGCTCAGCGAACGCCTCATGGGACACGACTGGAGCGGGATGACGTCAATGCAAATCGCCGAGGCGCTGGGCACCAGCGCGTCCAGCGTGACCAGCGCCATCTACAAGTTGAAGAAATGGGGCGTTGACATCCCCTACAAAAAGATGACACCCGGCCGCCCGAGCAGTCCACCGGACCAGCGCCTTGCCGACCCGCGCAAAATCGGCGCGTTTCGAAAATCGGCGGGCCTGTCCCAGCGGGCGCTAGCGGACAAGATCCACATATCAAGGGCAGCCGTCCAACACTGGGAATCCGGCGACAGCAACGCCAACTGGGAGCTGCTGGAGACAGCCCTCCCTGGCGTGACGGAGTACGCCAAAGGAGGCGAATGATGAGCATCTGTAACTCCTGCGGAGCACAAATCAGCTGGGTGAAAACGAAAAATGGAAAGTGGATGCCCGTGGAGACCATCACCGTCCCAGTCCTGCCCGGAGAGGGCAAGGACACGTTCATCACCAACGACGGCGACATCATCCACGGCAAGCACTACCGGGAATTTAAGAAAAATCCAAATACGGTGGCGGGCTATGTGCCGCACTGGGCCAACTGCCCCGGCGCAGCCCGCCACAGAAAGAGAGGGACAGAAAAGTGAGTAAGTGCAAAATTCTGGTTACAGCAGACGATCCGCAGAACTCTGGCGGAAAAGTGAATATCGCCGCCAGCGGATACCCATGTGACATTGTCACGGCTCTGACGAATGCGCTGGTCTGCGTGATCAAGGGCAGCAAGGAAGACGGCAAGTCCACAGATGTGCTGGCGTATAAGGCCCTGACTGCCGCGCTGGAACAGCGAGAACACAACAAAATCACCGCTGTCACTGTGCCGGCACCGGAGGAGGCCGCACCATGATCTATCAGCTGTGGCGCATCGAGGACGGCGAGATTCTAATCGTCAGCACCCGCACCGACACCGGGCGGAAACAGGCCAAACGGCTGGAGGAGCAAGGCTGCGACTTTGTGGGCACGGTGGAGAGCGCCCTGCCGCCGGACACCATCCGGGACGGGGTCGCTAAGAAATACATCGACTTGGGCACGGAGGCCGCCCGTTGGAATAAGCGGTTGGCCGCGAAAATCGAGGAGGCCCAGGCCATCATCGCCCAAATGCGGGCCGCAATGGAGGTGCGCCATGACAAAAGATGAGGCCGTCAAGGCGTTTCGGGCGCAGACACCGGTGGTCATGCCGCGCCACCTGCCAAACGGCGTGGTGGACGACATCTATTGCAAGCGCATCATTGAACTGCACTACCGCATCCGGGACAACGGAGAGCAATGCTTCTCTGTGTCCGCCGGGGACAGTGAGCTGAGCGTCTATACCGCAGGCCCGGAGTTTTTCCGGCTGGCCACGCAGGAGGACACCGCCACCGATGCCCGGAAACAGGCGGAGCAAAAGAGGCGGGAGCTGGAGCGGGAGAACCGGGGATACCTGTATACCTCGCCCGACTGAAACCGCCAAACGTTTGGTAATTACACACATGGGGAACAAAAAAGCGCGGGGCCATGCCCCGCGTGGCCCCTTGTAATGGGTAGTAAGAAATCAACCAAAGCAGGATAGGCGCAAACCGTATCCCCCAAATAGGGACGCGGGGGGGGGGTAGCCAAGCGCGGGAGAAATGGGCACGCGGCTCTTCGTCCGGGAGGGCCGGACACCAGGCGGGACGGCCTACCCGGACGTA
>JAJPXY010000001.1:9299-31154 GCA_021205205.1 Clostridiales bacterium
CCCTCACCCCACGCCCTCGCGGCGCCTCGGGTCGCCCCCCACTAGGCGCGCGGGGGGGGGTTGACAAGCGCGGGAGAAATGGGCAAGCGGAGCTTCGTCCGGGAGAGCCGGACACACTGCGGGACGGACTACCAGGACGTAGCCGTTTACCCGATGACAGACCGGGAGAAGCGCAAGACCCGGAACCGGAAAGAAGTCCTCTCCTCCCCGGCCCAAAAGAATCTGAACGACCGGAACGCAAAACGCTACTTCCGCCAGCTGGTAAAAACCAACTTTGGAGCGGGGGACCTGGCAGTACACCCCACCTTTGCACAGGAGCCGGAGAGCTACGAGGAGGCGGAGAAGTGGCTGCACAAGTACATCCGCCGGCTGAAATACGCAAGGAAGAAAGCGGGCCTCGACCCGCTGAAATACATAGCGGTCATCGAGCAGGGCACACGCTCCAACCGCCTGCACATCCATATGTTTGTCAACGGTGGTCTCCCGGAGGAACAGGTCAAGGCCCTGTGGTATCGGGAGCGGGGCACAAAAATCAAACCGGCCATGCCCCTGGGCCTGATCCGCACGGACACCCTACACCCGGAGCTGTTTGAGGACGGCCTGAACCGCATAGCGGCGTACATGGCCGGGGACACCACCGACAAACGCCGCCGGGAGGATAACCGTCCCAAAAACAAGCGCCGGTGGATACAGTCCAACAACCTGGACAAGCCCTGGCGGGGCCGCCCCAACGACAGCAAGTACACCGCCCGGCGGTTGGAGAAGTTGGCCCGGCTGCCGGAGGACTGTGAGGAGGTGCGGACATTCTGGGCGAAGAAATACCCGGAATGGAGCATTTACAGCATCGAGAAAAGCCTGAACCCGGAAACCGGCCGGACCAGCTGGTATCTGGAGATGAAACGAAGGGAGAATCTACAATGCGAAAAGCGAACGAGACCACCGAACAGCAGACGGTCATCCAGTGGGCGGCGTACAACCGGAGGCGGTGGCCAGCCCTGATGAATCTCTACCACGTCCCAAACGAAGCGAAGCGCACAGCCGCCACCGGTGCGCTGCTGAAAGAAATGGGGATGTCGGCCGGGGTGCCGGACCTGATCCTGGACTATCCGGCGGGGGTGTACCACGGTCTCCGTCTCGAGTTGAAATATGGCAAGAACACCCCGTCGGAGGCACAAGCGGCGTGGCTGCTGCGCTTGCAGGAGGCCGGGTATTTTGTCGCTGCCGCGTGGGGCGCGCAGGCTGCCATCCACCTGTTGGAGGAGTATGTGGCCCTTGCACCGGGCCAGCACATGGCGGAGGACTGCCCCAACACAAAAATACGGTGGGGCTTCCCGGAAATCCGGGCAGACCGGGAGGCGTGGTGATGGCCGGGCACTGTGTTTTAGGCCGCGACCATTGTAGGCCGGACAGCTGCATTGCCTGCGGCTGGAACAAAGAAGTGCAGCGCGACAGGATCAGGGCCATCCACGCCGGAGGACTGCGGAAAGACCAGAAAACCGGGCTGTATCGCCTGAAAATCAGAAAGGAGCACCCAGATGAAAGAACTTGCAACCCAAAAACTGACCAAGGAATGGGCCGAACTGAGCAAGAGTAAGCCTGACAGGTACACGAAGGCCATGGCCCCGGCGGTGCTGGACGCGCTGAAGGAGTTCGTCCAGCAGAACGACGAATTTGCCCAGGCCGTGGTCCAGGGTGGCGCCTTAGCGGACTGCATGAAAGCGGTTTCCGGCGGCGTCAAAAACGGGGCCATTTCCGACCTGGATGCCTACCGGCTGGCCGTGCAGTTCTACTTCCCCGGGGCGGACATCCGGTGCCAGATGACTGTCAACCTCTGCGCCAGCGTGGAGCAGGACAGCCCAGAAACAGATAAGGCCGTGGTGCTGGATCTGTTTGACCTGCTGTGAGGTATCGCCATGACAGATGAGGAGATTTTAGGAAAATTCAGGTGGGGCGGCTACGACCTGCCGGAGGACTGCGCGGAGCGGATGGGAGCGCATGGCTTCACCGACTACGCTTTCTACCAGTCCCCGGAGCGGAACATCCGGGAGTTCTATTTCTCCTGCTGCGGCCACCGGGCAGAGATCAGCCGACGCAAGCGGGACGCCGGATACAACGCCGACCTGGCGGCCGTGGAACACGGCAAAATGGTGATTTGCACCTTCTGCGGTCAGCCAACGATTGCCAAACACATAGGCCGCCTCCGGGGCGGCGATGAGGGGGATTTTCGGAGCCTCCGGGAGGGCCGAAACGTTGCCATTTTGGACGCCTGCGGGGATATGCTGCTGATTTCCACAGGACGGATTTACCGCCGATGGTCGCCCGGGGAATCCATCTTCTCCGGCTGGCCAGGGGTGCGGGAATTGGAGCGCCCGTGGCCGGAGGCGGAGACCTGGTTCATCCCCTGGCGGCGGTATGCCCTCAAACCAGGCGAGGTCCACGCCTGGCGCAAAAAGGAGATTTGGGAGCACACCTGCCAGGTGGGCCATTACTGGGACCCGGTCAAACGCCCAGGCCCGCGCCCTTTCCCGGCGGCGTCCATCATGAACCGCGACCCGGAGGACGGGCAATACACCACCGTCGGCGTGGAGGCCTTGCCGAAAACGGCCCTGAAATACTGCGCCATCGACAAGTACATGGCCGAAAAGAGCTATGGCGGGGAGTGGGAAGACGGCGTCTACGGCTGGGATGTGGTGGGCTACCTGCTGGAGGCTGCAAGGCACCCACAGGTGGAGATGCTGACCAAGCTGGGCCACATCGACGTGGTGGAGGACCTGATTTGGCGCAAGGCGCACCGCCAGACGCTGAACTGGAGGGCAAAGCGGCCCAACGAGTTTTTCCGCATGACAAAAACGGAATACAAAGCGTTCCGGGAAGCCCACGGGGCGCTGGCAGAGCTGGAACAGTGGCAGAGCGCGAAGCAGTACGGCGTGACGCTGACGGAATACTTCACGGAAAAGCAAATGCTGAAAGGCGCGGACGCTAACATCACCACATGCGCGGAGCTGGCGCACATTTGCGGCGTCAGCCTCCACACCGCCGCTTCCTACGCCGCCACACACGGCGGGACGGGGATTTGGAGAGACTACATCACCGCCGCCATCAAACTGGACTACGACCTATCCAGACGGGATGTGTCAATGCCGAAGGACCTGCAACGCCGCCACGACCAGGCCACGGCCGCTGTGTACTTGACAGAAAACAAAGAAAAGTCTGAGCGGTACGCAAAAAACCGGCTGCCCGCCCTGCGGAGGAAGTACGAGTTTACCTTTGACGGGCTGACCATCATCGTCCCCAAAACCGGGGCGGAGATCATCGCAGAGGGCAAGGCCATGAAGCACTGCGTGGGCGGCTACGCCGACCGGCACCTGCTGGGCAAAACGACCATCCTGTTTTTGCGCCGGGAGGAAGAACCGGGAAAGCCGTTTGTCACAATCGAAATGAACGGGGAGAAACTGGTGCAGGCCAGAGGCTACATGAACGACGCAGGGCGAAAAGACACACCACAGACCAGACACCCGGAGTTTTTTGCGACGTGGCTGGACTGGCTCCAGGCGGGCAGCCCGAGGCTGGCAGACGGAACGCCAATCATCCAAAAAGTTGACAAGGAGGGCAAAACAGCGTGAATGAACAGCTATCCGCGACGCGCACCATTGGCCAGGTGACGCAAGAAATCAACTACCTGAAAGCACAGGGCCAAAAGACAATACTGGGATTTACCGTTGAGATTGGCCGCCGGCTGACCGAAGCCAAAGGGATGTTGCCTCACGGCGAATGGGGCAGGTGGCTGCGGGAGGAAGTGGGCTACTCCAAAAGCAGCGCAAACAATGCCATGCGAATTTTTGAGGAGTACGGCAGCACACAGATGGGACTGTTTGGCCCGGAGGTGGAGTGCCAAACGTTTGGAAATTTGGATTATACCAAAGCGCTGGCGTTGATAGCGGTTCCGGCAGAGGAGCGGGAACAGTTCGCCAAGGACGTGGACGCGGAAAATATCAGCGTCCGAGAACTGAAAGCACAGATTAAAGCCCGCGAACAGGAACGAGATGAAGCGGAAAACCGGGCCAAGGGCTGGGAACAGAAATACGCCCAGGCCACGGAGCGGGAGAAAAACCGTGCCGCAGACCTGACGGACGCCCTGACCCAGGCGGAAAAAGCCCAGGCCGCCGAAAAAGCTGCGCGGGAAGACCTGGAGGCAAAAGACACCGCGCTGAAGCTGGCCAACCAGCGGCTGGCAGCCCACAGCGCCGAGGTGGAGCGGCTGCAAAAGGAACTGGAGGCCGAGCGAGCAAAACCGGCGGAGGTGGCCGTGCAGACGGTGGACGCAACGCCGGAACAGCTTGCCAAGGCTGAAAAGAAAGGCAAGCGGGAGGGAAAAAAGGCCGCTGAAACGGCCTTGAATGAAAAAATCGCCCAGGCCGAGGAACAGGCCAAGGCCGCCGAAAAAGCCACGCAGGAGGCCCGCAACGAGCTGGAGGAGGCACAAAAACGCCTTGCCCAGCAGGCGCAGGTCAAGGCACTGGCGGAGGTCAACGTGGTGTTCCGGCAGCTCCAGGAGACGCTGAACCAGGTTCGACAGGGCCTGAACCGGCTGGACGACCTGAACCGCCAGAAGGTCAAAAGCGCACTTGTGCAAGTTCTGGCCCAGCAGCTGGAGGAGCTGAAATGAAGCAGGGCAAGGTCGTGGGCATGATCAAGCGGGCCAAATCGCTTATCGTGCTGGAGCGGGACGGGGAACAGTGGATCGGACCGGGCGGATGCTACTGGCGCATGGACGGCGCGCCGCTGCTGACCAAGCCAGAGGAGTTCTTTTCCCTCTACGACGTAAAGCGGGAAACAGGTGAAAGCTATTACACGGACTTCGACATTTTCCCGGCGGAACTGGACCACAGGGACTTTACGCCAGGCGAAGAGGAGGCACAGCCACTGACAGCGACCGTCACCTGGAAGGGCGTGGAGTACCGGGCGTTTCGCTGGCAGAGTGAGATTCTTTTCTGCCGGGCAGAATACCTCACCCCGGCCGAAAGAAAGGACGGGGAAATCGTGCGGTACACTGTCCGCCGCAGCGAGCGGCTGGGCCTGTACATCGCCGTCAAGGAGGGCCTGTTCCTGGCGGGAATCGTGTTTCCGTCCGATATGGGTGCAGACAACAAGCTGGACTTCGCGGGGGAGTTGGTGGACATTGCCGGAGCGGTCAGGTCGGCGCAAAAGCGGGCGTGGGCTACGGAGAACGGCGGGGAATACGCCGAGGAGTACGCAGATCAACAGACACTGGAGGGAGCGACATGATGGAGGTTTTGATTTTTACCGGTGGAGTCATTTTGGGAGCTGGTCTGACGCTGTTTGCCGTGTCAATGGCCAGGGCAGCCGGACGGGGTGACGGCGATGACGATTAAAGACTGTCTGCCGGAAACGGAAATTCTCGCACAGCTGGCGGAGGAATCCACAGAGCTGGCACAGGCGGCATTGAAGCTACGGCGGGTGCTGGATGGCACAAACCCGACGCCAGCAACAGAAGTGGAAGGGTGGGAACATCTGATGGAGGAGTACGCAGACGTGCTGAACTGCATTGATGCGCTGCATCTTGATTTGGGCGATATGGAGATCGTTTCTATTTATCGCCAAGAGAAAATGACCAGCTGGCTGGCCCGCCTGGAAGGACGTGACGAATGAGCAAACCGCGCAAGCTGTGGTGGGGCTACGTGAAGAACGTCGTCCGGGCCTACCCGGAGTTGCAGGCACGGTTGAACGAACTGCGCCAGCCCTCCACGGGCGGCAGATCAGACGGCCAGCCGGGGGCGAAAGGGGCCAGCCGCACCACGGAGAACGTTGCCACCCGGACGCTTCCACCCATGGATATGAAGCACCTGGAGGCGGTGGACAAGGCCGTGAAGTGGACGGAGAAGCTGCCCACCGGCCCGGAGCGGCTGAAAATCATCGAGCTGGTGTATTGGAAGCAGAGCCACACGCTCTGTGGAGCGGCCCAGGCGGTGGGGTATAGCTACCGACACGCAAAATTTTTGCAGCAGCAGTTCTTTTACATGGTGGCGGAAAATCTGGGCTTAGAGGAAAAGATGGGCCCCAAGAGCCAAAATTCTGATGTAAACTGATAGCGTGGTAAGATGAAAGATGGAAACAAGGATTGTTTGCTTTTCTTCGTTGATGTCACCTCCTGCGAATTATATATGCCCCGGACGTAAAAATGGGGCACGGCGGTAACGCTGCGCCAGTGCAATTCTGGTTGTCCTATGGGCCGGTGATGGGGTCTTTCTTCTCTGCCCTCTGGCGGCGCACGAGCCGCCCACCGGACGTTTTCTCCTTCTGACGGGCCGCTCCAATCGGGGCGGCTTTGTCATACAAAGGGGAAGCCCCCAGAGGTTATTTCTCCGAGGGCTTAGGGTCTGACAGCGCCTTGAAATCGTCAAGCGCTTGTCGCTGTTTCCTGGTCATGCCGGAACGGGCGCGGCGCTCACGATCAATGTCGGCGCGAATCAGGGCTTTGATGTAGCCCTGTTTGCTGGGAACTTCCGCGAGCTTTTCCAGCAGGTCGGCGTCGGTGTTGTGATTCAAGTTCATGACTATGCGGGTGGTGTGGGCCGCTGTCCATGCCTTTTTTGCCGCTGAATCTGGCACGAAATCACCTCCTATAGGGCTGGGTAAGGGCGGCTTGCGCCGCCCCGGGTTCAGTCTTCAAGGGTTTTCTGGAGGTTGTCGAGAATCTTCGCCATCTTTGCGTCACGCTTTTCGATGTCGGTCTCTTCGTTCACCTCGCGGAGCGCATCCAGGACGAAGCGGATAAATGCCTTGAACTGGCTATCGGTCTGGCCCATGCGTACACCCCCTTTCCTTGTTGCTGAAATAAGTATAACATAGATGTACACCCATGTCAAGCACCATTTGAGAAAATATCTACTTTGCCATACCCCGAAAGGCGGTGAGGCCCGTTGTGGCGAAGGGTAAATATCAAAAGTGGCTGGAGCCGGACGGCCTTCTGCTGCTGGAGGGTTGGGCCAGGCGCGGCCTGAGCGACGAACAAATAGCGCACAATATTGGCATCAGCCGGAAAACACTGTCTGAATGGAAAGTGAAATATGGTGACATAGGTGACACCCTAAAAAAGAGCAAGGATGTGGCCGACATTCAGGTAGAAAATGCCTTGTTCAAGCGGGCCACGGGCTACGAGGCCACAGAAACGCGGGTAGAAGAAACCGGAGAAGGGACCAAAACGGTGACGACCACCAAGCCGGTGCCGCCGGATGTGACAGCACAGATATTCTGGCTAAAGAATAGACGGCCTGATTTGTGGCGGGACAAGCCGGAACCGACCAGCAGCCCTGACCAGGAAAAAGCCGCCTCCAAGCTGTTCTCCGCGCTTGAAAAGGAAGAATCTGAATGACCCTCTCCGAACTCTCCCCAAAACAGAAAACCGTGCTGAAATGGGCCTTTATGCCCTCCACGCGGGACAAATACAAGGCCATCATCTGCGACGGGGCAGTGCGCAGTGGCAAAACCGTCTGTATGCTGACCGCCTTCATCCTGTGGGCCATGCGCAACTTCAACGGCCAGAATTTCGGCATCTGCGGTAAGACCGTGGCCAGCGCGGAGCGGAACATCGTCCGACCGGCGCAGGAACAGGCGGACTTGCAAGCGTATTTCTCCCTGACCTATCGCCGGGCGGATCACCTGCTGATGGTTCACGGGCTGGGCCGGGAAAATCGCTTTTACATCTTCGGTGGCAAGGATGAATCCTCCTATGCCCTGATTCAGGGCATCACCCTGGCCGGAGTGCTGTTCGACGAGGTGGCGCTTATGCCACGCTCCTTTGTAGATCAGGCCATCGCCAGGACGCTGTCAGAGCCGCAGGCCAAACTCTGGTTCAACTGCAACCCGGAGGGGCCGGGACACTGGTTTTATCAGGAATGGGTCAGGGAGGGTCAGCCGGAGAAGCACGACGCGCTTCACATTCATTTCCTGATGGGCGATAACCCGACCCTGTCCCCGGAACAGCTTGCAAAGGCCGAAACCATGTATCAGGGCGTTTTTCGTGACCGCTACATTCTGGGCCTGTGGGTGGCGGCTGAGGGCCGCATTTACGATATGTTCTCAACCGCGAACAATGTTGTAGACGCCCTTCCGGAACTGGCCGGGGATTGCTACGTTTCCTGTGACTACGGCACCCAAAACCCCACGGTATTCCTGCTGTGGCGGCGTGTGCGGGGCTGTGAGCGTTGGGTGTGCGTCCGGGAGTATTATTACTCCGGCAGAGATAAACGCCGTCAAAAGACTGACAGCGAGTTTGCGGACGATTTGAAAAGCTGGCTAGGCGAGGAAAAGCCCCGCGCCATTGTGGTGGACCCATCGGCGGCTTCGTTCATCGCAGAACTGCGACAGCGGGGCTGGGCGGTGCAAAAAGCTGATAACGACGTGTTGGACGGCATCCGGGACACGGCGCAGGGGATACAGGCTGGAGAGTTGCTGTTCCACCGGAACTGTACCCACACACTGGAGGAGTTCCAGGCGTATGTCTGGGACGAAAAGGCCAGCTTGCAGGGGCTGGACAAACCGGTAAAGGCGTCAGACCACTGCATGGACGCTACGCGGTATTTCTACGCCACGATATTGGGCCGCCATGTGGTCAGCGTGAAGCGGCGGCCGAGAGGGATGTAAACAGATGGGCGGCAGAGGCGCAAGCAGCGGTGTGAGCGTGAAGGGAAAGCCCTATGGGAGCGAATACACCACGCTTTACCAGAGCGGGAATATCAAATTCGTACAAGCAAATTTTGGCGCACAGACAGCGCCGCTTGAAACGATGACCAGAGGGCGCATCTATGTGACCGTCAGCGATGACGGCGAAAGTTTGAAGTCAGTCAGTTATTATGACCGCAACAATAAAAGATTCAAGCAGATTGACCTTGACCACTATCACAAAATCAATGGCAAGCCTGAAAAACCACACACGCAGTATGGGTATTATCATGACGGAGCGGCTTATGTACCCTCTGACAGTGAGAACAGGCTGCTTGATAAAGTTGAAAAAGCATGGTACAATAGGCATAGCAAGTCGTAGTTTAGGTGGATGACGCCGCGAAAGCGGAAACCCCGGTTCAAATCCGGGCGCTTGCTATGCCGTAGAGCATTGAAAGATGCTTTGCGGCATTTTTATTTGGAGGTTTTGAACATGGGTGGAAGAGGCGGATATAGCGGAGCGAAAGCAGCAAGAACTACCCCCCCGCAGCGGCAACAACGATGAAATCGCTCAAAACCAACGTTGACGCCATCGGCCAGCGGATGAGCGAACTGGCAGCATATGCCACACCCGCAGGGGCAGCACTCGCACAACGCAACGGTGAAACGGCGGCGCAAGCTGAGAAAAAGGCCAACGCCTATTACAAAGCTCAGCAGGAATATAACGAAATCCGGCAGGAGTACAGCCGCTTGCGAGATGCACAAATGCAACAGCGCAACAACCAGCCTTCCAGTGCCCGCACGTTTGTGAACAGCTATGGCGAGGCGACAAAGAGAGAAATAACTTCCCCAACGTACAACCGAGCTCAGAAGAAGCTGGAAAAGCGCATCCAAACATGGATGAAGAATTATAGATAAAATGCTCAACATCGCAGAGCGGCGCAAGGAGGCGAACAAAACATGATCTTATACATGGACCGGGAGGAAATCCCCGACGTTGAAGCCATCCGCCCGGAAGTCCTCCGCTACGTGGTGGAGCAGGCGGAACGGGCCAACGGGCGGTTCGACAGGCTCCACCGGTATTATCGGGGCGACCACGACAACCTCCGCCGGGGCCAACCGGAACAGGACGAGGTGCGGGTGGCGGTCAACTACGCCAAATACGTGGTGGACATCACCCTGGGCTATTACCTGGGCGACCCGGTGAAATACGACGCCAACGACACCCATGACATGGAGAGCGGCCCGGAAATCGACTTGAAAGATCTGCTGAACTGCTACGACAACCAGCAGATCAGCGAGGTGGACAGCCGGGTCGGGAAGGGCATGGGCGTGTTCGGGGAGTGCCTGGAGCTGTGCTACGCCTCCAGCGATGCCGACCCGGAGCCTCGCAGCGCCTATATCGACCCCCGCTGTGGGGTGTTGGTGGAGGATTCCACGGTGGAGCACAACAAGCTGTTCGCGCTGGTGTGGGAAAAGCGGGAAAAGGTCACTCGCGAAAAGTATTATTTCCTCACCGTCTACACTGACCGAACCGAAAAGGACTACACCTCCACCGACCTGAAAACGGCGGTGTTTCACCAAGCCGGGGAGACGCGGGAGCACTATTTTGGCGAGGTCCCGGTCATCGCCTACGAAAACAACGATGAGCGGCAGGGGGACTTCGAGCAGATCATCTCCCTCATCGACGCCTATGATGACCTGATGAGCAACCGCTTCACGGACAAGAAAAAGTTCGTGGACGCGCTGCTGGTGTTCTTCGGCATGAGCCTCCGGGAGGGCGACGAGGAGCGGCTGCTGAAAGATAAATTCATCGACGGCGCGCCCCTGGACGCCAAGGTGGAGTACATCCAAAAGACCTTCGATGAATCTTCCGTCCAGGTGCTGGCAGACGCGGCGGTGCGGGAAATGCACAAAATGACGCTGACGGTCGATATGAGCGATGAGAGCTTCGCGGGTAATTCCAGCGGCCAGGCGCTGAAGCTCAAACTGCTGACCATGAACCTGCTGGTGAAGAACAAAATGCGGCGCATGGAGCGGGGCCTGAAAGAGCGGCTGGCGCTCTACAACCGCTGGCTGACCACCATGGGGACCATGCGGGAGGTCTCCCCCTCTGACGTGGATGTGGTGTTTGCTCTGTCCACGCCCATCAATGAGGCAGAAATTGTGCAGCTTGTGACCAGCTTGCAGGGCATTGTAGACGATGAAACGCTGCTGTCTCAGCTGTGGTTCATCCGCGACCCGGCGGAGGCGGTGGAGAACGTCCGCAGACAGCAAGCCGAAAAACAGGCCGCCTACCAGCAGACCTTTGGCGTTCCCCAGCAGACCGAGGACGAGGACGCGGAACAGGCGTCACAGCAGGAAGGGGAGCGGAAAAAGCCGGTGGGGTTCCAACTGCCCCAGGATAACGAATGACCTACTGGGAAAAGCGCGGCGCACAGCTGGAGCAGCTGGCCGATAAGCGCACCCGCATCACCGCCCAGAAGGTGGCCCACCTGTATGACGAGGCGCTGGAGCGGATAGAAGCGAAAATTCAGAAAATCTACACCACCTTCACCGGCAACAGTCACATCACCGAGGCCGAGGCCACCCGCTTGATGAGCGTCCAGCAGACCAAAGAGGCCCGGAAGGAGCTGGAGGCGCTGCTGGAGCGCACCACAGACCAGACCCTCCGGCAGGAGATCATCACGCAGCTCAACGCCCCGGCCTACGGCTACCGCATTGCCGCGCTGGAGGCCCTGCGAGACCAGGTGTACTTTGAGGCAAAGGCAATCGGGAATGACAGCGCGACCTACACGGAAAGCCGCCTGAAAGACCTGTATGACCTGGGGTATTATCGGACAGCCTTTGATTTGTCCCAGTACGAGGGCGTGAACGTCCCCTTTTCTCAGCTCTCGGGGGGCCGGGTGGAGGCGGCCATCAATGCCTTCTGGACGCCGGATGTGGACACGCTGGCGGGCAACTACTCCACCCGGATATGGGCGGACGCTACCCAGTTAGCGGAAAACGTGCGGGACATCGTTACCCGCGGCCTGATGACCGGCGGCAACTATGCGGATATGGCGGCGGAGCTGGCGGCTCAGATGGGGGATGTGCAGTACCAGAAGCGCGTCAACGCCGACGGCAGCACCCGCACCGTGGCCACCGGCAGCGGGGCGAAATACCGGGCCACCCGACTGATTCGCACCGAGGGCAATTACATCACCGGACAGGCCAAATTGCAGTCTATGCGGGACGCGGGTTATGAAAAGTACGAGTTCATCTGTCTGCTGGAGACCCGCACATGCTCCGTCTGCGGCGGGCTAGACGGTAAGCAGTTCCCGGTGGCGGAGGCCCAGCCGGGGGTGAACATGAACCCCATGCACCCAAACTGTCGGTGCTTCGTGTCGCCGGTGTTGTCCAAACGGCTGATGGAGGCCGGGACAAGAGGGGCGCAGGTGGACGCCAGCGGGCGGAAAGAGACTGTTCCGGCGTCCATGACCTATCAGGAATGGCATGAGAAGTATGTGAAGGGCAACGGGGAAATGCTCACCGCTCAGAAGATGCTCCAAAACAAGGCCAGCGACCAGCGGCAATTTGCGGACTATCGGCAGGTTTTGGGTGAAGACGCACCGAAAACCTTTGCAGAGTTCCAGGATTTGAAGTATAATAACAGTGAGGGCTGGGAAGACCTGAAATACTATTACCGGCACAGCGGAGAAAAACCACTTGCGTACATCAAAATCGACAGGGAGACACAGAAAGCAGGTATCACCGGGAAGGGATATGCTTACCCTGTGGAAGATGTGGACATTACCGGTTGGACTGGCCATTCAGAGAACCGACTTGCACAGAGCGGCCTAACGAAGGATGACGCGCTGCAATTCAAGCAGTCTGCCCTTGCTATGATGAAGCGGTACCCGGAGCCGGAAACGCAGTACAACTATTACAGCGAGGACGGTGTTCTAGGCATAAAGGCCAGCACAGGCGTTGTGAATACGGTCATAGGGAAAGACCGGTTTGACAACAATACCCCGCGAATACTGGAGGCGATGAAAAAGTGGTTAAAGTGATCGAAGAGGTCTACTGCCCCATGATGGGCAAGGCGGTGGACGTGGGTTACTGCAACGAGTTACAGATGATTGCAGACAGGGACGTTAAACCCATGCCCGAAGAAGCCCATTTGACGGCGTCGGACTTTGCCATCTGCAAGGAGTGCCCAAAGAGGTACGATTTGAGCGCAGAGTGAGCCACCGGAGACAGGAACATGATTTATATAAGCGAACGGCTGACAAACCTCAGCGAGCTTGAATCCGCCATTGATGCAGCGGCGCAGGCTGGCGAGGAGCTTCGGCGCAAAATAAAAAGCGCAAGGGCGCCAATCGACCAAATTGACACCCTTGCCAGTGACCTTTGCGGGCAGTTGCAGCGGTTGAAAAATTTTGAACTTTGCGTAGAGCGGAGAAAAACGGTCTATCCTGACGCTAACAGTGACCGTCCCTGACATCTACAACAGGTTCAAAGTCGCGGAGAAATTCACACTCATCGGCGTACAAACACATCAAATATTTGAACTCCCCTTCCTGATCTGACGGTTTGATTTTGCAGTTTTCCGCCAGAGGACGCCTTGCGTAAGAAAAATGTGCCTCAAAAGGGTTGTCGGGGTTCGAGGTAAATGTGTATTTTGCGGTCAGTGGAATTTCCTTTTTCCAGCGTTTACAGAACACTCTTTTTCCAAGATAGGTATAATAAAGCATACTCATCACCTCCCTTCTGCTGTCATTGTAGCACAGGGAGACACACAGCGCAAAAACAACAGGAACCGCCACGGGAAACCACGGCGGTTTTCTTATGCACATTTTTAGGAGGTTTAACATGGGCAAAACACATGAATTTGACTTTGGAACGGCCATTCAGTACATGAAGCAGGGCCGGAAAGTTAAGAGAAAAGGCTGGAACGGGAAGGACCAGCACATTGAACTGGCCACAGCCATCAGCTACAAAAACGCCGCCGGTGAGACTGTAAACGCCGAACACGACGCGATTGGCAACCAGGCCGTTGCCTTTGTCGGGACAAGCGGGGTTCAGCTTGGCTGGCTTGCATCGCAGGCCGATATGCTGGCAGATGACTGGGTTTTAGTAAATCAAACACATTGACAAGGGCGCTGGCAACAGTGCTTTTTTCATACCCAAAATGTGACACTCCGGGGATGCAAACGACCCGGAGGACACCGAAAGGAGCTTATTTATGTACAAACACCACCACATCGGCATCCAGTTTTTCGCGGAGCCGGGCGCAGAGAATCAGTCCACAGAGGGCCAGCAGGAGACCGGCGGGAGCGATGAGCACACCGGCGGGAACGAGCCGTTGACCTTCGACCAGTGGCTGGACAGCAACCCGGCCTATCGCTCCGAGTTTGACCGGCGGAACACCAAGGCGGTGCAGACCGCCCGGACAAAATGGGAGCAGGAGCAGGCGGAAAACCAGGATGAGGCCACCAAGCTGGCCAACATGACTGCCGCACAGCTGGAGAAATACCAGCTGAACAAAGACCGGGAGAAGCTGGACGCAGAACGCGCTGCCTTCCAGCGGCAGCAGCTGGAGGTCCAGACTGGGGCACAGCTCCAGGGCATGGGCTACGACGCTGGCTTCGCCAAATATCTGACCGGCGCGGACGCAGAGGCCACCAGCGCCAACCTGACCGTCTTTGACGGCCTGATGCAAGCTTACAAGGCGGGGGCCGTGAAAAGCCAGATGCGGGGCCAGGGCGCTCCGAAGGAACCCAACACCGGCGGCAGTCTGACGCGGGAGGGGCTGAAAGGCATGACCCCGCAGGAAATCTCCAAAGCCTTTGATGAGGGCAAGCTGGACGCGCTGCTGAAAGGCAAGTAAACAACCACACGACAGCAAAACGAAAGGAATGATGAACAATGGCATATGAAAATTTTATCCCTGAAATCTGGTCTTCGCGGCTGCTGGAACACCTGGACAAGACCCACGTCTACGCCGCCCTGATGAACCGGGACTATGAGGGAGACATCAAAGCCTACGGCGACACCGTCCACATCAACCAGATCGGTGATGTGACCATCTTCGACTATGACGGCAGCGACATCCCCGACCCCGAAGAGCTGGACGGCGAACAGCAGAACCTGATCATCGACCAGGCCCACGGCTTCAACTTCCAGATCAAAGACATTGACAACGCCCAGACCAACCCCAAGCTGATGGATGACGCGATGCAGCGGGCCAGCTACGGCATGAACGACTACATCGACCAGTATCTGGCCTCTCTGCTGGCCGCTGGTGTTGACACGGGCAACGTTCTGACCGACGACACCTCCCCGCTGACCCCCACCAGCGTGGATGAGGCTTATGACTGCCTTGTTGACCTGGGAACCATCCTGTCTGAGGCCAACGTTCCCCGACTGGGCCGCTGGGTAGTGGTTCCACCCTGGTTCCACGGCCTGCTGCTGAAAGACCGGCGCTTCGTGGGCTACGGCACTGACTTCAACAAGGGCATCCTCCAGGGCGGCCTGGTGGGCGCAGCCGCCGGGTTCCAGATTTACCTGAGCAACAACGTCCCCAACACCGATGGCACCCTGTACAAGGTCATGGCGGGCACCACCGCAGCCGGAACCTTCGCCGAGCAGTTGGTGAACCTGGAGGCATACCGGCCTGAGAAGAACTTCTCTGACGCGGTGAAGGGCCTCCATGTCTACGGCGCAAAGGTGATCCAGCCCAAGGCCATCGCACTGGCAAGCTGCAACAAGTCCTAATAGGGAGGGATAATGATGTACACCTGTGAGAAAAGCGGTAAGACCTTCCACGTGAAGGACAAGAAGGCCGCGAACGCCTACAAAGCGGCGGGCTACACCGTGACCGAGGAACCCACCGAGGAGACCGCCACAGTGAAAAAGGCCGCCAAGAGCAAGGCCAAAGCCGCCGAGGCCACCGACTAAGGAAAGGAGGGCGGCCATATGACCGAGACCATCAAAAAGGCTCTGCTGTCCGGCCTGACCGAGCGGCTGGGAGCGGGAAAGGACGACGCCGCTCTCGTCGCCGCCCTGGAGGACGCCGGGGCAGACGTGCAGCTCTATTTGGGCTACACGGACGACGAGTGGAACGTTGACACCCTTCCCGCCGCCATCCAGCGGAAGGTGGGGCAGCTGGCCGCCCTCTATTACCAGCGGGACGCCGCCGAAATCGCCGCCTCCGGCCTGTCCTCCGTCAGCTACAAGGAGGGCGACGTGCAGCAGTCGGAAAGCTACCTCTCCCCGGCGGACTACCAGGACAAGGCGGACCGGCTGCTGGCCACCCTTGCCCGTTACAGGCGGTGTAGTGCGCTGTGAAGGACGTTACCAAGTGGGTGACACCCACATCATGGCGCAAGGCGTGGACGCTGCACAGGGCTGTCAGCGGCGTGGACAGCTACGGCGACCCCACCCGCACCTGGAACATGGACACGCCCGACTACACCGGCGAGGACGGACAGGCCAGCGGAGTCTGCTGGCAGATCATGAGCAGGGAGGCGACGGTTGCGGAATTCGGGGAGAACGTCACCGGCGCGGCGCAGTTCAACATCTTCGACGGCGCTGTGGAAATCGCAGAGTTTGACCGGTGTGTGTTCAACGGGCGCACCTGGGAGGTGCGGGGCATCGCTGACCGGAGCTGGTTCCGGCATATCACGTTGACGGAGGTGGTGTTCCAGTGAGCAAAAGGCACGGGAAAACCGTCCAAATTGACGGTTTGAGTGAGCTGACCGCAAAATTGGAGCAACTGCAAAACGGGATACCGCAGGAAGTGCGGGACGCCTGCTGGGATTCGGCGGAGAAAATGGAGCGCGAGGCCAAAAGCCACGTTTACGACGGCCTGACTTATCAGGACGGCATGATACGGGACAGCATCCACGCCATTATGACCGAGCGGGAAACCAGCATCTCATTTGGCATATTCACCGACCTGGACATTGCTATTTACCATGAGATGGGCACCGGGCCGGTTGGCACCGCTGCTGGCTACCCGGGTGAGGGCGAACTGGACACACCCGTCAGCCGCCGGGCAGACGGCTGGGTCTACCAAAGCGAGGAAGTCGCCGCCCAGCGGGGCGAGGAATACGTCAAGAACGAAAAAGGCGGTCACGTCTACACCGAGGGCGTCAAGCCACAGGCGTTTATGTACAACGCCGCTCAGACGCTGCAAGACGCCATCCTTGAAACGCTGGCCGACGCTGCCGGGGAGGTGTTCGAGGAATGACAGACGAAAGCCTGATTCTTGTTGACGCCGTCCCCGACATTCGGGAGGCGCTGGAAACGCTGGACACCAACCTGGCCTATACCGTCAGTTGTCAGTGGCCCCGGACCGCTCCCACAAGCACCCTCATCACCATCACCGAAATTGGCAACAACCAGGTGACCGGCAAATTGGTGGTGGACGCTCTCTCCTACCAAATCGACCTGTGGGGGCCGGATGCGGACGCACTGCGGACGCTGGCCCCATTGGTCAACGCCGCTGTGCTCTCCGTCGGATTCCTGCGGACCTACTCCGGGCCGCTGGAGCTGGAGGGCAGCAGCTACTACCGTAAAACCATGCGCTTTGGGCGCAGCGTGGACAAGCGCAGTATGCGCCTGGTTGATTAGTTTCCGTTTTGGAAACAGTTCAAAAAAGAAAGGAATGATAAAACATGGCAACTGTACAGGGTCTTGCCAGTATTGGTATCACCGTGTCTGTCAACAACGTGGAGATGAACTATGTGCAGGACA
Source organism: Clostridiales bacterium (assembly GCA_021205205.1). Classification (GTDB taxonomy): domain Bacteria; phylum Bacillota; class Clostridia; order Oscillospirales; family Oscillospiraceae; genus Onthomonas. Next base: position 26,724 of record JAJPXY010000001.1, read on the forward strand.
TTGGCGACATCGGCGGTTCTCCCTCCGAGCTGGACGCCACCTGTTTCAACGACAGCATGAAGCACTACGTTCCCGGCGTACAGGACACGAAATCGTGGGAAGTCACCTACCTGTTTGACAACGCCGACGCCGCGTCTGACTTCCGGGTGCTGAAAGCGCTCCAGGACGCGAATAGCATTGTCCCTGTGGCGGTTACGTTCCCGGATGGCACCAAGTTTGCCTCAACCGGCTACGTCAACACGTATGCCGTGGGCGCGAAGGTGGACGAGCTTATCACCGCCAAGCTGGTGATGATGCTCCAGAACGACTGGACGGTAACGAACCCCACCGCCTGACAATGGCAACGGGCGGCTCTTAATGGGCCACCCAACTGAGAAAGGATGATTTAACATGGCAAATTACTGTATGACTGTCGGCGGTCAGGATTACGAGCTTCGGTTAAGTGCAAAGACCCAAGCTAAGCTGGAAAGCAAGTACAACGATGGCATTGTGTCCATCATCTTCGACAGCCTTGACCGGATCAGCGTCAGAGCCGAGCTGTTTTCCGCCGCCCTGAGCTACAACGGCAACGCCAACCCCATCAGGGATGGCTTCGACTTCTGCGACGCCCTGATCGAGGATGGCGTTGCAGGTTCGGAGGGGTTCGCACGTATCTTGCTGGAGATGGCCTACACCAGCGGCATTATCTCCGAGACTGTCAAGAACAAGTCGTTGGCCCGGCTGGAGGACGTTTTTGCGGATGAAGACGAAACCGGCGACGAGGAAAACCCTACCGCGGCGACGGACTGACCCTCCCGGAGCTGATCCAGGAGGGGATCATCGCCGGGATTCCCGCTGTGGAGGTCTGGGACTGGACAATAGGCGAAATCGTTGAACAGGTACAGGCCAAAACGGAGCGGGACCGGCGGGAACACCAGCAGCAGGCCGCCATTGCCTACCGGCAGGCGGAGCTTACCGCTATGGCGGTGCGTGGCGGAAAACAGCTGCCAGACCTGTGGGAGGCGTTCCCTTTCTGGACGGACGAGGAAACCAAAAACATGCTTGTGGCCAAATATAAGGCCAGGATGGAACGCTGGGCGGCCAGCGGCAAGAAGGGCGGTGAGTGAGTGGCAAAAGAGCTAAAAATCCAAATGACATTGGACGCCTCCGGCGTCAAAAAAGGCGCGAAGGAAGCGGAACAGGCACTGAACGCGGTATCCGACGCGGCGGAAGAAACCGGAGAGGGCGCGGGAAAGAGTTCTGCTAAATTTCAGGAGTGGGGCAAAAAGGTCAGCAATGTGGGCAAGACATTGAAATATGACCTGACCAGCTCAACAAAAACGCTTCAAGAACAGTTCAAGATCCTCCAAAACGGCCTTGTAAGCGGCAATTTGTCCGGCGGAACGCTGGAAGAAGCGAAAACAGCCCTGCGGGAAATTCGGGACGAACTGGACAAGCGCACTCAGTTTTTCGGGGTTGAAGAAGAAGCAAAACTATCCAGCGAATACTTTTCGCAGCTTGCAGAAAAAATGCGTGATTTGACCGCGCGAAAAAAGGAACTCGAAAAAGCCGGGACGACTTTGGGCTATGAAGAGTACGACAAAACCCTCCAAAAGCTGAACGAACTCCGGGCAATGCTGAAAGCCTATCAAGCCGACCTGTATGAAGAACACTCTCAGGGAAGCTATGAATCTGCCATTAAAACCTTAAAAGCTGAGATGGCGGCGTTAGACGCCAAAGGAGAGGGACTGGGAACAGACGCTTACGACGAGCGGTACCAGGAGCTTTTAAGAACTACGGCGGCGCTGAAAGAGTACAAAAAGGCGCTGGCCGACACGGTGGCCCAGGAAAACGCCAGCGCTGACAACATGACCGCGCAGCTGGCGCAGGCACAAGCGGAGCTATCCAGCCTTGCAAACGCGGGGCTGGGGTTTGGCGATGAAAACTATGACGCACAGTACCAAGAAGTTGCCAGGCTGACGGCAGAACTGAAAGAGTACAAAAAAGCGTTGGAAGATGGGGCGACTGCAACAAAAAGCCAGTCCTCTGCCTTGTCCCGATTGGCTACAGTGGGCAAAACCGCCGGTTCTGCCATTCTCCGCGTGGCGGGGAATGTGGGCAACCTGGCAAAAAACGCTGCAAGCTCCGCTATTTCTTCCATCGGGGAGCGCATCCGGAGCATTGGCAACAGCGCCAAAAGCGCGGCGAACGGCGGCCTAAACAACATGGTGAAGGAAATCAGGAACATCGGCGTGGTGTCGTTGGGTCTGAAGCTGTGTACCAGCCTGTTTGGGCGGCTGCGGTCCATCGTGTCCAACTACGTCAGCGAAAACGAAACTCTCTCCGCCAGCGTGACCCGGCTGAAAAACGGCCTGGGGCAAGCGCTGGCTCCTGCCATCAACGTTGTAATCAACGCTATGGAAAAGCTGCTGCCCTACATCATCGGTGTGGCGGACGCGGTGGCCTCCCTTATCACCAACATCTTTGGCACCGGCTGGACATCGGTCAGTACCGGGGCTTCTACCGCCGCCGACGCGGTGGACGACGTGGCCGACGCCACGGACGACGCCACCGCCGCACAGGAAGCCTATAACCGCACCGTTGCGGGGTTTGATGAGATCACAAAGCTCAACGACAACAGCTCCAGCGGCAGCAGCGGAACAGGCAGCACCGGCTCCACTGGGGCCACGGCCAGCACCACCGACAGCACGGAGGGGATCGCGGGCATTTTGCCCGGATGGTTGGCCAACATTGCCAGCCTCATCGAAAACTCCCAGTGGGCGGAGCTTGGCACCTATCTGGCCGACTGCCTGGGCAGCGCCGTGGATAAAATCTATGACGTGCTGACCAGCGAGGCGACTTATGCCAAAATCGACAGCGCGGTCAACGCCTTGACCACCACCGTCAACAGCTTTTTCAAGGAGATGAACCTGGTTGACGACGCGACCGGGGAAAGTATTGCCAGCAAGACCGGCAGGGCCATCGGCGCGGCCATCAACCTGGCGGCTTACACGGTCAACAGCGTGGTAACAGGCATCGACTGGGGCGAAATTGGCCTGACCATCGCCAATGTTATCAACGGGGCGGTAGAGGAGACCGATTGGAGTCTAATTGGGGAAACCATATCCAACGTGTTCCTCGTGCTGCCGAAAACCCTGTATTCCGTCATCGTCAACACGGACTGGGGCGCAATTACAGGCGGCCTGTCGGAAATGATTATTTCCGCCGTGACCAACGTGACCGACTGGCTATATGACCTTGATATGACTGCTGTTGCGGATTCCATTTACGACGCCCTTGCAGGCGTTGACTGGCTGGGCGTTGCGGGGGCAATCGTCGAGTTTTTGGCGACGGCCATCGGCAAGTCGCTGGAGCTTTTGGCCGCTCTGGGTGAGGACATCGCGGAGGGCCTGGTCAACGGCATCGGTGGGTTCTTCACGGACATCGGCGAATGGATAGACGAAAACATCTTGCAGCCGTTCATCAAGGGCATTAAGAGCATCTTCGGTATCGCATCCCCGGCAAAGAATGAGGAATTGGTCAGCGCGGGCGAGAACATCGGCCTCGGACTGCTGAACGCCATTGCTTCTGTATTTACCAACATCGGGACATGGGTGCAGAACAACATCTTGACGCCCATCTCAAAGGCGCTAAGTAGCGCGGGGGACTTTGTGGTCAGCGTGGGTGTGGCCCTCTCCAACACCGCAAGCGACGTGTGGAACACATTCAAGACGGCCTGGGGCAAGCTCTCCAACGTTGCGGTGAGTATCGCCAACAGCCTGAAAAGTACCGCCAGCAGTCTGTGGAACACATTCAAGAGTAACTGGGGCACCCGGGCAGTGAGCATTGCAAACAGCCTGAAAACCTCTGCGGGGAACCTGTGGAGCAGCTTTAAAAGCAACTGGGGCAGCCGGGCGGTGAGCATCGGCAACAGCCTGAAAACCTCTGCCGCCAGCCTGTGTAGTGCATTCAAGGAAAAGTGGGGCACCCGGACGGTGAGCATCACCAACAGCCTGAAAAACACGGCGGCGGACCTGTGGAGCAAGTTCAAGTCCGGCTGGAAGAACAAAACGCTGGGCCTGACCATCACCTACAACACCAATGTGGGGGCGGTGAAAAAGGCGGTCTACAAGGCGCTGGGCCTCAGCGGCTGGCCCACCATCCAGTTCGCCGCCAAAGGCGGCATCGTGGACCGGGCAACCTTGTTCGGGAACACCGTGGCGGGGGAGGCAGGCCAGGAGGCCATCGTCCCCCTGGAGCGGAACACCCAGTGGGCGGACATTGTGGCGACGCAAATCGCCAACAAGCTGGCCACATCCGGCGGCGGGAACCAGACCGTCACCATCAATACCTATGTCACCCTGGACGGCAAGGTGGTGGGCAAGGCGTCCGCCGACTACGCCATCAACCAGGCACGGGCTACCGGACAGCTGCCCTGGGCGGCGTATACGT
>JAJPXY010000075.1:0-20061 GCA_021205205.1 Clostridiales bacterium
AAAGCACCGTCGCTTTCTCCGCTGTTTTCTTTGCGGGGAGTCTTGTTTCATTCCGGCAAAGATGGTAGAATACTATTACATAGTAGATAATTGGGAGGGATACCCCTTGAACCACGCCGCGACTTACGTCATCGGGCACAAGAACCCGGACACCGACGCCATCTGTTCCGCCATCGCCTACGCCCGTTTGAAGGAAACGCTGACGGGCCGCCGGTTTGTGCCCAAACGGGCGGGCCAGCTGAACGGCGAGACCCGCTACGTCCTCCGCCGGTTCGGGGTGAAAGCCCCCCCCCGGCTATCTGGACACGCTGGAGCCGAGAGTGTCGGACATCCAAATTCAGGAGACCGGCAGCCTGACCCCGGAGCTGACCCTGAAAGAGGCCTGGGAGCAGATGCTGGCCCAGGGAGCGGATACCCAGCCCGTCGTCGTGGACGGCGGGGTGCGGGGCATGGTCAGCGCCGGGGACATCGCCTGCTTCTACCTGGCGGAGCAGAACCTCTGCGCCCTGTCCGCCTCCGGCACACAGTGCCGCAGCATTGTGGAGACGTTGGGCGGGACGCTGCTGCTGGGGGAGCCGGAGCGCCCCTTCGCTCAGGGGCAGGTGGTCATCGCCACCGACGGTCCGGCCCGGCTGGCCGGGCAGGTGCAATCCGGCGACCTGGTCATTACCGGGGACCGGCCGGAGATCCAGCGGGCCGCGCTGGAGGCCGGGGCCGGCTGGCTGGTGGTCTGCGGCGGGGCGGAGGTCGCCCCCGACGTGATGGAACTGGCGGCGGCGCGGGACTGCGTCCTGCTCTCCACCCCCTATGACAGCTACGCCGCGGCCCGCCTGGTGACCCAGGCCGTGCCGGTGGGACACATCATGCGCACAGAAAATCTGGTTTCCTTCCGGGAGAGCGACTTTGTGGCGGACATCCAGGGGGGCATGACCCGGCGGCGGTTCCGCTGGTTCCCGGTGACGGACCGGAAGGGGAACTATGTGGGCCTCATCTCCCGCCGGGACCTGATGAACCTGGAAAAGCGTCAGGTCATTCTGGTGGACCACAACGAAAAGAGCCAGGCGGTGGACGGCATCGGCTATGCCGAAGTGACAGAGGTCATCGACCACCACCGCATCGGCTCCACCATCGAGACCATTCACCCGGTCTACTTCCGCAACGAGCCGTTGGGCTGCACCGCCACCATCGTGGCCATGCTCTACAAGGAGAACGAGGCCAAACTGGACAAGACCACAGCCGGGCTGCTGCTGGCGGCGATTTTGTCGGACACCCTGGCCTTCCGCTCCCCCACCAGCACCCCGGAGGACCGGAAAATCGCCAAAAAGCTGGCCAAGCGGGCCGATGTGGAGATCGACGAGCTGGCCATGGCCATGTTCCAGGCGGGGAGCTGCCTGGACGGCAAGAGCGAGGAGGAAATTTTCTTCCAGGACTTCAAGACCTTCCAGGCCGACCCCTATCACATCGGCGTGGGCCAGGTCAGCACCCTGGGGGAGGAGGCACGCGCCGCCCTCTGCCACCGGATGCAGCCCCAGATGGCCCAGGTGCGCGCGCGCAGCCGCCTGGACGTGGTGTTCCTGATGCTCACCGACATCATGGACGAGTCCACGCTGCTGCTCTACGAGGGCGAGGGCGGCGAGGAGATCGTCCGGGAGGCTTTCCGGGTGGACTGCGCCGACGGCGCTGCCCGGCTGCCCGGCGTCCTCAGCCGCAAAAAGCAGACGGTGCCGTCCATTCTGGCCGCCATTCAGCGGATGGAGAATGGGTAGATAAAAGTACCTTCTGATGAGCTTTTGAATCAGCTATCATAAACCATGCGCCTGCAGGGGCGGCCCTTGGCCGCCCTGGGTAGGCAGGTGGTTTCTGCGGGCGGCCACGGGCCGCCCCTACATATACGGTTGCGGATAGAGAAACCGTGCGCTTATTTGCTCTACAAATTGCAAATGCTTCTTATGGAAATGTTACCTGACGGTGCAAAGCTGTGAAAGAAGGCTTTTCCTTTATGGAACCAAATAATAAACACCCCCACTCCCTCCGGGAGCGCTGGGAGGCCCACCCGCTGCTGGGCTGTATCCTGCTGTCCCTGGCGGTGGGCGCGGTGGGCGGACTGTCAGTGATCGTCTGGAACGCCGCCAGCACCACCTTTTTGGCGGCGAGTGAGTTTCTGCTTGAGTGTCTGCTCTGGTGGCTGCTGAGTGCGGCGGCTATCAGCCTGTTTGTGGCGCTGCCGCTGGTGCTGACCGCCGCGGAGGTCTATTTGCTGGTGGCAGCGCGAAAGCGGGAAGCCCTCTACGCCAGAGGGCGGGGCATCGACCTGGTTACCATCCCGCTGGGGGTGGTCTACAGCGTCCTGCTGCTGAGCGTGCTGAACGTGGTGTTTGTTGACTGGCAGGAGACCCTCTCCAACGCCGAGAAACACACGCCCCTCTGGACCCAGGCCTGGACTACGATTGGGTGCATCGCGCTGGTGGCCTGCCTGGGCTACTTGGTGGTGAACTTTCTCCCGCTGGAGCGGACACCGCCGCTGGCGCTGGTGCTGGGCTTCGCCGGGATGTACCTGGGCACAGCGGAGAGCCTGGTGTGGGCAGTGCAGATTTTCTCCCCCAACCCGCTGTACCTGCCGCTGCTGCTCCTGCCGCTGAACTGCGTTCTCATCACCGCCCGCACCGTCCTCCACAAGGTCTGGGCGTGGAACCAACTGGAACGGAGCCGAGAGCGGCAATATTCCCGCCCCTGGCTTCAAAAAATGGACGGGTTTCTCTCCAATTCGGCCCGCTGGCCGGTGCTGGCGCTAATTCTCATGTGGCCGCTGCTGGGCGTTCTCATCGCCCTGCTGGCGCTGCTGGGGCAGCAGCCGGACGCGGTCATCAAAGCCTTCACCGAGACCAGCGACTGGAACCTCTCCCAGCAGGTTTCGCCGCAGAACATTTACTACGACGAGCATTACCTCTGCACTGTGGCGGCAGGCGGCCACCGCAGGGTGGTGAAGCCCCTGCGCATGGGCATCCGCCACGGCCACCCGGTCGTCGTCAACCGGCAGCTGTGCGTCGCCAACGCCTTCGAGCAGGTGCTGGAGGAAAAGACGCCCCGGCTCCACCGGGCTGTCCGGGGGTTTTACGACAAATACGGCTTCCCGGTGGCGAAGCTCATCCGCTCCCGGTATGTGGCGGACGCGGTGTATTTTCTGATGAAGCCGTTGGAGTGGGGGTTCCTGCTGGCACTGTACCTGACCGACGTGAACCCGGAAAACCGCATCGCCATTCAGTACACAGGAGCGAAGCTGTCGGATTTTGCGATTCAATAAAGGAGGAACACGCCATGTTCTGGAACCGGAAACCCAAACCCGAACCAAAGACCTTTGACCGCACCAAAAAACGGCCCGTCATCCGGGCCAGCATCTGCACCGGGGAACAGACCGCCTGCTTTCAGAACCTGGAGACCGGAAAGCTGGAGGAGATCATGCTGCTGCGCACTCCGGCGGACCGGGCGGAGTTTCTGCATACCTACGGCATCCGGGAAGAGGAACTGGAAACGATTTATTGACCAATCTGGTTAGCCTTTTGAATCGGCCCTGTCTGTGATTTCAGCCGGTAACCCCCTCCACCATGCTTCGCATGGTCCCCCTCCGCCGTCAAGCGGCACTTCCGCTGCGCTCCCTGCCTGCATTCGCGCTAAAGAGGACTTGGCCATTGCCGTCAAGGGCACTTCCGGGGCTTCGCCCCTCCCTGTCGGCCAGCGCTTCACAGGAGGGCAAGAGGGGTGGTCAATTACGAAATGCAACTTATTTAAACCTGTGCAAACCAAAACGGACAACTAAGGAAGCTCTGATTAAATGGCCTTGGATGGCTGGGCGAGCAGATTTTGCGCAAATCGAGGCGCAAAATCGCAGGAATCCTTTGTGGATTTCAAGATTTTGCAACGAAGAGTTGCACAAAATAAGCCGTCCAAACGCCGAGAGTTATTTAATCAGAGGTTCCCTAAATAACCAAGTAATCAGAGATAAAACAACATTGGGAGGGAACGACTTGAACGAAAAACCCATCTATGTTATCGGCCACAAGAACCCGGACACGGATTCCATCTGCGCGGCCATCGCCTACGCCAACCTGAAAAACGCCCTGTCCAACGGGCAGCAGTACATCGCCAAGCGGGCAGGGCACACCAACCGGGAGACTAAATACGTTCTGAAGTTCTTCAACGTGAAGAAACCCGGCTATGTGGACACCCTGGAGCCGCGCATCCGGGAGGTGACCATGCGCCACACGGCGGGCATCGACCTGGAGGCGTCCCTGAAAACCGCCTGGGAACAGATGAACGAGGAAAACCTGCGCACCCTGCCGGTGTACAAGGACGGCCAGTTCATCGGCCTCATCACCCAGGGGGACATCGCCCGCTCCATGATGGAGGAGCACGCCACCACCGCCCTGTCCTCCTCCGCCGTCAGCTGCAAAAACATCCTGGAGACCCTGGACGGCACCCTCGTTGTGGGCGACATCAACGCCGTCTTTCGGGAGGGCAAGGTGGCCATCGGCGCGGCCAACCCCGAGATGATGACCCAGTACATCCAGCCCCACTCCATGGTCATCATGGGCAACCGCTCCGACGCCCAGATCAGCGCCCTGGAACAAGGGGCCGACTGGCTCATCGTCTGCCTGGGCGCCGAGGTCTTTGAGCTTATCAAAAAGCTGGCCCGGGAAAACGGCTGCAACATCATCAGCACCCCTTACAGCACCTACCGCACCGCCCGGCTCATCAACCAGTCCATGCCGGTGCGCCATGTGATGTACAGCGGCCCGGCGATCTCCTTCCACGAGTCGGACTTCGTCAAGGACGCCCGCAAGACCATGACCAAAAAACGGCTGCGCTACTTCCCGGTGCTGGACAAGGACGACCAGTTCATGGGCATGATCTCCCAGCGGAACCTGCTGGACCTGCACAAGCAGCAGGTCATTCTAGTGGACCACAACGAACAGTCCCAGTCCGTGGACGGCATCGAGTCGGCGGAGGTGGTGGAGGTGGTGGACCACCACCGCATCGGCGGCATCCAGACCATCTCCCCGGTGTACTTCCGCAACCAGCCCCTGGGCTGCACCTGCACCATCATCGCCCAGATGTATCAGGAGAGCGGCGTGGAGATCACCCCTGCCATGGCAGGTATTATGTGTTCCGCCATTTTGTCCGACACCCTGTGCTTCAAAAGCCCCACCTGCACCCCCGTGGACGAGGCCGTGGCCCGGGAGCTGGCGAAAATCGCCGGCATTGACCCGGAGGAACACGCCGCCAATATGTTCCGGGCGGGCAGCCAAATCAGCGACAAGACCGAGGAGGAGATCTTCTACCAGGATTTCAAAACCTTCTCGGTGGAGGGCTTCCAGATGGGCGTGGGTCAGGTGACGGTCATCGGCAGCGAGATGGTGGAGGAGCTGCGGGGCCGGATGCTGCCCTATATGCAGCAGGTTTTGGAGCGCACCCATCTGGACATGGTGTTCCTGATGCTGACCGACATCATGAAGGAGTCCAGCGAGGTCCTCTACGTGGGCAACCAGCGAAAGCTCGACCTGCCGGAGGTGGTGTCCAGCGCCTTCGGCGTCCAGGCTGGGCCGGACAGCGCCGAGCTGCCCGGCGTGGTCAGCCGGAAGAAGCAGATGATGCCCAGCTTGACCATCGCCATCCAGACTATGTAAGGGAAAGCGCCACCCGGCGGGGTGGCGCTTTCCAGCTATTGGCTCTTAGCTGTTAGCCAGGAACTACTAACTTGTGCGATTATCTTTTTTACATGGCCTTGTTGGTGACATCGGCGTGAACCCCTCCACCATGCTTCGCATGGTCCCCCTCCGCCGTCAAGCGGCACTTCCGGGGGCTTTGCCCCCTCCCTGCCCTTTCAGGGGAGGCAAGGGGGCTAGTGCTTGTTGATTGTTACTGCTTTTGCTCAATAGATGTGGAATTTTCAGAAAGAATTTCTCTTTCTAACCACTAGCTACTAGCCACAAAAAATGTGCTGACTCAAAGAGATAACCATAAGTATCCAAATAGCAGCGTCTTGCCTCTAATAAACTAGCCTTCCGCAACTGGCCACCCCTCTCGCCTCCCCTGAAAGGGGAGGTGGCGCGGCGTAAGCCGCGACGGAGGGGTTTCCTGCTACAATGATTGACCACTATTCAGTTTCGCTGTTCGCCTTGGGCCAGCAGAGCCGGGCTAATAGCGAACGACTAACAGCTAACAGCTCCTAATACAGCTCTTAATAATGTTTCTTATTCGGCTTATCCGCCTGGGGCGCAGTCCCATCGGCATACTTCCCCTTGACCCGCTCCCAGTAGGCCCGGGCGGCGTTCTCAGTTTTGTTGTCCCCATACTCATAATAGACCCGGTCTTTGATGCGGTTGGGCAGGTACTGCTGGGGGATGTAGTGGTCCGGGAAGTCGTGGGGGTACTGGTAGGTCAGCCCCCGGCCCAGCTTTTTGGAGCCTTGATAGTGGGAGTCCATCAGGTGAGCGGGGACCGGGCCGTAGTTGCCCCGGCGCACGTCGGAGAGGGCGGCGTCGATGCCGCAGATGGCGGAGTTGGACTTGGGGGCCGTGGCCATGAGGATGGCTGCCTCCCCCAGAGGGATACGGGCCTCCGGCAGGCCCAGCATATTGGCCGCGTCGATGCAGGACTTAACGATGCTCACCGCCTGGGGGTAGGCCAGGCCCACATCCTCGCAGGCAATAACCATCAACCGCCGACAGGCGGAGACCAGGTCCCCCGCCTCCAGCAGCCGAGCCAGGTAGTGGAGCGCCGCGTCCGGGTCGCTGCCCCGGATGGACTTTTGCAGGGCGGAGAGGATGTCATAGTGGCTGTCGCCATCTTTGTCGTAGCGCATGGCGGACTTCTGGGCCAGAAGCGCCGCGTCCTCCATGGTGATGTTCACCTGCCCGTCCTTCTTCACCCCGGCGGTGAACAGCAGCTCCGCGCCGTTGATGGCCTTGCGCACGTCGCCGCCGCAGGAGGCCGACAGATATTCCACCACGCCGTCCTCCAGGGCGGCTGTCAGTCCGGACCGCTCCTCCAGAGCGCGGAAGGCCCGGCGCACCGCCGGTTTCACGTCCTCCGGCTCCACCGGCTTGAACTCAAACACCGTGGCCCGGGACAGCACCGCGTTGAACACGCAGAAGTAGGGGTTCTCGGTGGTGGAGGCGATGACGGTGATCTTCCCGTTCTCCATGAATTCCAGCAGCGACTGCTGCTGTTTTTTGTTGAAGTACTGGATCTCGTCCAAATAGAGCAGCACCCCGTTGGGGGCCAGCAGGGTGTCCACATCGGCAATGACATCCCGGATGTCCGAAAGGGTGGCGGTGGTGGCGTTGAGCCGGTGGAGGGTCTTGTTGGTGCGGTTGGCGATGATGTTGGCAACGGTGGTCTTTCCCGTCCCGGAGGGGCCGTAAAAGACCATGTTGGGCACCGCGCCCCCTTCGATGATGCGCCGGAGGACGCCGTTTGGCCCCAGCATATGCTGCTGCCCTACCACGTCGTCCAGGGTCTGGGGGCGGATCTCATCCGCCAGCGGACGGCCATTCATAGAAGTCACCCCTGTCAATGAAATATTTGTTCTATTGTAGCACACTTTTACGGCAGGGGGAAGAAAAACTTTGCTTTGCATTTCCCGGTGGGCATGGTACAATAAAACCACTCAAAAGCCGTCGAGGTGGTCAACATGAAAACAGAACAAGAGGTTTGGAGCATCGTCAACGCCCTCAAGGCACTTTACCCCGACTCCCTCTGCTCCCTGCAATACGATAAGGACTATGAGCTGCTGTTCGCGGTGCGGCTCTCCGCCCAGTGTACCGACGAGCGGGTGAACAAGGTCACCCCCGCCCTGTTCCAGCGGTTCCCCACGCTGGAATCCTTCGCGGAGGCCGACCCCGCCGAGGTGGGAGAGTACATCCACTCCTGCGGGTTCTACAACAGCAAGAGCAAGGATCTGGTCAACTGCGCCAAAATGCTGCTGGCCGACTACGGCGGCAAGGTCCCCCACGAGATGGAGGACCTGCTGCGGCTGCCCGGCATCGGGCGCAAGACCGCCAACCTCATCCGGGGCGACATCTACAAAGAGCCGGGCAGCGTGGTGACCGACACCCACTGCATCCGCATCACCGGCCGCCTGGGGCTGACCGACGGCAGCAAGGACCCCGCCAAGGTGGAAAAGCAGCTCCGCGCCGTGCTGCCGCCGGAGGAATCCAACAACTTCTGCCACCGGATGGTCCTCCACGGGCGGGCGGTCTGCACCGCCCGGCGGGCCAAGTGCGAGATCTGCCCCCTGTGTGAGCGGTGCAGCCACTTTCAGGCCCAGCGGACGGCGGAGGAGGCGTAACGCAGCGTCTCCGCCGCAAGGCAAACGGCCAGCGACAGGCTTTCCTCGTGAACCTGCCGCTGGCCGTTGGTTTCCTTTGTCATGGGGGTCAGCCGTTCGACTCCCAGAAGGAGCTGATGAGAACATCGTCCCCCTCCGTCTCCCACCCGAGGGACCCGGTGCGGGTCTCCGTCTCGCCGCCGACGGTCAGCGTCACCACGAAGTCGCAGCCCTCCTCGCCGTCCTCCGGCGCTTCGAAGGCCACCGATTCCACCGTGGCGGGGGTGTCGGCGTACAGCTGGTCATATTTGTAGGGGATGCGGTTTGCAATCAGCTGCTCCAGCAGGTCCTCCGTGACCAGGTCGGAAAAGGAAAAGCTCCCGTAGTAGTTGGCCATGGCGGCAGCCGCGCTGTCCGGGTCGTCGGCGGACTCCGTGGCCTCCAGCCAGGCGGTGTACCGCCCGTCCTGGTCGGTGGTGTAAATGGCGGTCAGAAAGTCCGCCGCCCCCTCCGGGACCTCCAGCCCGTCCTGGGTGGTGACATTGGCAGAGGCGCTGGTGCCGCAGGCCGCCGCCCCTAGGACAAATAGCGCCGCCAACAGAAGCAAAAATCCCTTTTTCAACATTCTATTCCGTGTCCCTTCCAATAGCATCTTACAGAAAGTGTATCATGCCGGGGCGACCGCGTCAATTCCTTTTCAAGAACAAAAAGATTCGCCCTCCCGGAGAACTTTCCTCTCCGGGAGGGCGAAATTTGTTGCAAATTGGCTTTACAGGCAGGTGTACCCCATCAGGTATTCATCCACCTCCCGTGCGCAGGCCCGCCCTTCGGCGATGCCCCACACCACCAGGGATTGGCCCCGGTGCATATCACCGGCGGTGAAAACCTTCTCCACGTTGGTCTTGTAGCTTCCCTCGGCGGTCTTGACGTTGGTGCGCTGGTTCAGCTCCACGCCGAAGGCTTCGGAGACGTACTTCTGGTTGCCCAGGAACCCGGCGGCGATGAGCAGCAGCTCGCAGGGGAGGGTCTCCTCGCTGCCCTCCACGGGCACCATCATGTTGCGGCCGGTCTTTTCGTCCTTCTTGGACTCCAGGTGGACGATGGTGACGGCGCACAGGTCGCCCTTTTCGTCCTTGTGGAACTCCTTCACCGTGGTCTGGTAGATACGGGGGTCCATGCCAAAGACGGCGATGGCCTCCTCGTGGCCGTAGTCGGTCTTGAGGACCCGGGGCCACTGGGTCCAGGGGTTGCTGGGCAGCCGGTCCACCGGGGGCTTGGGCATCATCTCCAGGGCGGTGATGCTCTTGCAGCCGTGGCGCATACAGGTGCCGATGCAGTCGTTGCCGGTGTCGCCGCCGCCCACCACGATGACGTTCTTGTCCTTGGCGGAGATGTTCTTGCCGTCGGTCAGGTTGCTGTCCAGCAGGCTCTTGGTGTTGCGGCGCAGGAAGTCCACGGCGAAATAGATGCCGTTGGCGTCCCGGCCGGGGTTGTTCAGGTCCCGGGGGTTGGACGCGCCGCAGCAGAGGACCACCGCGTCGTAGCTGTCCATCAGCTCCTGGGCGGAGACGGTGTTGCCCACGTCGGCGTTGGTGACGAAGGTGACGCCCTCCTCCTTCATCAGGTTGACCCGGCGGTCAATGATGTGCTTCTCCAGCTTCATGTTGGGGATGCCGTACATCATCAGGCCGCCAATGCGGTCGAACCGCTCGTAGACGGTGACGGAGTGACCCCGGCGGTTGAGCAGGTCGGCGGTGGCAAGACCGGAGGGGCCGCTGCCCACCACGGCGATGCGCTTGCCGGTGCGCACGGCGGGGATGCGGGGCTGGATCAGCCCATTCTCCCAGCCGTACTCGATGAGGGCCAGCTCGTTCTCCTTGACGGTGACCGGGTCGCCGTTGGCGCCGCAGGTACACGCCGCCATGCACAGGCCGGGGCACACCCGCCCGGTGAACTCCGGGAAGGAGGCCGTTTTGCACAGCCGGGTCAGGGCGTGCTCCCAGTTGCCCTTGTAAATCATGTCGTTCCACTCAGGGATCAGGTTGTGGAGCGGGCAGCCGGAGAACATTCCGGCCAGCTGCACACAGCTCTGACAGAAGGGCACGCCGCAGTCCATGCAGCGGGCGCCCTGCTCCTGACGGGCCTCCCGGTCCAGCGGGGGGTGGAACTCGTTGAAGTTCTTAATGCGCTCCAGCGGCGCGATGGCCGGGTTCTCCTGGCGCTGATACTCTAAAAATCCAGTGGGTTTGCCCATGATTGCACCCTCCTTACTCAGTTGACGGACGCATAGAATGCGTCGATCTCCGCCTGCTCGTGGCTCAGGCCCTTTTCTTCCGCCTTGGCGATGGCTTTCAGCATCTTGTTGTAGTCGTTGGGCATGATCTTCTTAAACAGGGGGATGTACTCCTGGAAGTGCGCCAGAATTTCCTTGCCCTTTTCCGAGCCGGTGGCGGCTACGTGCTCCTCGATGAGGCCCTTCAGCTCCTGGATGTCGTGCTTCTGGGAGACGGTCTCCATGGTGACCATGGACTTGTTGACCCGCATATAGAGGTCCCGGTGGGGGTCCAGCACGTAGGCGATGCCGCCGGACATACCGGCCGCAAAGTTCTTGCCGGTGCCGCCCAGCACCACCACGCGGCCGCCGGTCATGTACTCGCAGCCGTGGTCGCCCACGCCCTCCACCACGGCGATGGCGCCGGAGTTGCGGACGCAGAACCGCTCCCCGGCCACGCCGGAGATGAACGCCTTGCCGGAGGTGGCCCCGTAGAAGGCCACGTTGCCGATGATGATATTTTCGTCGGCCTTGAACTGGCTGCCCTTGGGCGGGTAGACGATGATCTTGCCGCCGGAGAGACCCTTGCCCAGGTAGTCGTTGGAGTCGCCCTCCAGCTCCAGAGTCAGGCCCTTGGGGATGAACGCGCCGAAGGACTGGCCGCCGCCGCCGTAGCACTTGATGCGGTAGGTGTCCTCGGGGAGGGTGTTGCCGTGGAGCCGGGTGATCTCGCTGCCGAAGATGGTGCCCAGCGCCCGGTCGGTGGAGCTGATTTTCAGCTCGATAGACTGGGGCTTGCCGCTCTTGAGGTTCCGGCCCATCTTTTTCAGGAACACGGCCTCGTCCACGGTCTTTTCCAGCTGGAAGTCGTAGGCTTTCTCCGGCTCAAAGTGGCGCTCGGGGGAATCCACATAGGGGTTGTTCAAAATCAGGGACAGGTCCACGGTATCGGCCCGGCCAATCTTCATGTTCTTGCGGCGCTCCAGCTTGTCGCTGCGGCCCACCATCTCGTCCACGGTGCGGAAGCCCAGCTGCGCCATGATCTCCCGCAGCTGGCGGGCGATGAAGAGCATATAGTTCTGGACGTGCTCGGGCTTGCCCTTGAACCGCTTGCGCAGCACCGGGTTCTGGGTGGCGATGCCCATGGGGCAGGTGTCCTGGTTGCAGACCCGCATCATCACGCAGCCCATGGACACCAGGGGGCCGGTGGCGAAGCCAAACTCCTCCGCGCCCAGCAGACAGGCGATGGCCACATCCCGGCCGGTCATCAGCTTGGAGTCGGCCTCGATGACCACCCGGGACCGCAGGCCGTTCTGAATCAGGGTCTGGTGGGTCTCCGCCACGCCCAGCTCCCAGGGGAGGCCGGCGTTGTGGATGGAGCTCTTGGGGGCCGCGCCGGAGCCGCCGTCGTAGCCGGAGATGAGGATGACCTGCGCGCCGCCCTTGGCGACGCCGGCCGCGATGGTGCCCACACCCGCCTCAGAGACCAGCTTCACGTTGATGCGGGCCTTGCGGTTGGCGTTTTTCAGGTCGTAAATCAGCTGGGCCAGGTCCTCGATGGAGTAAATGTCGTGGTGGGGCGGCGGAGAGATCAGCGACACGCCGGGGGTGGAGAACCGGGTCTTGGCCACCCAGGGGTAGACCTTTTTGCCGGGCAGGTGACCGCCCTCGCCGGGCTTCGCGCCCTGGGCCATCTTGATTTGGATCTCGTTGCCGCTCATCAGGTACTCGGAGTTGACGCCGAACCGGCCGGAGGCCACCTGCACGATGGAGCAGGCTTTTTCGGTGCCGTAGCGCTCTGGCGGCTCGCCGCCCTCGCCGGTGTTGGAGTGGGCGCCCAGCCGGTTCATGGCGATGGCCAGGCACTCGTGGGCCTCGGCGGAGAGACAGCCGTAGCTCATGGCGGCGGTCTTGAACCGCTTGACGATCTCGTATTCGCTCTCCACCTCGTCCAGCGGAATGGCGCTGTCCGGGTCGAAGCGGAAGCCCATCAGGCCACGGAGGGTGTGGGGCACGTCGGCGTTGTCCACGCACTCGGCGTACTGCTTGTAGACGCCGTAGTCGCCGGTGCGGACCGCCTGCTGGAGCAGGGCGATGACCTTGGGGTTATAGAGATGGTCCTCGCAGCCGCTGCCCGCCCGGGACTTGTGGGTGCCGGGAGAGTCCAGGGTGGTGTCAATGGCCAGCCCCAGGGGGTCGAAGGCGTGGTTGTGGCGGTACTCCACCACCTCGCCGATCTCCTCCAGGCCGATGCCGCCCACCCGGGAGACGGTGTTGGTGAAGTATTCGTCGATGACCTCCTGCTTGATGCCGATGGCCTCGAAGATCTGGGCCGCCTGATAGGACTGGATGGTGGAAATGCCCATCTTGGAGGCGATTTTCACGATGCCGTTGAGGACGGCCTTGTTGTAGTCGTCGATGGCCACGGAGACTTCCTTATCCAGCAGCTTTTTCTCCACCAACTCACCGATGCACTCCTGCGCCAAATAGGGGTTGATGGCGGACGCGCCGTAGCCCAGCAAGGTGGCGAAGTGGTGGACCTCCCGCGGCTCCGCCGTCTCCACTATGACGGAGAGGCTGGTGCGCTTTTTGGTGCGGACCAGGTACTGCTGCAAGGCGGAGACCGCCAGCAGGGAGGGGATGGCAACGTGGTTTTCGTCCACGCCCCGGTCGGAGAGGATGAGGATATTCGCGCCCTTCCGGTAGGCCCGGTCGGCGCTGACGAACATCCGGTCAATGGCCCGCTTCAGGGGGGTGTTCTTGTAGTAGAGCATGGAGATGGTCTCCACCTTGAAGCCGGGCTTCTTCATGTTGCGGATCTTCATCAGGTCGATGTTGGTGAGGATGGGGTCCTTGATGCGCAGCATATTGCAGTTTTCCGCGCTCTCGCTGAGCAGGTTGCCGTCCCGGCCCAGGTAGACGGCGGTGTCCGTGACCACTTCCTCCCGGATGGCGTCGATGGGCGGGTTGGTGACCTGGGCGAACATCTGCTTGAAGTAGCTGAACAGGTGCTGGTGCTTCTCGGAGAGGACAGCCAGGGGAATGTCCACGCCCATGGCGGCGGTAGGCTCCGCGCCGGTCTGGGCCATTTGCAGGATGGAGTCCTTGACCTCCTCGTAGGTGTAGCCAAAGGCTTTGTACAGCCGGTCCCGCTCCTCCTGGGTGTAGCGGCGGATGTGGTGGTTGGGGATGGGCAGGTCCTTCAAGGTGGTCAGGTTCTGGTCCAGCCACTCGCCGTAGGGCTGGCGGAGGGCGTA
This sequence comes from Clostridiales bacterium, assembly GCA_021205205.1. Lineage (GTDB taxonomy): Bacteria > Bacillota > Clostridia > Oscillospirales > Oscillospiraceae > Onthomonas. The sequence goes on from JAJPXY010000075.1 coordinate 13,856, forward strand.
GCGCTCCTTCAGCCCGTTGTCGTCGATAAGGCGGCCCGCCACGGTGTCCACCAGCAGCATTTTGCCGGGCTGGAGCCGGGACTTGACGGCGATCTTCTCCGGCGGGAACTCCAGCACGCCCACCTCGGAGGAGAGGATGAGCTGGTCGTCGGTGGTGACGTAATACCGGGAGGGCCGCAGGCCGTTCCGGTCCAGCACCGCGCCCATCACGTCGCCGTCGGTGAAGATGATGGAGGCGGGGCCGTCCCACGGCTCCATCATGGTGGCGTAATAGCGGTAGAAGTCGAACTTCTCCCGGGCCATGCCCTTGTTGTTGGACCAGGGTTCCGGGATGCAGATCATCACGGCCATGGGCAGCTCGATGCCGTTCATGACCAGGAACTCCAGGGTGTTGTCCAGCTGGGCGGAGTCGGAGCCGTTTGGCTCCACCACGGGGTAGACCTTATCCAGCTCCTCCTCGGTCATCACGTCGGAGGCCATGGTCTCCTCACGGGCCAGCATACGGTCGGCGTTGCCCCGGATGGTGTTGATCTCGCCGTTGTGGAGGATGAAGCGGTTGGGGTGCGCCCGCTCCCAGGAGGGGTTGGTATTGGTGGAGAAGCGGGAGTGGACCATGGCGATGGCGGACTGATAGTCCTCGTCCAGCAGGTCGCAGTAGAACTTCCGCAGCTGGCCCACCAGGAACATCCCCTTGTAGACGATGGTGCGGCTGGAGCAGGACACCACATAGGTGTTGTCGTTGGACTGCTCGAAGACCCGGCGGGCGATGTAGAGCTTGCGGTCAAAATCCAGGCCCTTTTCCACCTTGGCGGGACGGGCCACAAAGCCCTGCTCGATGTAGGGCATACAGGCCAGGGCCTTGTTGCCCAGCACCTCCGGGTTAATGGGCACGGTGCGCCAGCCCAGGAACTCCATCCCCTCTTTTTCCACGATGATCTCGAACATCTTCTTGGCCTGGGACCGCTTGAGGATGTCCTGGGGGAAGAAGAACATCCCGATGCCGTAGTCCCGCTCGCCGCCCAGCTGGATGCCCGCTGCCGCGGCGGCCTTGGCGAAGAAGTTGTGGGAAATTTGCAGCATGATGCCCACGCCGTCGCCGGTCTTGCCCTCGGCGTCCTTACCGGCCCGGTGCTCCAGCTTTTCCACGATGGCCAGCGCGTTGTCCACCGTGGCGTGGGTCTTGCGGCCCTTGATGTCTACCACCGCGCCGATGCCGCAGGCGTCGTGCTCAAAGGCGGGATTATATAAGCCTCTGGGCGGCATGGTGGTCTCTGTCCTGATCTCTTCCATGAACTGTTTCCCCTTTCACAGGTGTTCCGGCGTGGGCCGGAGGATGGCGGAAAACAACGTGCGGCGTCCCGCCGGGGCGCGGCAGCCACAGCCAGCAGCCGGGAAAGGGACCATACGCCCTCCCCGGACCGCCGCCGGATCGCCGCCGCCTCCCCATTGAGACGCCGTTCTCTTTTGTTTTCCGCTCTATTGCTGCATTTTACCGAGAAATATGTAAAATGCCTGACTGACTGGATTTTTTCCAACAAAAACGCGGGTCAATAAATATCGACATCGCCCAGGATGATCTGCGCGGTCTGCGCCATTTTGGCCCCGGTGTCCATGCTCTTTTTCTGGATGAACCGGTGGGCCTGCTCCTCGGTCATGCCGTGGCGGTCCATCAGCAGGCGCTTGGCCTCCTCCACCAGCTTCTGGTCCTCGTCGCTCCGCTTGGGCCGGGCCAGCCGGTTCAGGCGGCGGTTGATTTGGAACAGCATCTGGACCGAGGCCACCAGGCTTCCCCGGGAAATGGGGGCTGGCAGGCGGAAAATGTCCTCGTCCACCAGGTCCAGCTGGGACTGAGTGGCCACCATCAGCATGGAGCAGCTGGGCGGCAGCTCGTCGTGGAGGACCGCAGCGGGGCCATCTGCCAGCTTATAACCGCAAACCACGATGTTTACACGGGCTTTGTTGGTGATGCGTTTCACCTCGCCGCAGCTGCGCACGTTGACGCAGCTGGCAATGCCAGAGCTTTCGATCATTTCGCTGACGCGGCGGCAGGTGGCTTCGTTCTCAAACGCAACGATGATTTTTTCCACCACGATCACGCCTTGATTCCAAATGCGGAAACACGCGACACGCGGTCAGAGGGGGTCAATATACGGTCATGTATTTGTCCCGCTCCCATTGGCTGACCTGGACGCGGTATTCCTTCCACTCTTTCTCTTTGCCTTCGATATACGCCTTGGCCACGTGCTTGCCCAGGGTGTCCATGATGCAGGAGTCCTTCTGCATTTCCTCCAGGGCCTCGTGGAGGCTGGTGGGGAGGGTCTCGATGCCCAGATAGGCCCGCTGGGCGTCGCTCATGGCGTAGATGTTCTCGGTGACCTCCGCCGGAGGGGTCATATCCCGCTCGATGCCGTCCAGACCGGCGGCCAGGCAGGCGGCCAGCGCCAGATAGGGGTTGGCGCAGGGGTCGGGGCTGCGCAGCTCCACCCGGGTGGCCTGGCCCCGCACCTCGGGGATGCGCACCAGCGAGCTGCGGTTGCCCACAGACCAGGTGATGTAGCAGGGGGCCTCGTATCCCGGCACCAGCCGCTTGTAGCTGTTGACCAAGGGGTTGGTCAGGGCGCACAGGCCGCGGATGTGGTAGAGGATGCCGGCGATGAAGGAGTACGCCTCCTTGGAAAGGCCGTGCAGCCCGTCGGGGTCATAGAACAGGTTCTTACCGTTGCGGAACAGGGACATATTGATGTGCATCCCGGAGCCGTTGACCCCGTCGATGGGCTTGGGCATAAAAGTGGCGTGAAGCCCGTTGCGCTGGGCCAGGGTCTTGACGGCCAGCCGGAAGGTCAGGATCTGGTCCGCCGCCTCCACGGCCTCGGTGTAGTGGAAGTCGATCTCGTGCTGGCCGGGGGCGTTCTCGTGGTGGGAGCCTTCGATTTCGAAGCCCATCTTCTCCAGCGCCAGGCAGACCTCCCGCCGGGTGGACTCGCCCTGATCCAGGGGGGACAGGTCAAAATAGGTGGCGACGTCGCTGGGCTGGGTGGTGGGGCGGCCCTGGTCGTCGGTCTTGAACAGGAAGAACTCGCACTCCGGGCCGATCATCAGGTTCAGCCCCATGGAGGCCGCCTTAGAGACCACCCGCCGCAGCACGGAGCGGGGGTCGCCCACAAAGGGGCTGCCATCGGGGTTGTACACGTTGCACAGCAGCCGGGCCACCTTGCCCTGCATAGGCCGCCAGGGGTAGATGGCGAAGGTATTCAGGTCCGGCCGCAGGTACTGGTCCGATTCGTTCACCCGGACGAAGCCCTCGATGGCGCTGCCGTCGATCATGATCTGGTCGTCCAGGGCCCTGGGCAGCTGGGAGGCGGTGATGGCCACGTTTTTCAGCTGGCCGAACACATCCACGAACTGCATCCGAATGAATTGCACACCCTCCTCCTCCACCAGGCGGAGAATGTCCTCTTTGCTATAGGCCATAAGTAAATCTCCTTTCATCCGGCCCGTCCCTTCCGCTTTTTGGGAAACCGGGGCCGAAATGAATTTCGCTCCGGGGAATATTGCATATCCCCGCCGATATGTCTACGATTTTTAGTATACACTTTTCCTCCCGGGTGTCAAGTAATTTCTGCATTTTTGCGTTTTTCTCCAATTCATTCCGTCAATTTTGTCTAAAGAGAAGGCAAAATAACCGGTTGTTTTACGTGAATTTGAATGAAAGAAAAAAATATCCTGCAAATCCCTTGCAAATCGGCCTGGAATGAGGTATAGTAACCCCAGTGATTCAAGTTCACCTGAAAACAACAGAACAGCACGAAGCTACGAAAGCGCTTTAAGGAGGCAATGGAGTCCCATAAACGAGACACCATCGCCTTTTTCTTTTCGTGCGTTCCGTGGTTGGGTCTGCTTGAACTCGTACCACCAACATTTCAAGCAGTCCTCACATTTGTGATTGAAAGAAAGGATCGGTTTATTGCAATGAGTATCCCTGAGATCTTTGGCTCCAACGTATTCAGCCGCGCCGTCATGAAGGAGCGCCTGCCCAAGAGCGTCTACAAAGAGGTCGTCTCCGTCATGGAGAACGGCGGCTCCCTCAGCGCCGCCTCCGCCGACACCGTGGCCGACGCCATGAAGTGCTGGGCCGTGGAAAAGGGCGCCACCCACTACACCCACTGGTTCCAGCCGCTGACCGGTTCCACCGCCGAGAAGCACGACTCCTTCCTGACCTCTCCCGACGAGATGGGCCACACGCTGATGCAGCTGTCCGGCAAGAAGCTGATTATGGGCGAGCCTGACGCCTCCTCCTTCCCCTCCGGCGGCCTGCGTGCCACCTCCTACGCCCGGGGCTACACCGCCTGGGACATCACCTCCCCCGCTTTCGTGAAGGAGCAGTCCTGCGGCACCGTGCTGTGCATCCCCACGGTCTTTGTCTCCTATACCGGCGAGGCGCTGGACACCAAGACACCGCTGCTGCGCTCCATGGAGGCCGTCTCCAAGCAGGGCATCCGTGTCTGCCGCCTGTTCGGCGACACCAAGTCCACCCACATCACCGCCTCCGTCGGCCCGGAGCAGGAGTATTTCCTGGTGGACCGCAAGCTCTATGAGCAGCGCAAGGACCTGATCTATACCGGCCGCACCCTGTTCGGCGCCCCCGCCCCCAAGGGCCAGGAGCTGGACGACCACTACTTCGGCAAGATCCGCACCCGCGTGGGTTCCTTCATGAAGGACCTGAACACGGAGCTGTGGAAGTACGGCATCACCGCCACCACCCAGCACAACGAGGTGGCCCCCGCTCAGCACGAGATGGCCCCCATCTTCTCCAGCGCCAACGTGGCCGTGGACCAGAACAACCTGGCCATGGAGACCATGAAGCGGGTGGCTTACTCCCACGATATGTCCTGCCTGCTCCACGAGAAGCCCTACGCAGGCGTCAACGGCTCCGGCAAGCACAACAACTGGTCCCTGAGCACCGACACCGGCGAGAACCTGTTCGACCCAGGCGACAAGCCGGAGGAGAATTTGCAGTTCCAGCTGATTCTGGCCTGCGTCATGAGCGCCGTGGATAAGCACGCCGACGTGCTCCGGGACTCCGCCTCCAACGTGGGCAACGACCACCGTCTGGGCGCGCAGGAGGCCCCTCCCGCCATCATCTCCATCTTCCTGGGCGACCAGCTGGAGGCCCTGGTGGAGAAGATCGTGGACGGCGACGCCCCCACCGTCGTTCCCGGCGAGCTGGATACCGGTGTTTCCACCGTCCCCGTGCTGAAGAAGGACGCCACCGACCGGAACCGTACCTCCCCCTTCGCCTTCACCGGCAACCGTTTCGAGTTCCGTATGGTCGGCTCCAGCGACAACATCGCCGGTCCCAACACCACCCTGAACGCCATTATGGCTGAAGCGTTCTGCGACGCCGCCGACGCCCTGGAGGGTGCGGAGGACTTCGAGACCGCTTGCAAGGCTTACATCAATGATCTGATGACCAAGCACAAGCGCATCGTCTTTAACGGCGACGGCTACTCCGAGGCGTGGGTGGAAGAAGCTGCCCGCTGTGGTCTGCCCAACATCAAGTGCATGGTGGACGCCATCCCCGTGCTGACCCAGCCCGACGCGGTGGAGATGTTCGAGAAGTTCGGCATCTACACCAAGGCTGAGCTGGAGGCCCGTGAAGAGGTCCGCTACGAGAACTACGCCAAGCGCATCGGCGTGGAGGCCAAGGTCATGATCCACATGGCCGGCAAGCAGTACATCCCCTCTGTCATCGCCTACTCCACCACTCTGGCTGAGTCCGTCGCCGCTGTGGAAGCCGCCGGCGCCGACGCCTCCGTCCAGAAGGAGCTGCTGACCAAGGTCTCCGCCCTGCTGAAGGACGCGCAGGCTGCGCTGACCCAGTTGAAGAAGGTCTATGCCGAGACCGACGCCATGGACGACGTGCCCGAAATGGCCAGGGCTTACCGCTACAACGTCATCCCCGTGATGGACGCCCTCCGCGCCCCCATCGACGAGCTGGAGATGCTGGTGGACAGCGACTATTGGCCGGTGCCCTCCTACGGCGACCTGATGTATGATGTGTAATCGTTCTGCTTCCCCCGGAACGATATAGATACTCCTTACTTCTGAATATCACTATAACGCAGGGACCGGCGGGGCGTTACCCCCCCCCGGCCGGGGGTATAAACAAAAATACCCCCCCCGACATCAGGGGCGGGGCGGAATTT
>JAJPXY010000075.1:20071-30680 GCA_021205205.1 Clostridiales bacterium
ACCCGTGCGGCTCCCCCCGAAACTAAATATAAACCCCTACTTTCTCAATACCACTAAAACGCCGGGCCGGGGGGCGCTTACGCGCCGCCGGTCCTGGCTTATACAGAAAATGCCCGCGCCGGAAATCTGGCGCGGGCCTATTGTTTCAGGTATGGCACACGGCGGTTCAGAAGGGAATCTCCTCCCCGTCGTCGCCGTCCTCCTCCTCGAACTCCAGCTCGATTTGGAACCGCTGGCCGCAGGAGGGGCACTTGACCTCGCCGGAGGCCAGATGGCCCTCGTGGATGGTCATAGGTTCGCCGCAGGAGGGGCACTCCACCTCAACGGCGGTCTCGTAGTCGTCCTCGTCGCCATCGTAGTTGTCCAAATCGCGGAACGCACCGCCGATGATCTCGTCCGACTGGTCGGCCAGAGCCATGATGCTCTCCTCGTTTTCGGTCACGTGGTCGGCCAGCTCCACCACCACGTCGATGATGGCCTTGAGCAGCTTGGCCTCCTTGGACTTGTCCTCGTTCAACTCCATGCCGTCGTAGAGGCCGCGGAGATAACCGGCTTTTTCAGCAAGGGACATAAACCTCCTCCTTTCGCGGGTATGGGTGATGTGGGGTGGGAAAATTACTTGCAGCGGGACATATACTCGCCGGTGCGGGTGTCCACCTGGATGCGGTCGCCCTCGTTGATGAAGAGCGGCACCTTGATCTCCGCGCCGGTCTCCAGAGTGGCGGGCTTGGTGACGTTGGTGGCGGTGTCGCCCCGGACGCCCGGCTCGGTCTTGACGACCTCCAGCTCCATGAAGTTGGGAGCCTCGATGCCGAACACCTTGCCCTTGTAGGACAGCACCTTGCAGGGGGTGTTCTCCTTGACGAACTTAAAGGCGTCGCCCAGCTGGTCGCTGTTCAGGGGGATCATGTCGTAGGTTTCGGTGTCCATGAAGTAGTACAGGTCGCCATCGGAATAGCTGTACTCCATCTCCTTGCGCTCGATGAAGGCTTCCTCGAACTTGGCGGTGGGGTTAAAAGAGGTCTCAGTGACCGCGCCGGTGATGACGTTCTTCATCTTGGTGCGGACAAAGGCCGCGCCCTTGCCGGGCTTGACGTGCTGGAACTCGATGACCTGCATGACCTTGCCTTCGTACTCGAAGGTCTTGCCGTTTCTAAAATCGCTGGCAGTAAGCATAAGTGAACTCCTCCAAACTATAAGTGGCCCCGGGCAGCGGGAACCCAGGTTATCTTTTTACAGGTCTATTCTACCCTAAAACGGCTCACTTGGCAAGAGGAACTGGGGAATTTACCCGAAGAAACATCTTGGATTGCAAGATTCTGCCGCCAATTCTCGCCGTCAGCGAACGGCCGACAGGTCCTTGACCACCTCACCGGCCACAATCAATCCGGCCACCGCCGGAACAAAGGCGTTGCTGCCGGGGACCTGCCGCCGTGAGCCGCCGCTGGGTTCACCGGCAGCTTCTTCCACCAGGGGGTCCTGGCGGGTTCTCTGGAGTAGACCACCTTCAGGTGCTTGATGCCCCGCTTGCCCAGCTCCTTGCGCATGACCCGGGCCAGAGGGCACATAGAGGTCTTGGCCAGGTCCGCCACCTCGAAGGCGCTGGCGTCCAGCTTGTTGCCCGCCCCCATGCAGCTGATGATGGGGGTCCCTACCCGGTGGGCCTGCTCCACCAGCTCCAGTTTGCCCGTCACCGTGTCGATGGCGTCCACAATATAGTCGTACTGGGTGAAGTCGAACTGCTCTGACGTCTGGGGGGTGTAAAAGGTCTTATATGTGCGGACCACAGCCTTGGGGTTGATATCCAAAATACGCTGCTCTGCCACATCCACCTTGTATTTGCCCACAGTGCTGCGGGTGGCGATGATTTGCCGGTTCAGGTTGGTCAGGCAGATTTTGTCGTCGTCGATCAGGTCCAGCTGCCCCACGCCGCTGCGGGCCAGGGCCTCCACGGTGTAGCCGCCCACGCCGCCCACGCCAAACACAGCCACCCGCGCCTGGTAGAGCCGTTCCATGCCCTCCCGGCCCAGGAGAAGCTGTGTGCGGGAAAATTGATTTTGCATCGTTCTTCCTCCCAAACAGAGGCGGCTGGCGCGTTTACGCCTTTTCCTCCGCTGATAGTGTCTCGTTCATGCTGCCGGTGCGGTAGCCCCGCAGATCCAGCGTCACATACGTGAAGCCGTAGGATTTCAGCCGGTCGTAGACCAGCCTGCTGGTGTCCTCCGCCAACAGCTTGGGAAACTCCTCCGGCAGCAGCTCGATGCGGGCGATGGTGCCGTGGATGCGCACCCGCACCTGGCGGAACCCCAGGTCCAGCAACAGCTGCTCTGCCTGGTCTACCATGCGCAACTTTTCCTCGGTGATGGTCTCGCCGTAGACGAACCGGGAGGACAGGCAGGCAAAGGATTGCTTGTCCCAAGTGGGGAGGCCCAGTTCTTTGGACAGCAGCCGGATGTCGTTCTTGGTCAGCCCAGCCTGCCGCAGGGGGCTGATCACACCCAGCTCTCGCACGGCCTGCATACCTGGACGGTAGTCGCCTTCGTCGTCCACGTTGGAGCCTTCTATCACCGCGTTCAGCCCCCGCTCCCGGGCAATCGCGCAGATTTTCCCAAACAGTTCCCGCTTGCACAGGTAGCAGCGGTTGGGCGGGTTTTGCCGGAAGCCATCGATGTCCAGCTCCTCCGAGGAGCAGACCACCTGGGTGATGCCGTGTTCCGCGCAAAAGGCCGCCGCCTCCCGGCGCTCCCGCTCCGGGAAGGAGCAGGAACTGGCCGTTACCGCCACCGCCCGGTCCCCCAGCACGTCGTGAGCCACCCACAGGAGAAAGGTGGAGTCCACGCCGCCGGAGAAGGCCACCGCCACGCTGCCCAGTTCCTCCAGGCAGTTCCGCAGCGCCTGATATTTTTTCTGTCGCAGTTCCATTTTGTTCCTCCGTCCAGGTGCAATCACATCAAACCACAGGGTACATGGGCTATTATACACGCAATTTCCCCCGCCGTCCAGCGCCGGGCGCAGAAAAATCCTACTGGGGGAAGTCAGCGCCGCTTCCCAGCAGAGCGCCAGAAGTTCCGACTGCCGCAAGCCTACTTCCCTTTTGACCGTCTCGGTGTTCGCAGCACCGGGGCGGTTTTTTGCTGTCCTTCGTCTCCGCGTCGGTGGATTCCTTTGCTTCCATCAGGTCATCCTTTAGGAGTTTATCAAGTAGCTTGCCCTCTTGATTTGTCGGATTTTGTCGAATTTACACTTCTTTTGTCGAATCGGCACTAGTTTTGTCGAAAATCGCCAAATATTGCAGAAAAGGTGCTATTATTATCCCGAAATATTTTCAGGAGGTAATTACCATGAAAAAGACAAGCGTCGAATTGTGCCGCCTGGGCATCTGCCCCAACTATGTGGGTTATCAGGAAATGCACCTTGCGATCCAGCTTGCGCTGGAGGACCCAACGCGGCTGACCGCCCTGGTGCGGGAGGTCTACACACCGGTGGGCGAAGCAACCGGGAGGCACTGGACAGCGGTGGAGCGGAACCTGCGGACCGTCGTTCGCCGGGCGTGGAAGGAAAACCCGGACCTGCTGGTGGAGATTGCAGGGAGGCCGCTGGAGCGTGGACCGGGGACGGGGGATTTTTTGGGGATGATGTGGGTGTATTTGATGGATGGGCCAGAAGGAAATGACGAAACAACTTGACCCCAAAACCGACCCCTTAGCCAATCGTACCGGACAACTGCAAAACGGTCTGTATCGGGTAAAAAAAGTACGAATAGCAGAGAAAAAAAGAACGTATCGGGCCAAATCGGACGGAGCCTTGAAAATTCATACTTTATTCAAGACTTCCCAGTCCCGCTGTGTTATACTGACAATGTCAAAGGAGAGGGGCGCCGCCCAACATCTCCTGAATCCCATTACCAAACCCGGCGGGGACAGATGCCTTTGCTGGGGATGGACTAAAAATTCCGAACTCCGTTTCGTTTTTCTTTTCTCTTCCTTTTTCTTTTTCCAGAGGACCGCTGTGGTTATATGACCACAGCGGTTCTTTGTTGAGCGGGGCGGTTCTTTTCCCCTGCGCCGCCGCATAGAGTACCGCAGGAAACCAGGAGAAACGCCGATCGAATGGCCCCGGCCATGGAGCAGGCGTTGCCAAAAGGGAGCGGTGCTTATGAGAACAGATTGGAACGAAAACCAGGCCACCTTGATTGGGGAGGCGGTGTCGGAACCGGTTTTCTCCCACGCCAGCCACGGAGAGGACTTTTTCCGCGTGCCAGTAAAGAGCCTGCGGCTTTCCGGGGCGGAGGATGTCATCAACGTCATCCTGTCCCGGACGCTGCTGGAGAGCTGCCCCCTCCGGGCGGGGGAACGGGCGGCCATCTGCGGGGAGGTGCGGTCCTATAACAACCGGGGCGGCGTGGGCAGCCGCCTGGTCATCACCCTCTACGCCCAGGAGTTGTATTATGACACCGTTGGGGCCGACGACAACCGGCTGACCCTGGCGGGGGGTGATTTGCAAGCCGCCGGTGTACCGGCTGACGCCCTTGGGCCGGGAGATCACCGACCTGATTTTGGCGGTGAACCGCCGGTACGGCCGGGCGGACTACCTGCCCTGCATCGCCTGGGGGAGCCTGGCGGTGAAGTGCGGAGCCATGTCCACCGGAGACGGCCTCCGGCTGGAGGGGCGACTCCAGTCCCGGGGCTACACCAAAATTGTGGACGGAGGCGAGGTGAAGCGCACCGCCTACGAGGTGTCCATCATGACCATGGAGGCGGTGGCGTATCCCCAGGTCAGAGCGCCGGAGGAAATCGAGGACCTTTAATTCAATGTGCAATTTGCAATGAGCAATGTGCAATGAATGATGAAAAAACCGAACCGTCTCCCCCAGAGGGAAACGGTTCGGTTTTTCGTTGTGGTGCGGGCGATGGGACTCGAACCCACACGTGCATTCACACACAAGCACCTCAAGCTTGCCAGTCTACCAGTTCCAGCACACCCGCAACTCAGCGAAAATATTATAGCCCAAGCGGGTGGGTTTGTCAACTCTTTTCGCTGGAATTTTCCTGGCGCGTATTTTTTGTCGATGAAGGGGATTTGAAAACCCGCCCGGCATCGCCGGGCGGGTGGTTGTTTCAGATTGGCTTGCGCGATTTACCCCAGCGCGGCCAGGGACTCCTGAATCTGGGTGATTTCCCGGTTGGACTTTTCCAGATTGTCCCGCTGCTGCTGGATGACGTTGGCGGGGGCTTTGGAGACGAACTTCTCGTTGGCCAGCTTCTTCTCCAGCCCGGCCCGGTACTTCTCCTTCTTCTCCAGCTCCTTGTTCAGCCGCTTGCGCTCGGCGGCCAGGTCTACCAGCTCCGCCAGGGGGATATACAGCTTGGCATCCGCCGTGACCAGGGACACCAGCCCGTCCAGAGAGGCGGGGGCTTCATCGGTGATGTCCACCTGGGTGGTGGCGGCCAGCCGCTGGAAGAAGGGAACGCCCTGTTGGAACACTTCCGGTTGGCTGGTAACGACGGTCAGCTCCGCCTTCCGGGAGGGGACCACGCCCATCTCCGCCCGGCGTGCGCGGATGGCCTTGATGGCGTCCATGACCTTCTCCATGGCGGCCTCGTCCTGGGGATAGTCAAAAGCGTCGTTGGCCACCGGCCAGCTCTGGAGCATCAGGAAGTCGCCCTCGTGGGGCAGGGCCTGCCAGATCTCCTCGGTGATGAAGGGCATAAAGGGGTGCAGCAGCTTGAGGATGTCGGTCAGCACGTAGCACAGCACCTGCTGGGCCTGGACCTTGGCGGCCTCGTCGTCCCCGGTCAGACGGGCCTTGGTCAGCTCGATATACCAGTCGCAGTAGGAATCCCACAGGAAGTCGTAGACCTTCTGGGCGGCCACGCCCATCTCGAACTTCTCCAGGTTGGCGGTGGCCTCCCGGATGAGGTTGTTCAGCTTGGAGAGGATCCACTTGTCCTCCAGGGCCAGGGTGTCGGGCAGCTTGTTCTCGGTGATGGTCAGGTTCATCAGCAGGAAGCGGCTGGCGTTCCAGATCTTGTTGCAGAAGTTCCGCATGGCCTTGACCTTTTCCTCGCTGTACCGCATATCATTGCCGGGGGTGCTGCCCATGACCAGCATCAGCCGCAGAGCGTCCGCGCCGTACTGGTCGATGACCTCCAGCGGGTCAATGCCGTTGCCCAGGCTCTTGGACATCTTGCGGCCCTGGCTGTCCCGGACGATGCCGTGGACACAGACCGTGTCGAAGGTGGCCTTGCCGGTGTAGGCCAGGCCGGAGAAAATCATGCGGGACACCCAGAAGCCGATGATGTCGTAGCCGGTGACCAGGGTGTTGGTGGGGTAGAAATACTTCAGGTCCGCCGAGTCCTCGTCGGGCCAGCCCAGGGTGGAGAAGGGCCACAGGGCGGAGGAAAACCAGGTGTCCAGCGTGTCCGGGTCCTGGGTCAGGTGGGTGCAACCGCACTTGGGGCAGACAGAGGGGGCCTCCTTCGCCACGACCGTCTCGCCGCACTCGTCGCAGTACCAGGCGGGGATCTGGTGGCCCCACCACAGCTGCCGGGAAATGCACCAGTCCCGGGTGTTGTTCATCCAGTTCAGGTAGTTCTTGGTGAAACGCTCGGGGACGAACTTGATTTCGCCCTTCTGGACTGCCTCGATGGCCGGCTCCGCCAGGGACTGCATCCGCACGAACCACTGCTTGGACACCATCGGCTCGATGTTGGTGTGGCAACGGTAGCAGGTGCCCACGTCGTGTTTCAGCGGCTCCACGGATTTCAGCGCGCCGCAGGCCTCCAGGTCGGCCAGCATGGCCTCCCGGGCCTCCATGGTGGTCATGCCCGCGTACTTACCGCAGTCCAGCACCTCCGGCTCATCGGCGGGGACGTGGCCGCTGGCCAGCAGCGCCTGATACGCCTCCACATCGGCCTTGCCGGTCATGTGGCCGTCGTAGGTGAAGCAGCGGACGATGGGCAGGTCGTGGCGCTTGCCCACCTCGAAGTCGTTGGGGTCGTGGGCGGGGGTAATCTTCACCACGCCGGTGCCCTTGGTCATATCGGCGTGCTCGTCGCAGACGATGGGGATCTCCTTGTTCAGCAGGGGCAGAATGGCGTGGCAACCGTGGAGGTTGGAATACCGGGGGTCCTCGGCGTTGATGGCCACGGCGGTGTCGCCCAGCATGGTCTCAGGCCGGGTGGTGGCCAGCTCCAGGTATTCGCCGGTCTCCTTCACCTGGTAGAGCAGGTGCCAGAAGCTGCCGTCCTGCTCCTCGTATTCCACCTCGGCGTCGGAGATGGAGGTGTCGCAGTGGGGACACCAGTTGACCATGCGGTTGCCCTGGTAGATTTTGCCCTCGTTGTACAGCCGGGCAAAGACCTCCTTCACCGCGTCGCTGCACCCCTCGTCCATGGTGAAGCGCTCCCGCTCCCAGTCGCAGGAGGAGCCGAGGGTGCGCAGCTGCTTGACGATGCGCCCGCCGTACTCGTTTTTCCACGCCCAGGCCCGCTCCAGGAACTTCTCCCGGCCAATGGACTCCTTGGTCAGGCCCTCCTTCTTCATCTCCTCCACCACCTTGGCCTCGGTGGCGATGGAGGCGTGGTCGGTGCCAGGGACCCACAGGGCGGCGTAGCCCTGCATCCGCTTGAAGCGGATGAGGATGTCCTGCATGGTGTTGTCCATGGCGTGGCCCATGTGGAGCTGGCCGGTGACGTTGGGGGGCGGCATGACGATGGTATAGGGCTTTTTGTCCTGGTCCGCCTTGCCCCGGAAACAGCCGCTGCTCTCCCACTGGTTGTAAATGCGGGTCTCCACCTCTTTGGGGTCGTAGACCTTGGAAAGTTCTTTTGCCATTTCGGTTTTCCACTCCTCTATAAAAATCAGAACAAAAAACGCCCCGAACATACGTTCAGGGCGAAAAGGGCGCTTTTCCGCGGTACCACCTGAATTCGGGGCGACCTTGCCCCGCACTCAAACCCGATAACGGCGGGCGCCGCCGTCTCTTACTGCAAATTTCAGAGACAGAACTCCGGGACGACCTTCCGCGCCGCCTGCCTGCGGCCTTTCACCACCCGGCCGCTCTCTGCAAAACAGGGGAGGGCGCGTACTCCTTCCCATCAAAGCCATTTACAGCGGTCATTATACCTGTTTTCGTTTCCGCTGTCAAGGGCAGTTTTTCCAACTTTGCCGGGCGAATCGCGCCAAATCGTTTGCGATCCCACAGCAGAGCCTTTTTGACCATGCGCCAAAAAGCAGTTTCAAGTCATGCCCTATGAGGTGGCAATGTCCATACCGGGCCAGCCAGGAGAGGGAGACAAGGAGGGGCGCAGCCCCGCCGGGCCTGGCTCCCCCGCTGCTTCAAATTGGAATCGGTCCCCATGTGGCGGAAGATGACCAGGGAGGATGACGGCCTTCTCCCCCTTGCTGGCGGAGCGGTCATGCTCGTACATATTGAGAATGGCCGCAAAGAGAGCTTCCGGTCGCTCTCGCCAAAGCCGGTTTCCCTCCCATCCCCAGCAGCGCAACAATTTGGCAACCCACTCGTAGGCATAGAAACGCCGTCTCCGCTCATACTATCGCTGTCGCTTCCCAACGGAAGGGGCAAAAAATTGTTGAAAGAGAGATGTTTTCTATGTCCAGCAACAACAGTGGCAGCAACAAGCTCGTCATCCCCGAGGCCCGTCAGGCCATGGACCAGTTCAAGATGGAGGCTGCCAGCGAGGTTGGCGTCAACCTGAAGCAGGGCTACAACGGCGACCTGACCGCCCAGCAGGCCGGTTCTATCGGCGGCCAGATGGTCAAGAAGATGATCGAGGCCTACGAGAACGGTCTGAAGTAACCTTCCCCGTTCGCCAGGCTTTGATTCCGCCGGGGAGGATGCCAAATTCTCCCTGAACGCGGAGCGGAAGGACCTGCGGGGCGTAATGCCTCGCAGGTCCTTTTTTTGAGCTGCTCTGCGCAATGTGGGCCAGGTGGGCTTGCGCCTATCGGCGGAACGTGGTATGATGCTGGAGCGGCAGCCCAAAAGCGGGCCGCCGCCAACAGAAAGCGAAAGGAAGATCGGTGAAAAATGGAGACGACAGCGCACTTGCGGCGCCGCTATCTGGCCTGTGAGCGAAAAGGGGTGTTCCTGCTGCTGATGCTCAGCGCCGGGATGATGGGCGCGTACACCTACAACCTGCGGGGCGGTGTGTTCTGCAACGCCCAGACCGCCAACGTGGTATTGATGGGCATGGCGCTGGGCAAGGGCCACCTGCGGGAAGGGCTTTACTTTCTCATTCCCATCACCGCCTACATCAGCGGGGCCTTTGTGTCGGAGTTTTTTCCCAGCCCGGTGAAGAAAATGGGGCTGTTCCGGTGGGACACCTGCCTCATCGGCGCGGAGATGCTGGTCCTGTTCCTGGTGGGGCTTATCCCCCTGTCCGTGACGGACCGGGTGGTGCAGGTGATCATCAACTTTATCTGCTCCATGCAGTACAACACCTTCCGGCAAGCGGAGGGCATACCAATGGCTACCACCTTTTGCACCAACCACATCCGGCAGATGGGCATTTCTCTGGCGAAATACGCCCGGCATAAAGACCGAAGCGCCCTGGGGCGTGGTCTGACGCACCTGAAAATGGTGGGCTGCTTTTTGGGGGGCGGCATTGTGCTGACCGCTTTGTGCGGCCCGCTTCGGGAGAAGGCCATCTGGCTGGCCCTGCTCCCGCTGTTCGTCAACTTTTTGATTTTGGCCCACGCGGACCTCTTTCAGGAGCATGAGCTGCTGGAGGAGAAGCCCGCGGGACACTGAGCCAATTTCCACAAGAAAGAGAAGGCGTGATCCCTATGGCGGAACACATACGCACAGCCACCCCCGCCGACGCGGCGGCGCTGCTGGACATCTACGGGCCGTACATCCTGAAGACGGCGGTGACCTTTGAATACGACGTGCCCTCTCAGGCGGAGTTCGCCCGGCGCATCGCCCACACCCTGGAACGCTACCCCTGGCTGGTGCTGGAGGCGGACGGACGGCCGGAGGGCTACGCCTACGCCGGGACCTTCATCGGGCGGCGGGCCTGCGACTGGGCGGTGGAGGCCAGCATTTACGTCCGCCGGGACTGCCGGAAGCGGGGCTGCGGGCGGCAGCTCTACCAGGCGCTGGAGGCGGTGCTGCGGCGGCAGAACGTGGTCAACGTCAACGCCTGCATCGCCTGGCCGGAGACAGAGGACCAGTACCTGGACCGGAACAGCGTCAACTTTCACCGGCATATGGGTTACCGCATGGTGGGCGGGTTCCACAAGTGCGGCTACAAGTTCGGGCGGTGGTACCAACTGGTCTGGATGGAAAAGATGCTGGGGCCGCACCTGGACGCGCCGCCCGCCTTTGTACCCCTCCCGGCGCTGGACCGGGCGGAGGTAGACGCAATTCTGGCACAATTTTAACGAATCTGGTCATCCCCTTTCCTCAGCCTCAAGAGCGCTTTCGCTCTTTGCCCTTAGTTTTTAGCTATTCGCTTTGTGGTACTTGCTTTAGACGGGCAGCGCCCGATTAATCGCTAACAGCTAACGGCTCATCGCTTATCCCAACGCGGCTGACTCAAAGGGATACCAAAATGAACAAAAAAATGGCCCGCCGGGCAGGAAA
>JAJPXY010000118.1 GCA_021205205.1 Clostridiales bacterium
CCCGCTCTCTTGAGCGCTTGGTTACTATACCACGGAAATCTTTCGTTTGTCAACATCTTTTTTGCGAAGAATCCGCGCTTTTTCTGACGGAGCCGTGTGTGTCCTCGTTTGCAGCGATTTTTGCATCGCCTACAAGCATATGTCCACAGAGTGCGGACAGAAAACGGAAAATTCACGATTTTCACAATACACCTTGCTTTTTTCATCAGGATGCACTATGATAGAGCTATTCAAACCCATGTGAGAAGGGAGGTTCCCGATTTGGCTGGAATGGTGCTGCGAATGCCGTTTTACGGCTCATACGATTCTGATTTTCTTCTGCCCGGTCAATGGGGCCAAACGATTTTGTAAGGAGGAGCATTTTTATGCCGATCAAAATTCCCGATTCCCTTCCCGCAACCACGATTCTGGAAAACGAAAACATCTTTGTGATGACCGAGTTCCGCGCCCTGCACCAGGACATCCGCCCGCTGAAGGTACTGATTTTGAACCTGATGCCCACCAAAATCGTGACGGAGACGCAATTTCTCCGCAAGCTCAGCAACACGCCTTTGCAGATCCAGGTGGAGTTCCTGAAGATGGCCTCCTACCAACCCAGCCATGACCGTACCCACCTGGATTCCTTCTATACCACCTTCGATGAGATCCGCCACCGCTATTATGATGGCATGATCATCACCGGCGCGCCTCTGGAGCACGTCCCCTGTGAGAGCGCCGCCTACTGGCCGGAGCTGTGTGAGGTCATGGACTGGACCACCACCCACGTCCACTCCACCATGCACGTCTGTTGGGGGGCCTTCGCCGGGCTGTATTACCACTACGGCGTGCCCAAGTACGACGTGGACCACAAGATTTTCGGTATCTTTCCTCACACACCGGTGCCGGAAAAAAAGCAGTCTCCCCTGTTCCGGGGGCTGGACGATGTGTTTTACGCGCCCCACTCCCGGGCCACCGAGGTCCACGAGGAGGACATCCGCAAGGTGCCGGAGCTGGAGATGATGTCCACCTCCCCCCAAGCCGGCGTGTTCATGGCCAAGAGCAAGGACAACAAGCGTTTCTTCATGCTGGGCCACCCGGAGTATGACGCGGACACCCTGGCCAACGAATATTGGCGGGACGTGAACAAGGGGCTGCCCATCGCCATCCCGGAGAACTACTTCCCCAACGACGACCCCACCCAGCCGCCGGTGGTCACCTGGCGCTCCACCGGCCAGATGATCTACAACAACTGGCTGAACTACTACGTCTACCAGACCACCCCCTACGACCCCAAGGAGATCAGTCACGGGAAGGACAGCTGACCGTTCCCGCGAAAACCAGCGGCGCACGACCCGGCAAAACGAGTGGTGCGCCGCTCTTTACATCCCCTGTGAATATGTGGTATGATAACCGTATCAATGCAAGAGACACCTGGAGTTGGAAAACCATGCAGTATCAAACCAATTCAGCCCCGGAAACCGAGGCACTGGGCCAGAAGCTGGCCCAAACGCTCCGCCCCGGGGACATCATCGCCTACACCGGCGACCTGGGTGCGGGCAAAACCGCCTTCACCCGGGGAGTGGCCCGCGGGCTGGGCATTACGGAACGGGTGACCTCCCCCACCTTCACCATCGTCAACGAGTACGAGGGGGGCAGACTGCCCCTGTTCCATTTCGACCTGTACCGCCTGGGTTCTTCCGAGGAGCTGTACGACATCGGCTGGGAGGACTACCTGGCCCGGGACGGCGTCTGCGCCGTGGAGTGGAGCGAGGTGGCGGCGGACGCCCTGGAGGGCGGCGTCATCCGGGTGGACCTGCGCCGGGGCGACACCGACGACCAGCGGATCATCACCATCGAGGGGGTGGGGGAACGGTGAACATTTTAGCCATCGAGTCCTCGGCCAAGGCCGCGTCTGTGGCCCTGTGCCGGGACGAGTTTCTGGTGGCGGAGTCCTACCAGAACAGTGGCCTGACCCACAGCAGCACGCTGATGCCAATGTGTGAGGCGCTGCTGCGCAACTGCGGTGTGGCGCTGGAGGACGTGGACCTAATCGCTGTGGCCAACGGCCCCGGCTCCTTCACCGGCTTGCGCATCGGCATTGCCACCGCCAATGGGTTGGCCTGGCCGGGGGAGCTGCCCTGCGCGGGGGTTTCCACCCTGGAGGCCATGGCCTGGAACCTGTGCGGTCTGGCGGAGGGCGTGGTCTGCTGCGCCATGGATGCCCGGCGGAGCCAGGTCTACAACGCCCTGTTCCAACTGACCGAAAACGGCCCCCTCCGCCTGACAGAGGACCGGGCCATCTCCCTGGAGCAGCTTTTCGGGGACGAAGAAGCTCGAAAAAAAATCCGGTTTGTGGCTGGCGATGGAGCGCAAATGTGCTATGATTATGGCAAGGAATTGGGGCTGGACCTGCGACTGGTTCCCCAGAACCTCCGCTATCAGCACGCCTACGGCGTGGCCCGCTGCGCCCTGGAGCAGGCCCGCGCCGGGAAAACCGTCTCCGGCGGGGCGCTGGTGGCCAACTATCTGCGGCTGAGCCAGGCGGAACGGGAGCGCTTGGCGCGAGAGTCCGCCCAAAAACGGGAAGCACAGCACCACGCAGCAGAAAGGGAGAAGTGAACATGAACTATAAAGGAAACGACAAAATTCACATCCTGGAGCATCCGCTCATCAGCCATAAGCTGGCCATTCTCCGGGATGAGAACACCGGCACCCGGGAGTTCCGAACCGTGGTGTCGGAGATCTCCAGCCTGATCACCTACGAGGCCACCCGCCATATGCCCACCCGCGAGGTGGAGGTGACCACTCCCTGCGGCGTGGCCAAGTGCCAGGTCCTCGCCGGGAAAAAGGTGGCCATTGTTCCCATCCTGCGGGCGGGGCTGGGCATGGTAGATGGCGTGCTGTCCCTGCTGCCCACGGCCAAAGTGGGCCATGTGGGCCTGTACCGGGACCCGGAGACCCTGGAGCCGGTGGAGTATTACTGCAAAATGCCGGCGGACATCTCCGAGCGGGATGTCATCATCCTGGACCCCATGCTGGCCACCGGCGGCAGCGCCACCGCCGCCATTCAGTTCATGAAGGACTACGGGTGCCGGAATATCGCTATGATGAATATTATCGCCGCCCCGGAGGGGCTGGATGTCATTGCCCGGGACCACCCGGACGTGGAGATTTACGTAGCCGCCCTGGACGACCACCTGAACGAGCACGGCTACATCGTTCCCGGCCTGGGCGACGCCGGAGACCGTATCTTCGGCACCAAATAAAGGCAGTTCATCCCCGGGAAGGGCGAAGTGCGCCCAAAAGGGCTTTTTGGGGCTGCGCCGGTCAGGAGAGGCCGACGCAGCCCTTTCCCGACCCGGTTGGGCCGGTTTTGATGGAAATTGTCATTTACAACCGGTCGGCTCCCTGTTATAATGAATTTTCAACGAACGATAAAGGAGAGAAGTTCCTGTGCAGAGACAGCGGAAGCGGCAGCCGCCCCGGCGTGACGCCAGGCGTGAAAAAAAGCGGCCTTGGATGCGAATCGAATATCTGCTGTGCTGTATTGCCCTGTTGGCTGCCCTCCATATGACCGGGAAGGCGGTCAGCCGGGTGACTTACGCAGCTGGGGAGGCCGCCCGGGACGCGCAGGAGGCCGAGGCCAACGAGC
This sequence comes from Clostridiales bacterium, assembly GCA_021205205.1. Classification (GTDB taxonomy): domain Bacteria; phylum Bacillota; class Clostridia; order Oscillospirales; family Oscillospiraceae; genus Onthomonas. Next base: position 3,632 of record JAJPXY010000118.1, read on the forward strand.
CGGAGTACGTCACCTTCATCCGGGGCGTGATCAAGCACGTGGTGGAGGACGAGGAGGACGAGAACGAGGGCAGCGCCGTGGCGGACACCGGGGTAGACATCAGCCAGTTTGCGGACGAAGACGGCTATGCCGGGCAGGTCTACGCCCTGCTGGACGAGTACCCCGACCAGGTGGAGACCATCCTCGCTTACTACGAAAACGCGGCCCTGACCGTGGACGGCCAGCAGACCACCATGGGGGAGCAGAGCGAGGATGCCATCCCGGAGCGGCTGCTCCAGCTGGTGGTCAACAACATTGAGACCATCGACTTTGTGGCCGACTACCCCACCAATCACAGCAAGAGCGCTAAAATCGACCTGAGCGATGAGGCCAAGAGCGGGCAGGTACCCATGCTGCTCCAGTGGGACGAGCGCTGGGGCTACGCCGCATACGGCGACGGCCTGATGGGCTACACCGGCTGCGGCCCCACCTGCCTGTCCATGGTGGCCCTGTACCTGACCGGCGACGCGGACATCACCCCCCTGGCGGTGGCAAATTACGCCGACGAGGCGGGGTACTACACCGACGGGGTCGGCTCCGCCTGGACGCTGATGAGCGAGGGCTGTGAGCACTTCGGCCTGACGGCGACGGAGATGTACGTCTCCGAGAACGACATGGCGGAGATGCTGGAGGCGGGCCACCCGCTGATCTGCGCGGTGGGGGCGGGCGACTTCACCGCCTCCGGGCGCTTTATCGTCATCTACGGCTACAGCGACGGGGCGTTCCTCATCAACGATCCCAACAGCCCCATCCGCAGTGGGCAGACGTGGAGTTATGAGACACTCAGCAGCCAAATCAAAAACATTTGGTATTATTCTGCTGAAAAATAACGATTAGTTGAGGATCATTCATGCTGCATTTTGAATGTGATTACGCGGAGGGTGCGCACCCCCGCATTTTGGAGCGCCTGGCGGCGACCAACCTGGAGCAGACCGACGGCTACGGGGTGGACCCCCACTGCCAGCGGGCCAGGGAGCTGATTTTGGCCCAGTGCCAGGCCCCGGAGGCCGACGTCCACTTCCTGGTGGGCGGCACCCAGGTGAACACCGCGATCATCGCCGCGGGGCTGCGGCCCTGGCAGGGGGTGCTCTCCGCCGCCAGCGGCCACATCAACGTCCACGAGACCGGTGCGGTGGAAGCCACCGGCCACAAGGTCCTCGCCCTCCCCCACCGGGACGGCAAGGTGTGGGCGGAGGCCATCGACCGCGCCGTCAGCGGCCACTACGCCGACGGCAACGCCGAGCATATGGTCCAGCCGTGGATGGTCTACCTATCCAACCCCACGGAGTACGGCACCCTCTACACCAAGGCGGAGTTGACCGCCATCAGCCAGGTCTGCCGCCGCTGGCGCGTCCCCCTCTATGTGGACGGGGCCAGGCTGGGTTACGCCCTGGGCGCGGCGGGCAACGACCTGTTCCTGTCCGACTATGCCGCCTTGTGCGACGCCTTTACCGTTGGCGGCACCAAGGTAGGCGCGCTGTTCGGGGAGGCGCTGGTCATCACCAGCCCGGAGCTGAACCGGGACTTCCGCTATACCATCAAGCAGCGGGGCGGGATGCTGGCCAAGGGCCGCCTGTTGGGCATTCAGTTTGAAGTCCTCTTTGAGGACGGACTGTACCAGGCCCTGGGAGAGAAGGCGGACCGGCAGGCCATGGCCCTGCGGCGGGCCTTCGAGGAGAAGGACTGCGCCATGCTGCTGGACTCCCGCACCAACCAGCAGTTCCCCATCCTGTCCCGCGCCCAGCAGGCGGCGCTGGCAGAAAAATACCAGTTTTCCTATTGGGAACCGGTGGCGGAGGGCCGGGGCGCCGTGCGGTTCTGCACCAGCTGGGCCACTGCCGACGAGGCGCTGGAGCGGCTGATGGCGGATATTCGGACGAAGCTATAAAAAAGCGGAAACTGATATAGTCCCCTTAGAGTAGACACTCGAAAAGCAAAAATTCGAGGC
>JAJPXY010000148.1 GCA_021205205.1 Clostridiales bacterium
CATGAGTCCCAAGCTTACCCTTCCGGTCGTTCGGGGCGGCCGGGGGCCGCCCGGGGCAAGCTGTTTATTTTGGGGCGGCCGGGGGCCGCCCCTACATATATGGCAGTCCAATAATAAATACAAACAGTATTTAACCATTCATATTCTACGCAAAGGAGAACCGTCCATGAGCTACGCCACAGACCGAAAGATGGAGAATGTCTATGCCCTGCGGGACCTGGCCACCCTCTACAACAAACCCATCCGGGCCAAGGACTACAAGCACCTGGTGGAGACGCAAAACAAGAAAATTCAGGAGCTGATGCAGCGGGCCTGGGAGGTCCCCTTCTATCGGAGCCGGTTCATGGCCAGCGACACCGTCCCCGGCGACTACCAGACCGCCGCCGACCTGTATAAGTTCCCGGTGCTGACCAAGGCGGAGCTGCGGGAGTGGATGGACGGCGAGGCCGCCGCGAACCCTAAAAAGTACGAGCACTGGCACGTCTCCCCCACCTCCGGCTCCTCTGGCGCGCCGCTGCGCACCCTGGTCTCCCCCCAGGAGAACGCCTGGATGACCGCCAACTGGCTGCGGGTGCTGTCCATGCCAGGGTACAACCCCTTCACGGGCAAAACCATGTGCCGCCCCAACAGCCTCCACGGGGCGGTGAAGGAGCGGGACTCCGTGGTGCAGCGCTTCGGCATCCTGCGGCGCAAGCAGATGTCCGACGCCCTGAAAAACCGGCTGACCAGCGAGCAGCTGCTCCAGGAAATCAACGACTACAAGCCCGACTACCTTTATAATCACAAGAACGTACTGGTGCGGGTGGCGGCCTACGCCAAAAAGAACAACGTCCCCTGCCACCAGTCCAAGTTCTACACCCCCTTCGGGGAGATGATGGACGACGCCTCCCGGGAGCTGCTGACCGAGGTCTTTGGCCCCGGCCTGGTGGACGCCTACGGCATGAGCGAGACGGGGTCCTGCGTGGTGCGCCTCCCCGGCCGGGACGAGTACCAGGTGAACAGCGACACCCATGTGGTCAACATATACAACGCCGACCTGAGCGGCCCCGCCGACGACGGCCCCGCCGTCATTACGCCGCTGTTCAAGACCGACCTGCCCATCATCAACTACGTCTCCGGCGACAGCATGGAGACCTACACCAAGGCGGGTCTGCGGTTCGTCAAGCGCATCAAGGGCCGCATGAACGACGTCATCCACCACAAAAACGGCGACGTGACCGAGTGGGGCAACGTGGCGGTCATCATGAACTACATCAAGGAGGTCATCCAGTACCGGGTCATTCAGGAGGACTACGAGAACATCACCATCCTGATGGTCCGCGACCCCGGCGTTCCGGAGGAGCGGCAGGCCCAGGTGGAGGCCATCATCACCGAGAAGCTGGGGGCGGTTCTGCGGAACGAGTTCGCCTTCCGGTTCCAGTGGATGGAGGAGATTCCCAGCGACGCCAACGGCAAGCTGCGGATCTTGGTCAGCAAGATTCAGTGATTGACTGGCCTGTTCGTTCTGTTGCTGGTTCCGTTTCCTCAACTTTGAGGAAAACCGCGCTATTTTGTGTAGGGGCGGCCCTTGGCCGCCCGGAAAACCACCTTCTTACCCAAGGGCGGCCACGGGCCGCCCCTACAGGGTGAGAGGGATTCCTTCCGGGTGGTTCTATTGTGACTGATGCAACGCATCCCCTATTCCCGCATCCTAAAAAAGAAGGAAATACCCTTGTTAGATAAATTTTTGGACAAAAAGCGCAACCTCTACGCGCTGGCGATCATCGCCATCTTCTTCGAGAGCCTGACCTCCCCCTTCCTGAAGCTGGGGGGGCGGTATCCCTTCCTGTCCCCCATGTACCTGTTCTGGTTCTGCGCGGCAGTGGTGATTTTGGCGGGCTACGCTGTCGCGTGGCAGCTGATTTTGGAGCGGCTGCCCCTGACCACGGCCTACCTGCGCAAGGGCGTCAGCTATATGCTCATCTTCGTGTGGGCGGTGGTCATCTTCCACGAGGCCATCACCGTCCGGCAAGTGGTGGGCATCATCGTGATTATCATTGGAATGGTGGTGAGTATGTCCGATGAACACTGACTTCATCACCCCGGCGGTGTGCTACAGCGCGGCGTTTATCGCGGTGTTCCTCTCCACCACCAGCCAGATTTTGCTGAAGCAGCAGGCCAACACCACCGCAAAAAAAGGCTTCATCTGGAAGTTCCTGAACCCCCGGGTCATCATCTCCTACGGGCTGCTGTTCCTCTCCCTGGCGCTGAACCAGGTGGCGCTGATTTATGTCCCGGTGTCGGTGCTGCCCTGCATCACGGCCACCAGCTTTATCTGGATTTTCCTGTTCGGCGCAGTGATCTTGAAGGAACATCCCAGCAAGCGAAAGGTGCTGGGCGTGGTCATTATTCTGGCGGGCATCGCCATTTCCCGGCTGTAAAACCACATTTGAACGCAAAAAACACCAGGGCGGCGCCCAACTCACTGGGTACCGCCCTGGTGTTCTCTTTGTCGCAAACCCTCATAAAATCTCCTGGGCCAGCCCCGCCCTGGCGGCCACCAGCTCCAGCTCCTCCACATAAATGCAGCTAGGAAGGCTGCCGTCCCGCACCGCCGCCAGGCAGTCCCGGAAGGGGAACCACCGCACTGATTCCACCTCGGATTCTTGCAGGGTCAGGCTCTCCGGCTCCACGTCCCGCCACAGGGCGTAGACGTTGCTGACCTGGTTGTCCCAAAAAGGGCGGTCGTGAAAAATCGCGTGGCAGGAGAACCGCCGCTGGCCGCAGTAGACCAGCTCCTCCGGCGCGGCGTCCAGCCCCAGTTCTTCCTTTAATTCCCGCAGGGCGGAGGGGACAAAGTCCACCCCGGCGGGGATGTGTCCGGCGCTGGAGATGTCGTAGCAGCCGGGGTAGGAGTCCTTTTCCTGGCTGCGCTTTTGCAGCAAAATTTCCACGGTCTCCCCCCGGCGGCGCAGCAGCCAGACGTGGGAGGTGCGGTGGCGGATGCCCTCCCGGTGGGCGGTCTCCCGTTCCACGGTCAGGCCGGTGGGGCGGCCTGCTTTATCCACAATATCTAAAAGTTCCATAAACGTTCTCTCCCGTCGTTTTGCAGACACTATTATAACAGGATACGCCGCAGGGGGAAAAATTTTCTCAAAAAATAACGCTGAAAAACCGTCGGGAGAGGGGCGGACTTTTTGTGCGTTGTCCCCACGTTCCGCCCGGTTGGGGGATCCTGCCGAATAGCGCGCCACCGCCTTGACTTTTTTCGGAATCAGAGATACAATGAGAAATTGAAATTTGACTACAAAAGGACGAACTGCACTATGATGACCCTCGATTCCTTCAAGCAGGCCCGCCGGGTGCTCCACGGCGTGATCCGCAAGACCAACCTGATCTACTCCGAATATTTCTCCGGCGAAACGGGCAACCAAGTCTACCTCAAGCCCGAAAATATGCAGGTGACCGGCGCGTACAAGATTCGCGGCGCATACTACACCATCTCCACCCTCTCCCAGGAGGAGAAGGCCAAGGGCCTGGTCACCGCCAGCGCGGGCAACCACGCCCAAGGCGTGGCCTACGCCGCCCAGAAAGCCTGTGTGGCCGCCACCATCGTCATGCCCACCACCACCCCCCTCATCAAGGTGAACAACACCAAGAGCTACGGGGCCAACGTCATCCTCCACGGGACCACCTTTGACGACGCCGCTGAGGAGGCCTCCCGCCTCAGCACGGAGGAGGGGCTGACCTACGTTCACCCCTTCAACGACCTGCGGGTGGCCACGGGTCAGGGCACCATCTCCTACGAGATTTTCAGCGACCTGCCCGACGTGAACGTGATTTTGGTCCCCATCGGCGGCGGCGGCCTGGCCAGCGGCGTGGCCACCTATGCCAAGATTTTGAACCCCGGCGTGAAGGTCATCGGCGTGGAGCCGGTGGGCGCGGCCTCCATGAAGGCTTGCCTGGAGGCGGGGAAAATCGTCACCACCCCCACCATCGAGACCATCGCCGACGGCGTGGCCGTCAAGACCCCCGGCGACAAGGTGTTTCCCTACATCCAGCAGAACATCGACGAGATCATCACCATCGACGACCAGGAGCTGGTCTCCGCCTTTTTGGATATGACGGAGAAGCACAAGATGATCGTGGAAAACGCCGGTCTGCTGTCCGTGGCCGCCCTGTACCACTTGAAAGACCTGGGCATCCAAGGCCAGAACGTGGTGCCCATCATGACCGGCGGCAACATGGACATCATCACCATGTCCTCCCTCATCCAGCACGGACTCATTCTCCGGGGGCGCATCTTCACCTTCTCGGTGCTGCTGCCCGACCAGCCGGGCCAGCTGCTGCAGGTGGCCGACATCCTGGCCAAGGAGGACGGCAACATCATCAAGCTGGAGCACAACCAGTTCGTCAACATCAACCGCCAGAGCGGCGTGGAGCTGCGGGTCACGCTGGAGGCCTTCGGCAACGCCCACAAGGAGAAGATTCTCAATGCCCTGACCCAGGCGGGCTTCAACGCCCGCGAGGTGGACCCGGTGCTGTAATCAATTTGCAATTTGCAATGTACAGTGTGCAATGAGCTGGTTTGCAGCCGCAGTTGTATGGCTGTAACGCCACCAGAAACCGATACCTTCCGCAAGGAGCGCCATCATCCGATTCCCGCATAATTGCACATTGCTAATTGCTAATCGAAGGAGACCGCTATGCAATACTTTCCCCCCGCGCTGGAAAAATTAGTGGAGCAGTTCGCAAAGCTCCCCGGCATCGGCACCAAGAGCGCCCAGCGGCTGGCCTTTTATGTGCTGAACCTGCCGGAGGGGGAGGCCCGGGCCTTTGCCGACGCCATCGTCAACGCAAAGCAGTCCATCTCCTACTGCCCGGTGTGCCAGAACCTGACCGAGGGGGAAGGCCCCTGCGCCATCTGCGCCAGCTACAAACGAGACAAGGGCACCATCTGCGTGGTGGCCGACCCCAAGGACGTGGTGGCCATGGAGCGGGCCGGGGAGTATACCGGCGTGTACCACGTCCTCCACGGGGTCATCTCCCCCATGAACCACGTGGGGCCGGACGACCTGCGCATCAGCCAGCTGGTCAGCCGGGTGGCCGCAGGCGGCGTGGAGGAGGTCATCATGGCCCTGAACCCGGACACCGAGGGGGAGACCACCGCCTACTACCTCTCCCGGCTGCTCCAGCCCTTCAAGGTGAAGGTCACCCGCCTAGCCTACGGCATCCCCATGGGCAGCCATTTGGAGTACGCCGACGACGCCACGCTGATGCGGGCGCTAGAGGGCCGACAGGCCATGTGATTTGAGCTGTTAGCTATTAGCCCTTAGCTGTTAGCCAGGAAGTGCCGACTGATACGGACAGCGCAGAACGAAACACATTTAAAAAATCACCGCTTCCCTGTTCTTTTGGGGAAACGGTGGTTTTTCTGTCATTGCACATTGCTCATTGCTCATTGGAACAGACCGCTTCCGCCGTCCGCACGCCATCCACAGCGGCGGAGACGATGCCTCCGGCGTAGCCGCAACCCTCGCCGCAGGGATAGACGCCCCGGAGGACGCACTGGCCGCTCTCGTCTCGGGGAACCCTGACCGGGGAG
>JAJPXY010000097.1 GCA_021205205.1 Clostridiales bacterium
AGTGTAGCCTCGAATTTTTGCTTTTCGAGTGTCTACTCTAAGGGGACTATATCATTGCCTGGGGGCGAACTTTTTGCCGCGGCGGAACCAAACGGCCTTTACATTTCTCCACGCGCCCGGTATAATAGAACAAACAACCTTCTAAAGAGGTAGGAATTTACCGCCATGCTGCACCCAAAACTGGAACAAATCAACCCCAACGAGGTCCTGCTTTACCTGGGGTACAACGGCGGGGCCGTCCCGCCGGAGCTGGAGGCGGACATCGCCGCCTGTTCACAGGAGCTTTTACAGGCGGCCCGCCCCCGGCTGACCTATCGCGTCTTTCCTCTGGACGGGGGGCGGCTCCGGGGGACGGACTTCGCCCTGGAGGGGCAGGACATCCAAAACCTGCTGGCGGGCTGCGGCGAGGCGGTGCTGATGGCCGCCACCCTGGGGCCGGACGTGGAGACGCTGCTCATGCGCGCCCAGGTGCGGGACATGGCCCGGGCGCTGATTTTGGACAGCTGCGCCAGCACCGCCATCGAGAACGTCTGCGACAACTTCGAGGCCGATTTGAAGCGGGAGTACGCCGCCCGGGGCCTCCACCTGACCGACCGGTTCAGCCCCGGCTATGGAGATTTGCCCATCACCCAGCAGCGGGGGTTCTGCGAGCTGCTGGACACCCGGCGGCGCATCGGCCTGACGGTCAGCCAGAGCGGGATTTTGATCCCCCGCAAGTCGGTGACGGCGGTGCTGGGCGCGGCGGACAGCCCCCGGCCCCACCGGGAGCCAAGCTGCGCAAATTGCGGGCTGTTCCGCAGCTGCCAGCTGCGGAGGAACGGGAAAACCTGCGGCAGGCACAATTAGCAATTTGCAATGTGCAATTATGCGGAAAACCGACCCTCTACAGTCGCCTTGCGGCGAGACGCGGCAGGTTGTTTTCCGGGCCTTTTCCGCAACGAACCAGGCTGAAAACCCGTCCATTGCACATTGCTCATTGCACATTGCAAATTTGAAAAGTGAGAGGTTCCCTATATGAACTTTGTAGAACTGTTAAAAACAAAGCCTTACCTCCTGCTGGACGGCGCCATGGGCACCCAGCTCCAGGCGGCGGGTCTCAAGCTGGGCCAGCGGCCGGAAATTCTCTGCTTCACCGCGCCGGAGGTGGTGACGGACGTTCACCGGCGGTATCTCCAGGCGGGGAGCGACATCATCTACGCCAACACCTTCCAGGCCAACGGCCACAAGCTGGAGGGCACCTGGTACACGGTCAGCCAGGTCATCCGCCAGGCGGTGGCGCTGGCCCGGGCCGCTGTGGAGGGTACCGAGGCGCTGGTGGCGCTGGACGTGGGCCCCATCGGGGAGCTGCTGGAGCCGCTGGGCACCCTGCGGTTTGAGGACGCCTACGAACTCTACCGGGAGATGGTGACGGCAGGCGAGGCCTCCGGGGCCGATTTGGTGGTGTTCGAGACCTTCACCGACCTCTACGACATGAAGGCCGCCGTGCTGGCGGCTAAGGAGAACACCCGCCTCCCCATCCTCTCCACCATGACCTTCGAGGAGAACCACCGCACCTTCACCGGCTGCACCGTCCCCGCCATAGCCCTGACGCTGGAGGGGCTTGGGGTGGACGCCATCGGCTTCAACTGTTCCCTTGGCCCCGAGGAGATTTTCCCGCTGGCCCAGGAGCTGGCCCAGTGGACCACGCTGCCCATGGTGGTCAAGCCCAACGCAGGTCTGCCCGACCCGGCGACGAATCTTTACACCATCACCCCGGAGGAGTTTTCCGACCAGCTGCTGCCCTATCTGGACCTGGGGGTGCAGCTGCTGGGGGGCTGCTGCGGCACCACGCCGGAGTTCATCTCCTCCCTGCGGGCCAAATTGGCGGGGAAAGCCCCCGCCCCCCGGCAGGGCAAGCCCCGACAGGGGGTGTGTTGCCCCTCCCATGTCACGGAATTAAACGGCGTGCGGGTCATCGGGGAGCGCATCAACCCCACCGGCAAAAAGCGGTTCCAGCAGGCCCTGCGGGAGTACGACCTGAACTATATTCTGGAGCGGGGCATCGAGCAGCAGGACGCGGGCGCGGACATTTTGGACGTGAACGTGGGCCTTCCCGGACTGGACGAACCCAAGATGATGGCCGACGTGGTGAAGGCGCTCCAGGGGGTGGTTTCCCTGCCTCTGCAAATCGACTCCTCCGACCCCAAAGCCATTGAGGCCGGGCTGCGGGTGTGCAACGGCAAGGCCATTGTCAACTCCGTCAACGGCAAGCGGGAGGTGCTGGACACCGTCCTCCCCATTGTGAAGAAGTACGGCGCGGGGGTGGTGGGCCTGACCATGGATGAAAACGGCATCCCCCAGACCGCCGAGGCCCGGTTCGCCATCGCGGAGCGGATTTTGAACGCCGCCCTGTCCTACGGCATCCCCCGGGAGGACGTGTACATCGACTGCCTGACCCTCACCGTCTCCGCCCAGCAGGACCAGGCGGTGGAGACGCTAAAGGCCGTCCGCTGGGTGACGGAGCGGCTGGGGCTGCACACGGTGCTGGGGGTGTCCAACATCAGCTTCGGCCTGCCCGACCGCATCCGCATCACCCAGAGCTTTTTGACCCAGGCCATGTACTGCGGGCTGGACCTGCCCATCGTCAACCCCAATCAGGCGCAGATCATGGACACCATCGCCGCCTACCGGGTCCTCTCCGGCGAGGACGTGGACAGCGCCGCTTATATCCAGCGGTTCGCCAATGCAACCCCCGCCGCGCCTGCGGCGCAGACCGCCGTCAGCGCCGGAATGGACATCGACACCGCCATCGCCAAGGGGCTAAAGGACGAGTGCGCCCGGCTGACGAAGGAGCTGCTCCAGACAAAGACCGAGCTGGAAATTATCAACGAGCTGCTCATCCCCGCCCTGGACCGGGTGGGGGACCGGTACGAGAAGGGGGAGATTTTCCTGCCCCAGCTCATCAACTCCGCCAACGCCTCCTGCGAAGCCTTCGAGGTCATCAAGACCAGCATCCTGAACCGGGGCGGCTCCAGCGTCAGCAAGGGGAAAATCATCGTCGCCACCGTTCAGGGGGACATCCACGACATCGGCAAGAACATCGTCAAGGTGATTTTGGAGAACTACGGCTATCAGGTCATCGACCTGGGCCGGGACGTGCCGGTGGAGCGGGTGGTGGAGGAGACCATTCGCCAGGACGTGCATCTGGTGGGCCTCTCCGCCCTGATGACCACCACCGTCTCCTCCATGGCCGCCACCATTCAGGCGCTGCGGGAGAGCGGCCACCCCTGTAAGATCTGGGTGGGCGGCGCGGTGCTGACCCCGGAGTACGCCGCGGAAATTGGAGCGGATTATTACGCGAAAGACGCCAAACAGAGCGTGGATATTGCGAAAGAGGTGCTGGGGTAAAACAGCCTGCGGCGAAAGCCCCGCCGATTGTTAGAATGTGCAATGTGCAATGAGCAATTTGCAATGGTTGGGTTTTCAGCCGTGTTCATTGCAGAGAAGTGACTGAAAAACGAAAGCCTTCCTCGCCGCAAGGCGACTGGAGAGGGCTGATTTTTCGCAGAATTGCACATTGCACATTGCTAATTGCTCATTTCAAAGAACTATCTACCTACAGACAAAGGATTCATATGGATATTAGAACCTACTTACAATCCCGCCCCCTCCTTTTCGGCGGGGCCATGGGCACCTACTGGGTGCAGCAGAACCGGGACGCGGACTTCACCTGTGAGCTGGCCAACCTCCACCGCCCGGAAAGCGTGCTGGCCATCCACCGGGCCTATCTGGACGCCGGGGCCAGGGCCATCAAGACCAACACCTTCGGCCTGAACGCCGTCTCTCTGGGGGGTGAACACGCCCTGCTGCGGGAGGCCGTGACCGCCGGGTGGCAGCTGGCCTGCGAGGCCGCTCAGGGCCGGGACGCCTTCGTTTTTGCCGACCTCGGCCCCGTCCCCCAGGTGGGGGAGGACAGCGCCTGGCCCATGGTGCGGGAGGTGTTGGACGTGTTTCTGGAGCTGGGGGCCGCCCACTTCCTCTTTGAGACCAACAGCGACCAGTCCTGCCTGGCACAGGCCGCGGCCTACGTCAAAGAGCAGCGCCCGGAGGCGTTCGTGCTGGTGTCCTTCGCCGTCCAGCCCGACGGGTACACCCGGGAGGGCCGCAGCGGCGGGGCGCTGGTGCAGGAGCTGCGCAGCTGTCCCCAGGTGGACGCGGTGGGGCTGAACTGCGTCTCCGGCGCGTACCATATGCGCCGCCTGGTGGGGGAGCTGGACCTGCAAAACACCCTCTTTTCGGCCATGCCCAACGCGGGCTATCCCGTGGTGGTAGACGGGCGCACCCTCTACGACGGCGACCCTGGCTACTACGCCCTGCAAATGGTGGAGCTGGCCGGGCTGGGGGTGCGCATTTTGGGGGGCTGCTGCGGCACCACCCCGGAGCACATTGCCCAGACCGCCGCGCTGCTGGAGCAGCGGGGACAACGCCTGTCCACCATATCGCGCCCCACCCCGCCGCTCCGGCGGTAAAACACGTACCCAACCGCCTGTGGGACAAGCTGGAGCGGGGGCAAAAGGTCTTTGCCGTGGAGCTGGACCCGCCCAAAAACGCCCAGCTGGGCAAGTTCATGGCGGGGGCCTGGACGCTGAAGGCCGCCGGGGTGGACGCCATCACCATTGCGGACTGCCCCATCGGGCGGGCCAGCATGGATTCCTCCCTGCTGGCCTGCAAGCTGCGGCGGGAGCTGGACATCGACCCCATCCCCCACCTGACCTGCCGGGACCGGAACCGCAACGCCACGAAAGCCCTGCTGCTGGGGCTGAACGTGGAGGGGGTGGACAACGTGCTGCTGGTCACCGGCGACCCGGTGCCCTCCGCCGAGCGGGACGAGGTCAAGTCGGTCTTTCAGTTCAACTCCCGCAAGCTGGCCCGGTTCGTGGGCGACCTGAACCGCACCGAATTGGAGCGGCCCTTCCGGATCTACGGCGCGCTGAACGTCAACGCCCGGAACTTCCAGGTGGAGCTGTCCCGGGCCAAAGAGAAGGAGGCGGCGGGGGTCAGCGGCTTTCTGACCCAGCCGGTGCTGACCGCCCGGGCGCTGGAAAACCTGCGTCTCGCCCGGTAGACCCTGACGGGTAAAATTCTGGGGGGCATCATCCCCGTGGTCAGCTACCGCAACGCCTGTTATATGCAGAGCGAAATTTCCGGCATCGACGTGGCCGACGAAATCATCGAACTCTACAAGGACAAAGACCGGGCCGAGAGCTAGGATTTGGCGGTGCGCATCTCCGCCGAGGTCGCCCGGCAGACCGCCCCCTACGTGGACGGATATTACCTGATGACGCCCTTCCTGCGGGTGGGGCTGATGGTCCGCATTATGGAAGAAATTCGGAAGGTACTGGGGGAGAACGACTGACAAGCGGGAAAAAGTATCCCCTTTCCTTCGTTTTACACTACGGTCTGTGTAGGGGCGGCCCTTGTGTCAAGAGACACATAGGTAACACCTGTGAAGGGAC
>JAJPXY010000022.1:0-1104 GCA_021205205.1 Clostridiales bacterium
GCTATGTCCAAGCTCATGTTTGATTGCCTCCTCCAACCTCAGACTATTTTGCGAACCCTTTCTCAAAATTGATTTCCGTGGTGGCCGCCGTGAGCGTCAAAAAGCGCCCGGAACTGCAGTTCTGGGCGCTTTATACGTGTAAGGTATTTTTACTTAACGGTAGTGGTCCTTCACCTGGAGCCGTCCCAGGGCCTTCGCCAGCGCCATCTCGGTCATACGATGCTCCTTTTGGCTCTGCTTCTGCCGCAGGGCCTCCTGGGCCTCCTCATATTCCCGGCGGGCGCGGTTGGCGTCGATTTCCTCCGGCAGCTCCAGCGTGTCCACCAGCACCACCACATCCCGGCTGTTGACCAGGGCGAAGCCCGGCCCAGAGGCCACCACGGTGGTGGTCCCATCGGGAGTGGTGTAGCGCAGCTCACCGGGAATCAGCGCCGTCACCGTCTCAGCGTGGTGGGCCATGACGCCATAAGAGCCGTCGAAGGCGGGGATGATCAAGCTGACGCAGGGGCCGTTGTAAAACAGCCGCTCCGCGCTGATGAGCAGCAGCTTAAATTCCTCCATTTTGCGCCTCCATCCGCTTGGCCTTTTCCACCACCTGGTCGATGGTGCCCACGTTGAAAAACGCCGCCTCCGGATAGGCGTCCATCTGGCCGTCGATGATGGCCTTGAAGCCGCGAATGGTCTCGCTGACGGGGACGTAGCAGCCGGGAACGTCGGTGAACGCCTCAGCCACATGGAAGGGCTGGGACAGGAACCGTTCGATTTTTCTGGCCCGGTAGACGGTCAGCCGGTCGTCCTCGCCCAGCTCCTCCATGCCCAGAATGGCGATGATGTCCTGCAATTCCCGGTACTTTTGCAGCATTTCCTGGACCTTGCGGGCGGTGGTGTAGTGCTCCAGTCCCACCACCTCCGGCTCCAGGATGCGGGAGGTAGACTCCAGCGGGTCCACGGCAGGGTAGATGCCCTTTTCCGCGATTTTCCGGCTCAGCACGGTGGTAGCGTCCAGGTGGGTGAAGGTGGTGGCCGGGGCCGGGTCGGTCAGGTCGTCCGCTGGCACGTAGACCGCCTGCACCGAGGTGACAGAGCCGTCCTTGGTGGAGGCGA
>JAJPXY010000022.1:1204-5491 GCA_021205205.1 Clostridiales bacterium
AGCTCGCCCATCTCCGTGGCCAGGGTGGGCTGATAGCCCACGGCGGAGGGGATGCGCCCCAGCAGGGCGGAGACCTCGCTGCCAGCCTGGACAAACCGGAAGATGTTGTCGATGAACAGCAAAACGTCTTTGTGTTCCACATCTCGGAAGTATTCCGCCATGGTCAGGCCGGTCTCTGCCGCCCGCATACGCACGCCGGGGGCCTCGTTCATCTGACCAAAGACCAGGGAGGTCTTGTTCAGCACGCCGCTCTCCCGCATTTCGGTCCAAAGGTCGTTGCCCTCCCGGGACCGCTCGCCCACGCCGGTGAAGATGGAGTAGCCGCCGTGTTCGGTGGCCACGTTGTGGATCAACTCCTGGATCAGCACCGTCTTGCCCACACCGGCGCCGCCGAACAGGCCCACCTTGCCGCCCTTGGCGTAAGGGGCCAGCAGGTCGATGACCTTGATGCCGGTCTCCAGCATTTCCACCACGGGGCTTTGCTGGTCGAAGGCGGGGGGCTTGCGGTGAATGCCCCGCTTCTGCTGGGCGTTGACTTCGCCCTCGCCGTCGATGGGGTCCCCCAGCACGTTGAACAGGCGGCCCAGGGTGGCTTCGCCCACGGGGACCTGAATACTGTCGCCGGTGGCGGTCACGGTCATGCCCCGGTAAAGCCACTCACTGGGGCTGAGCATGATGCAGCGCACCACGTTGCCGCCGATGTGCTGGGCGACCTCCATGACGCTGCGCCGCTCCAGACCCTGGATCTCCAGGGCTTCTTTGATTCTCGGCAGAGAACCGTCTTTAAACTCCACGTCCACCACGGGACCGGAGATTTGAACAATTTTACCTGTGTTCAAGGGTACAGTTCTCCTTTCCTCAAACAGTTTTTTCTTCCGCTGGGCCTTGGCGCCGGCGGCGACCTCGGTGATCTCCTGGGTGATCATGGCCTGCCGGACCCGGTTATACTGCACGTTCAGGTCCCGCAGCATTTCGTCCGCGTTGCGGTTGGCGGCGTCCATGGCCATCATCCGGGCGTTCTGCTCGGCGCAGAAGGAATCCACCAGCGCACTGTAGACGTACCCCACCAGGTAGTTGGGGATCAGGTGATCCAGCACCGCGTCCAGGGAAGGGTTGAACTCGTAGCTGGCGTTGATTTCCTCCATCTCCAGGCTGAGGTCTGTCTCCGGCTCGTCCGAAGCCAGCGCCTCCCGGTCCAGTGGCAGCAGGCGGGTCATTACCGTGTCGTTGGCGACGGCGTTTTTCACGTTGGTGTAAATGATATAGATGCTGTCCAGCTCGCCCCGGTCGTAGCGTTCCAGCAGCTCCAGGGCAATGCGCCTGGCCCGGTCCAGGGTGGGGTTCTGGGCGGTGTAGAGGAAGCTCTGCTCGATGGGGATGTGCCGGTCTTTGAAGAACTGATGGCCGTATTCTCCCACGACGAACAGGCTGGGCTGGGTGCGGCCTTCCATCTGCTGCATTGCCGGCTTTAGCACGTTGTGGTTGTAGGCCCCGGCCAGCCCCTTGTCGGCGGTGATGACCAGGAACCCCCGGTGCAGCGACGTGGGCATCTCCCGCTCATGGTTGATGAAGTACCTGCTCTCGCCCTCCGGCGAATGGCGCGCCATGCGGACGATGGCCTTTTGCAGGGTGGAAAAATAGGGCCGGGTGGCGTCCAGCTCCTTTTTCACCTTCCGCAGCTTGGTGGAGGAGATCAGGTACATGGCGTTGGTGATTTTCCTGGTGTCCTGGATGCTGTTGATGCGTCCCTTGATCTCTCTGGTGTTTGCCATACGCTCACCCGCTTAGACCAGTTCCGGGTACTGGGACCGCTTGAACTCCAGGGCGGCGGCGACGATGCGCTGCCGCAGGCTGTCGGTCAGCACCTGGCCGGTCTCCAGATCGCGGATGATGTCCCGCTGCTCCGCCGAGAAGTATTCCAGCATGGAGCTGCGGAACGAGCGCAGCTTGCCCACGGGGATGTTCAGCATGACCCGGGCCGTCATCGTCACCAGGGAGATGACCTGCTCCGGCATGGTCATGGGCTGGCACAGGCTCTGTTTGAGCAGTTCCATCACCCCCGCGCCGTAGGCCAACTGTTCCTTGGTACTCTCGTCCAGGTCGGAGGAGAACTGGGTAAATACCTCCATCTCCCGGTACTGGGCCAGGTCGATGCGGATGGAGCCTGCGGCAGACTTCATGGCCTTGCTCTGGGCCGCGCCGCCTACACGGGAGACGGAGAGACCCACGTTGACGGCGGGCCGCTGGCCGGAGAAGAACAGGTCGCTTTCCAGGAAGATCTGGCCGTCGGTGATGGAGATGACGTTGGTGGGGATATAGGCGGAGACGTCCCCCGCCTGGGTCTCGATGATGGGCAGGGCGGTGATGGAGCCGCCGCCCAGCCGGTCGCTGAGCCGCGCGGAGCGTTCCAGCAGACGGGAGTGCAGATAGAATACGTCGCCGGGGTAGGCTTCCCGCCCGGGGCTGCGCTCCAGCAGCAGGGACAGCGCCCGGTAAGCCACCGCGTGCTTGGAGAGGTCGTCGTAGACGATGAGCACGTCCCGGCCCCGGTACATGAAGTACTCGCCCAGGGCGGTGCCGGAGTAGGGCGCGATGTATTGCAGCGGGGCGGCGTCGCTGGCGGTGGCGTTGACTACGATGGTGTAGTCCAGCGCGCCGTATTTTTTCAGGGTGCTGACGATTTTCGCCACGGCGCTGGCCTTCTGGCCCACGGCCACATAGATGCACACCACGTCCTTGCCCTTCTGGTTCAGGATGGCGTCGATGGCGATGGAGGTCTTGCCGGTCTGGCGGTCGCCGATGATCAGCTCACGCTGGCCCCGGCCAATGGGGAACATGGAGTCGATGGCCAGAATACCCGTCTCCAGAGGGACGCCGACGCTGCGCCGGTCCACGATGCTGGGGGCGGGACTTTCGATGGGTCGGTAGCCCACGGCGTTGATGGGGCCGCCGCCGTCGATGGGGGAGCCCAGCGCGTCCACCACCCGGCCCAGGAAATCGTCCCCCACGGGGATACCGGCCATTCGGCCGGTGCGCATGACCCGGCTGCCCTGGTGGATGTCCGCGCAGTTGCTGAACAGGATGCAACCGATCTCGCTGCGGCGGATGTCCTGCACCATGCCCTTGTCGCCGGAGTCGAACTGGATGATCTCGCCGTACATGGCGTGGTCGATGCCTTCGATGGTGGCGATGCCGTCGCCCACGTACCGGACGATGCCCACCTCCTGGTTTTTGGCCTCCAGGTCGAAGTCTTTGATCTCCGCCTTCAGGAGGGGGATGATGTCCTCCAGGCTGCCCACGGGGTGGACCGTTTTCAATGCCTCCCGGAGCTGTTCCACACGGCCCTGGGCAGACCAGTCGTATTCGTCCGACCCGGCCCGGAGCTTGAAGCCTCTGACCAGGCTCTTGTCCTCCTGGAGGGTCAGGTCGATTTCCTGATCGACATACTTTTTCTGCAAAAAGGCGCGGATACCATCCAACTGCCGGGGACTGGGCGCTGTGACATAAGACAGGACCGCCCGGAGTGTTCCCTTGGTCTGATCAGTCATCTTCTTCCGCCGCCTTCTTCAAAAACTCATCGTAAAGGTCGCTGTCGTGTTCGGCGTTGGCGTAGGCCACCTTGGCCGTGGCAGCCAAGACGATCTCGGTGATCTCGCCCTGGGCCTTTTGAGTGATCTCCCGCTTCTGGGCCTCAGCCTGGGTCTTGGCGTTCTGAATGATGCCCTCGGCGGTGGTGTTGGCGTCGGCCACGATGCGGGCGTACTCCTGGTTGGCCTTCTGCTCGGCCTCCTGGAGGATGCGCCGCTTCTCCTCCTCCATGCCGGTCAGGGAGTCGCTGTGCTGCTGCTCCAGCTTTAGCGCCTGGGCCTTGGCGGTCTCGGCGTCCGCCAGGCTCTGGTCCACCTGGGCCTGGCGCTGCTCTAAAATCTTATGAACGGGCTTGAACAGAAATCTCTGCATTAAAAGATAGAGGACGACCAGGTTGATCGCTGTCCAGAGCAGCCCAATATCTACTCGAAGCAATGTCGTTTCCTCCTTTACCGGGTCACAGCAGCAGGATGATGAGCAGCGCGATGACGAAGCCGTAGATGGCGGTGGCCTCAGCCAGGGCGCAGCCCAGGATCAGAGAGGACTGGATCTTGCCGCTGGCCTCGGGCTGGCGGGCGATGGCGTCCATGGCGTGGGCGGTGGCGATGCCGATGCCGACGCCGGCGCCCAGGCCGCAGAGGACGGCGATGCCGGCGCCGATTGCTTGTAGAGTACCCATAATAATTACGCTCCTTTTTT
>JAJPXY010000090.1 GCA_021205205.1 Clostridiales bacterium
GCTGGAGATGGAGGGGGCGTTCACGCAGCAGATGTTCTTGACGCTGCTCCAGGAGGAATAATTCGTCGTGCCCCCTACGGTGCGGTAGGCCCGGACCCGGACGTAATACTTCGTCCAGTTGGTGCAGCCGGAGATGGTCTTGCTGGTGCCGCTCAATTTGTAGGTCTGAACGTTTTCGGTAAAGGCGCTGTCGGTGGCGATCTGCACCTGGTAGCCGGTGATGGTGCTGACCGAGCTCCACTTGACGGTCAGCGTGCCGCCGCTGGTGCCGGACAGGCTGGAAATGGAAGGCGCGCTGGACACCTTGGCGGAGGCGTCAACGATGTCGGAGATATAGTCGTCGCCCAGGGCGCAGATGTAATAGTTGTAACCCGTGGCGGTGTAGCTGTAGGAATAGCGGCTCTTTCCGGGCTCGGTGTCGAGGGTGGTCAGCAGAGCGGCGGTACCGCCGCTCTGGGGGATCCGGTAGATTTGATAGCCGGTGGCCCCGCTGACCGCGCTCCAGGTCAGGGTGGTCTTGCCGCCGCTGGTGGATTTGGTCACCGTGGGCTGGCTAAGGGAAGGCGTTTTGGTGCTCTGCTGGGTGACGGCGTAGGGGGTGACTTCCGCGTCCGCCACAGACTGCCTCAAAACCGCCAGATGCAGGGAGGAACAGGTATAGGAGCCGATGTTGATTTCCGTGATGCCGGAGAGGTCCATGCCGCAGGCGGAGGCCACGCTCATGGCGGCCAGGTAGCGGCCCAGCCCGTAAGACAGATGCTTGGTGTCCCGGTTCAGGGTGTCGCCCAGGTAGCTGCTGCGGGCGTTCTGGATGGCGGTGCCCGCCGTGATGATCAGGTCCACCGCGCCGCTGCCGACCACCGCCGCCTGGGTGGCGTCGCAGATGGCCTGGTACATGGTCATCTGATCGTTGCTATAACAGTTGCACTCGCTGTCAGGGCAGTCCTCGATGTGCGCCCAGGTCATCTCGAAGCCGATCTTCACGTCAGAGTTGCTGCATAGCCCGGTGACGTAGTCCCCGAGCAGGGCCAGATAGTTTTCCTCGTTGGAGTTATAAAACTTGCGGGACTGCCCGGCGGCGATGCTCTGCTGCTGGAAAATGATGATGTCCCAGTACTCGTCCTCCACCGCCTGGGCCATGGTGGCGGAGTTGGTGGTTTTCCAGCTGCCGGAGGTGTTTTTCCGGTAGGTGTAGGCGGCGGTATCGTTTTTGGCATAGCTCCAGTGGTTGGCGAGGGTCAGGCTCCCCTTTTGCAGGTTGCCCACCACCACGTCGTACCCGGCGTCCGTGGCCACCTGGTAGAGGTACTGGGTGCTGTCCACGCTGTAGCTGTTGCCGATGACCAGAATGTGGTAGGTGGTCCCCTTTTTCGCGTAGGAGCGCTGATAGGCCGCTGTCCGGGTGACGGAGGCCGCAGCGACTTCCGCCTCGCCCTCTGTCTCGTCCTCGGCAGGTCCCTCCGCGGCTTCTTCGTCCTCTGTGACGTTTTCCTCCGCAGATTCTTCTTCCTCTGCGGCTTCTTCTTCCGGTTCCTCCTGGGATGCCCCGGCGGAGTCTGCCGCTTCGTCCGTTTCGGCGGGGGTGGTGTCCTTCTCTGTCGGCTCATCAGTGTCGGCAGTGTCGGCGTCCTCCTCTGTCGGTTCACCGGAGTCGGCGTCCTCCCCTGCCGACTCCCCGGCGTCCGGTTCCGACTCTGCCGCCTCCGATTCGGCCGTGTTTTCGGTGTCCCCCGCGGCGGTCTCCTCGGCCGGGGTTGAGGGTTCTTCTTCCAGGATGACCGCGGAAGTCTCCGCGCCGTCCAGGCTGACCGCTGCTCCGGCGGGGAGTACCCCCAAAACCAGAACCAGGGCCAGCAGCGCGGACAAGCCGCGCCGTAGAGACTGCTTCATGGTAGTTTTGCTCCTTTCAATCGTCTGCCCCTGACAGAGTCAGATTTATATATACTTTACCATATCCTCGCAAAAAATACAAGGTTTAAAAATGGATGCAGACGCGGAAAGGCCAGCGAAACGCAAAAAATCTGCTCCCGCAGGGGGAGCAGATTTTGAAAGCTCTGTAAGTAAATTGTCGGGAAAAACGTCAGTCATTGAAGACCTTGCGCTCCCACTCGGCCGCGCCGGTGGAGAAATCACTGTTGAAGGTGGTCTCCCGCTCCTCCACATCGGTCAACAGACTGGCATACTTGGAGTCGAAGGGGGTCATGTTGGACTTTTCTTTGACGCCGATGGCCACGGTTTTGGCGGTCTTTTCCGGCGCAACGATGGCGCCTGCGCCGCCCACGCAGCCGCCGGGGCAGCCCATACCCTCCAGCAGATAGCCGTCGTACTTGCCGGCCTTGGCCATGAGCAGCATCTTCTTGCAGTCGGCCAGGCCCTCGGCCCGGGCCACCTTGACCTCCATCTCGGGATGGGTTTGAGCGATGACGTCCTTCACCGCCTGGGCCACGCCGCCGCTGACCGCGAAGCCGCAGCCGTCGCCGCTGGCCTCGTTGAAGGGCAGGTATTCGGACTCGGGGATGTCGTCGAAGCTGACGCCCTTGGCGTCCATAATGCCCTGGACCTCCTCAAAGGTCAGCACGAAGTCCACGTCGGACCGGATGGTGCGGCGCATGGCCTCCAGCTTCTTGGCGGCGCAGGGGCCGATGAAGGCGACCTTGGCGCCGGGGTGCTCCTTCTTGATGAGGCGGGCGGTCAGCACCATGGGGGTCAGGGCCATGGAGATGTTGTCCGCGAACTGGGGGACGGTCTTTTTGGCCAGCACCGCCCAGGCGGGGCAGCAGGAGGTGGCCATGAATTTGAGCTTGGAGGGGACCTCCTCCACGAAGTCCCGGGCCTCGGCGATGGTACACAGGTCCGCGCCGATGGCGACCTCCACCGCGTCCTCGAAGCCCAGCCGCTTAAAGACGGCGCGGACCTTGCTGCCGGTGCGCTTGGCGGAGAACTGCCCGGCGAAGGCGGGGGCCACGGCGGCGTAGACGGGGGTGTCGCTCTTCAGGGCGGTGATGGTCTGGTAGATCTGGCTCTTGTCCACGATGGCGGCGAAGGGGCAGGAAACCAGGCACTGGCCGCAGGAGACGCACTTGTCATAGTCGATTTCGGCGCGGCCCTTTTCGTCGCTCTTGATGGCGCCCGCGCCGCAGGCTTTGGTGCAGGGGCGCTCCTGCTTGATGATGGCGCTGTAGGGGCAGGCGGTGACGCAGCGGCCGCACTTGATGCACTTGCTCTGGTCGATGTAAGACTTGCCCTTGACGATGGAAATGGCCTTTTTGGGGCACATCTCCATGCAGGGATGCTCCAGGCAGCCCTGGCAGCCGTTGGTGACGATGACCTGCTTTTCCGGGCAGGCGTGACAGGCGAATTTGATGACGTTGATCAGCGGGGGCGTATAGTAGTGCTCCGGCACCTCGGCGTCGTCGATGCCGGTGGAAATGGGGCCGGACTCGCCCGCCGTGCGGACGGGCATCCCCATGGCGGTGCGCAGCCGCTCGCCCAGAATGGCCCGCTCCAGGAAGATGTTGTCCCGGTAGGAGCCGACCTCGCCGGGCAGGATCTTGAAGGGGATCTCCTCAAAGTCCTGCTTGCTGCCGCCCTCGTAGGCGAACCGCGCCACCTCGGTGAAGACCTTCCGGCGCAGGTCTGTTTTGCTGGAATACAGTCCTCTCATAGTATCGTTCTCCTTTTTCCGTATGTGCGCCTCCTCCCGACCCGGGAGCAATCCTCACCCTCTACATTGTGCTGCTTCCGGTCAAACGGGGAAAGGGGCGCAGCCGCCTTGCAGCGGGAGCGCGCTGCCCCCAAGCGGCTGAATGTTCCGTGGTGTGTGACTTTCGTCAGGCACCTTTTGTAACGTCAGTATAACACACAACTTGGGGCTTGGCAACCGGATAGGCAAAAGTTTGTCAATTTTTTCACAGACTTTTTCCTGTCAGGCGGGCCGGGGCAGGTTCCACTTGTACCGGGTGGCCAGCCACCGGAGGACAAAGGTGACGCAGATCCCGGTTGCGGCGGACAGGGTGCTGTCCGCACCCCACAGGTCCAGCAGGTAATAGGCCGTGGCCCCGGCGATGGCCGCCAGGGCGTAGATGTACTTGGTCAGGATGAAGGGGATCTCCACCAGGATGATGTCCCGTAGCAGGCCGCCGCCCACCACCGTGATGGTCCCCATAAAGACCACTAGAAAGCCGTTGGACTGGTACCCTGCCGCCATGGCTACCTGACAGCCGGTGACGGCGAACATCCCCAGGCCCACCGCGTCCACCAGGTTGTTGACCCGCTCCACCAGCGCCTCCTCCCGGTAGTAGGCTTCCCTATGGCGGAGAACGGCGAAAAACACCGCCAGCGCCATCACCAGGGCCACGTTCAGGTCCTGCCAGTTGGTGAACATGGCGGGCGGGAACCGCCCCAGCAGCACGTCCCGCATCATGCCGCCGCCCAGGGCGGTGGTCTCCGCCAGAAAAATAACGCCGAACAGGTCGGCCTTCTTCTGGCAGGCCACCATCGCCCCGGAGAGGGCGAAGGCGGCGGAGCCAAACAGGTCGATGAGAAAAAATGCAAGCTCTGGAATCATAGAAATCGCCCCGCAGAGACAAAAAGTGAACCGAAAACCCTTCGGTTCCCGGTTCACTGTAAGCGCCCGCGGGGGAAATGTCAAGGGCGACGCCGCACAATTCTGCGGCGGTTAAAACTCCCCGCCCTTGCGGCCCAGGTGGGGCTGGTCGTCTCCCCGGTTCCGGTGGAGACGACCGGAGTCGGGCCACAGCCGGTCCGTGTGCTGGAAGGTGGCGTCCCCGTCCCGGATGTCCGGCGTCAGGTCGTAGCCAAATTCTGCGTCCGTTTTCCGTCCCGGGAGCGGCTTTTTGCGCTTTTTCATGTTGCGTCCCTCTTTTTGCGGCAGTTTGCCGGTGCTTTACCGGTAGTGTACCCCCTTTTTGCCGGTTTATGCAGCTCAGCCGCCGCCCCAGACGAAAAGCGCCGGTTCGGACAAAATTCTTTGGAGATTTTGGGGCCAGACCCTTGATTTTTTCGCGTAATCTGCTACAATGAATTTATTCTAAGAAGGAGGAACTTCTACTATGGCATACAAAATCACCGATAGCTGCATTTCCTGCGGCTCCTGCGCGGATCAGTGCCCCGTCGGCGCTATCTCCGAGGGCGACACCTCTTATGTCATCGACGCCGATACCTGCATCTCCTGCGGTTCCTGCGCCGCTCAGTGCCCCATGGGCGCCATCGAAGAGGAGTAATTCATTCCTTGTTCCCCAGTCCCGAAAAACGTTGGAGTTCCGGCGTTTTTCGGGACTCTTTTTTTGTTTCCTGTCAAGAGCAGAAACAGGGAAAACATGGAAGTTAAGCTTGCGAATCGAATGTCGGGGTTCCCAATATGAATAGCCATTTGGACAGCATAAAAGCGGAAAATGATACCTATTTCCTTCAAAACCTGTAGGGGCGGCCCGGGGCCCCCCCGCAAAACCAAAAGGAA
>JAJPXY010000104.1 GCA_021205205.1 Clostridiales bacterium
TGCCCCGATCCAGCGGGTGAACGCCGGTGAGCAGGTTCATCAGGGTGGACTTGCCCGCGCCGTTCTCTCCCAGGAGAGCGTGGATCTCCCCCTTTTCCACGGTGAAGTCTACGCCGTTCAGCACGGGGACCCCGCCGAAGGCTTTGTAAATTTGGTTCATTTCCAGCAAATGCGGCATAGGAATACCTCCATAATAGCTGTTAGCTGTTAGCTATTAGCTGTTAGTAACGAGCAGCAAACGAACTGGTAATCGCTAATCGTTCAAAACGAAGTTTCAAGAAAAGCATTGAGTTCAGCACCCGGCTTGGGGTGTTCAAGTCAGTGCTTTCCTTTTATTTCGGGCCGGACGCGGTTTCCCGCGCCCGGCCCTTTTAAGGGGGAAAGAAAAGGAGTCAGCAGTTTTAGGAGAACGATTCGTAGTTGTCCACGTTCTCGGAGGAGACATTCTCGCAGGCGATGACGTGATCCTGTTCCACATCCTCGCCGTTCAGATAGTCCACCATGTCCTGGATGGCGGTTTGAATCATGGAGGGGGAGTAGGTGACGGAGATGAGGCCGCCCAGCTGACTGTTCAGGTCGGTGTAGGAGTTGCCCCGCAGCACCTCATAAAGCTCATCCAGACCGCCGCAGCCGGTGATAACAGGCGCATTGGCAAGGAAGGTCTCCTTGGTGGCGTCGTCAATGCCGCCGCCCTCCAGGGCCTCCAGGATACCCATGGCCAACTCGTCGTCCTCGGCGTAGAACCACTTGATGGAGGCGTTGCTGGCGTCGCCCATCAGGGACTCAAAGGAGGTCTTGGTGTCGCTGCGGCTCCAGCTCATGGAGCCGGAATAGGTGATGGAGGCCAAATCGTCCTCGGTCCACTGGGCGTCTTCGGAGATGTATTCGCCGTCAAAGGCCAGTGCGCCGGTCAGGTAGTCGGTGAAGCCCTCGTTCCGCAGGGTGGTGACGGAGGAGGTGTCGCCCTCGTAGACGTAGACCGTCTCACCGGGGGTCAGGCCCAGGGAGACAAAGTAAGCGGCGGCGCCTGCGCCGATGCCGGAGTTATCGCCCTTCACGTTGGAGACGGCGGAGTCAGAGACGCCGTCAATGATGCGGTCAAAGGCCACATAGGGGATGCCAGCGTCCACCAACTGCTGGATGGCGGACTCCAGGGTGTCGTCCTGGGGCTGGATGACCACGGCGATGTTGTCCTCCCCGGCAGCCACGATGTCCTCGATTTGGGTGATTTGGTCGGCGGCGGAGGAGGCGGTGATGACCTCGGCGGTGTAGCTCCCCTCGGCGTTGACTTCCTCCACCTTCTCCTTGGCGAAGGTGGCTACGGAGCCGGTCCAGCCGTGGTCCTCGGCGGCGGTCAGGACGTAGATGTGGGTGCTGTCGCCGGTGGCGACTTCGGAGGTCGCGGCGGCGGAGCTGTCGCCGGTCTCCTCAGTGTCCGTGGTGGTGGAGCTGCTGCCGCCGCAGGCGGCCAGAGAGAGGGCCATTGCCAGGGCCAGCAGAAGGGATAGACATTTTTTCATGGTAAAGATTCTCCTTTTGGGGGTTTGATTTTTGGCATCCATTTTGTGGATACTTTGCTTTTTACCGAAACAGGAGTGCTTCGTTGGAGGAAGTGTCCCGTTTCACAGGATAGATTCAGCGTCCGGCTTTGGTCCATTGCACATTGCAAATTGCACATTGCTAATTGGAACCAACGCCCCACTGTTTCCGCAGACCGTCCATCAAGCGCATTTGGGCCAGCATGGTCTCCCAGGGGTACTCGCTGCACTGGGTCTGTCCTGCTCGGATGGCCCGAATGGTGGCGGAGAGTTCGTGGGCGTAGTCGGAAATCTGCTCCGGCTTGTCCCAGCTCTGCTGCCAGCGGCCCGCCGGGTCGTAACGCTCGATGCGGTTCAGATGGTTCACGTCCCGGAGGATGAGATAGCCCTCTGTGCCGTTGATGACGCCGTCCCGGTAGCCGCTGCCCCGGATGGAGATGGTCAGGGCGGCAGTTGTTTGGTTTTCTGCCCGGAGCAGGATGTGGTCCACTGCGTCCACGCCAGTGTCGGTGAGAATGGCGTCCGATGAGACCCGGATCAACGGTGATTGCAAAATCAGGTCGGCTAACGTCAGAGGATAAACCCCGATGTCCAGAAGCGCTCCGCCGCCCATTTCCGGGCGCATGACCCGCTCCACGTGCTCCAGTGGATAGAAGAAATTCGCCACGAAGGAGATGGACTTACCGATGACGCCCTCCCGCAAAATCCGCTGCAAAGTGGCTGTCAGGGGCATGAACCGGAGCATTTGCGCTTCCATGAGGAACAGGTGCCGCTCTCTGGCTAGTTTTACCAGCTCCTCCGCCTCCCAGAGGTGAACGGTCAGAGGCTTCTCGCAGAGGACGTGCTTGCCGTGGAGGAGTGCGGCCTTCGCCTCCTCATAGTGGAGGTGGGTGGGGGTGGCAATGTAGACCAGTTCCACGTCCGGGTCGTTGTAGAGCTTTTCATAGCTGTCATAGGCGTGGCGGAAGGAATATTCCCGCTGGAAAGCCACGGCCTTTTCCAGACTGCGGGAGGCGCAGGCCCAGGGTTCCGCTTCCGGGAGATGCTGTACCGTCCAGCCCATGCCGCGGGCCATGCGCCCTAGGCCCAGGATGCCCACCTTCACGGCTCACACCCCGCTGAGAATCATCTGAACGCCGCCGTAGATGCCAGCGTCGTTGCCCAGCTGGGCCAGGGCGAAGGCGGTGTCCTCCGCGGCGGGGAAGGCATACTTTTTGAAGCACTTCTGCACCCCGTCCAGAATGATGCTGCCCGCACGGGCCACGCCGCCGCCAATGACGATGATCTCCGGGTCGCAGACGCAGGAGATGGCGGCCAGGGCCTTGCCCAGCAGACGGTCCATCTCCTCCACTAGCTGGAGGGCGCACTCGTCCCCGGCCTTGGCGCAGTCGCAGATGTCCTTGCAGGTCAGGGCGGGGTAGTCTGTCAGCTTGGTGGGGGCGCTGTTGCTGGCCAGGAACAGCTTGGCGCTGTTCACCAGACCGGTGGCGGAGGCATACTGCTCCAGGCAGCCGCACTTGCCGCAGCCGCAGAACCGGTCCTCGTGATTTTTCACCTTGATGTGGCCAATCTCGCCGCCTGCGCCGTGGACGCCCGCCAACAGCTTGCCATCCACGATGATGCCGCCGCCGACCCCGGTGCCAAGGGTGACAAAAACCACGTTTTTGCAGCCCTTACCGCCGCCCTGCCCCATCTCGCCCAGGGCCGCGGCGTTGGCGTCGTTGACGATCTTCACCGGCAGGTGGCACAGGGCGGAGAGCTTTTCCGCCACGTCGAAGCCGCCCCACTGGTCCAGGTTGACGCAGGGCTTCACGTAGCTGTCACGCAGGACGGCTCCGGGAACGCCCATGCCCACGCCCGCCACCTCGGTGACGGGGATGGCCTTTTCCGCCAGCTTGCCCAGCAGGGCCAGGGCGATGTCGGGCAGGAGGTTCTCACCCTTGTTTTCCGGCCGGGTGGGAATTTCCCACTTCTCCACCAGGGTGCCGTCCGTCTGGAACAGGCCCAGCTTGACGGTGGTGCCGCCCAGGTCTACGCCGAATGCGTATGGTTTCATAACACAACTTCCTTTCTTTTTGAATCTGTGCCTTCGCGCAAGGGAGGATGGCAGCTCATCCCTTCCACGCAGACGCAGCGGTTCGGGGGAGGGGGCCGCCAGGTTGAAAGCGGCCCCCTCCGATTACAGAAGGAGAGAAAGGGGTTACTGGTCGATGTTTCCGCGACGGGCTTTCAGCTCTTCACGGATGTCTTCCATATCCTTGTCGCTCTTGTCCCAGAGCAGGCAGGCAGCCGCAGCCAAAATGAAGATGATAGCAGGAATCAGGTTGACCACGGTGTTGATACCGTTCATGGCCGCAGGGGTCTGTTCCGCATTGGCCACGTAGCCAAAGGCAGCCAGCAGCAGGACACCGGCGCTGCCGCCGATGGCGTTGCCGATTTTCGTTGCCAGACCATAGGTGGCGTAAGCCGTGCCGTCTGTGCGGACACCGGTTTTCCACTCCATGTAGTCCACGGAGTCGGCCACCAGAGACAGAGAGTAGGCAAAGCCGATGTTGAACACACCAAAGATGCAGTCGCCCACCAGCACCATGGTCATGTTGTCAAAGGGAGCCAGGTACATGATCAGCAAGCCAGCGGCCTGCACCAGCATGGAGCCCATCAGGGCGTTGCGGGTCCCCAGTTTTTTCGCCAGCGCCGGGGCAAAGAAGGAACCTACAATGGCGCCGAGGGAGGGGATGGTCATGATGAGGGCGATCATGGTGAAGGAGCCGAGACAATAGATGACGTAGTAAGCGGCGACAGCAATACGGCCCATGAACGCGGTCATCTGGAGCAGCATGATCAGCGCGACGATCATCAGGTACTTGTTGGTGACCAGGTTCCGAATGGTGTCAACAGCGGAGAACTTCGCCGGTTCACCGGAGGGCTGCACGACCTCTCTGGCGGTGAAGAACACAGCCAGGAACAGGGGGATGGAGAGGATGCCGTAAACCACAGCGGTCATCATGTAGCCGCGGCCATTGGCCACCTCAGCGCCAGCGCCGGAGAACTTCAACATCAGGGTGGCGGAGCAGCCGTTGACAATGACCATGCCCAGGTTCATGCCAATGTTACGGGAGGTGTTGATTTTGTTGCGCTGGTTGGTGTCCTCGGTCATAACGGCGGCCATAGCGCCATAGGGGATGTTGACCAGGGTATAAACCATGCCAGCCGCAATGTAGGTGACCGCCGCCCAGATAACACCGGCAGCGCTGCCGCCGCCAAAGGGATTGGTGAAGGTCAGCACGCCTAGAATTGCCAGGAAGGGGCAGCCAAAGGCGATCCACGGGCGGAACCGGCCAAAGCGGGAGCGGGTACGCTCTGCGATGGCGCCCATCATGGGGTCGTTAAAGGCGTCCCAGATACGGGCGCCCATCATGATGGCGGAGGCGGCAATGGGGGCCAGGCCCACAATGTCTGTGTAGAAGATGGTCAGGTAAGAGCCTACAAAGGTCCATACAAATTGAGATGCCAAATCACCGAAGCCGTAGCAGATCACTGCGGCGGTGGAGGCCATTTTTTCCGTTTTCATACTCATTCATCCTTTTCCGTGAGGGGTAGTTGGTGCCCTCGCAGGGCGGGGCAGGGTCGCCCTGCGAAGGGGAAGCCTGTAAAATCACTCAAAATCCACAGATTTTCCGGTTCGGGCGGACTCTCGCACGGCCTCCATCAGCGCCAGAACTCGTCTGGTCTCGGGGATCTTGACCAGGAAGTCCTCCTCGCCGTGGTAGGCTTTCACATAGTTGCGGAAGTAGTCCTCGTGACAGGTGTTGACGGTGGGCAGCGGCTCGGTGACGATGGTCCCCGGCGCGGGCGGCCCGAAGGAGCGGGTGGGACCTGCGGCGGTCATGGTGCGC
>JAJPXY010000071.1 GCA_021205205.1 Clostridiales bacterium
GAACTTTTTATGGTTGCGGGGGCCGGATTTGAACCAACGACCTCCGGGTTATGAGCCCGACGAGCTACCGAACTGCTCTACCCCGCGATATAAAATTGGTGCCGGAGACCGGGATCGAACCGGCACGGGATTGCTCCCACGGGATTTTAAGTCCCGGGCGTCTACCAATTCCGCCACTCCGGCACGCCGCGATCTCTCGTGTGCTTGTTTATAATACCACCGCGGAAGGGGATTGTCAAGAAAAATTTTTTTGGAAATTTCGACAAGTTTCACGCAGGAAAACCACTTGTCCTGTTGGAATCCGTGACAAAGCTGCTGCAAGGGAATAACCGGAAAGGACAATTCAGATGCAGCAGATTGGCGTCTTAACGAGTTTCACTGCCAAACTCGTTAAAACGCAAACAGCGGACCGCTCCACCCCGGCAGGGCGGCCGCGCGCACCGCAGCCGCCCCAGCCGGTTATCTCCTCATTTTCAAAGCGCGTTGACCGCTGATTCCTTCGGCGCCGGGCGCTCTTGCTCCCAGAGCTGCTGGGCGGTCTCCGTCCAGTTCTCCGCATAAGGCCTGGTCTTTTCGGCCAGATGCTCTGCGCTCTCCGGGCTTTGGTAGTCGGTGCTGACCGCGCCGGAGACTTTCACCATTTCCGGCAGACGGTCTGGGTTCTCCAGCATGGGACAAGGCTGGAACATATTCTCGTTGAAGGGCTGGGACTTGTGGTACTCCATGAACAGGGGACTTTTCAGGGCATCCAGCAGCGTAGTGTCGTGAATGTTGCAGTTGGAGTAGTGGATAAAAACACACGGCTCCACATCGCCTCTGGCGTTGATGTGCAGATACCGCCGACCGCCGGCAATGCAGCCGCCCACATACTGGGCGTCGTTCTGGAAATCCAGGGAGAAAATGGCCTTGGTCTTGCGGTACGCCCGGACCCGCTCACAGACCAGCTTCCGCTGCTCCGGGGTGGGTAACAGGTCAGGAACTGCGTCGTTGCCCACGGGCATATAGTGGAACATCCAGACGAACAGCGCGCCGCTGTCGATGATATAGTCGAAAAATTCCTCGCTGCTGATGTCGGCGTAGTTGGCGCTGGTGTAACACACAGAAATGCCAAAGGGCAGCTTGTGGGATTTCAGCAGCTCCATGGCGCGCTTCACCTTCTGGTACGCGCCCTGACCCCGGCGGGAATCGTTGGCCGCCTCGAAGCCATCCAGACTGATGGCGGGGATGAAATTCTTCACCCGCAGCATCTCCTGGCAGAAGTCCTCGTCGATGAGGGTTCCGTTGGTAAAGGAGAGGAACTCGCAGTCCGGGTGCATCTCGCAGAGCTTAATGATGTCTTTTTTCCGCACCAGCGGCTCGCCGCCGGTGTAGATGTACATATAGGTCCCCAGTTCCTTGCCATGGCGAATGATGGAATCCATGGTCTCCAGACTCAGGTTCAACTGGTTGCCGTATTCCGCCGCCCAGCAGCCGGTGCAGTGCATATTGCAGGCGGAGGTGGGGTCCATCAGGATGGCCCAGGGAACGTTGCAGTCCTCCCGCTGGGAGACCTCGTCCTGGGTGGCGCTGCCCCTGAGGCTGGCATTGAAGATGAAGTTCTGGAAGAACGCCCTGCGCACGCCCGGGTCCAGGTCGTACAGCTTAAGCAGCAGCTGATACCAGTTGCCCTTATCATCCACGATTTTGTGAATGGCCACACGCTGGCGCTTGTACCAGTTCTCCGGGAAAAACTTATCTACCATGTCCAGCAGCTTGGGGAAGTTTTCCTCCGGGTTGCCCTCCACGTACTTTAACGCCTGGTTGATTGCAAAAGATTGCATATTGGTTTTGATGGGATTGCTCATATCCTGACCTCCTGAAAAGCTTGGCTCACAGCAATGATTTGACATAACGGACAACAACAGCGCCGCACAGGGCGGCGTCGCCTCTGGAACAAATCTAGGTCGCGTTACGCTCCCATTATACGGTCAAATCATCCCGGCGGCATTGGACACCGGCCGAAAATTAGGAAGATTTTTGCCGCGGCCGGTTGGCTGTCGTTTTTTTGGACAAACGGGGAAAACTGTTCCTTGCCCCGCCGGTCAAAACTGCTTATCATAATAAAAGGCGTTTCGGCTTTCCGCCGGGACGCCTTTTTGTTCCACAATGGGAACCGTTTGCGGCGCAGGCCCCGTCCTTTTCCCGGTTTTGCGCCGTGGTCCGCAAAAATCCTGGGGTTCACAGCCCGCTTTTCACATGGTATAATAGACGTTAGAGACAAACTGGGAGCGAATAGCTGTTCCCCGACAGCCGGGAACGCTTCCGCTGCCAACAACGGTACGATCCCAAACGGGAATCCAGGAGATGAAGCCTGTGCTTGAGAAAAAAAGAACCGAGCCCATCCGACCAGAAGAGGCTCCCGCCGGAAGCAGCCGCCCACGGAATCGGCGGTGCCCGTCCAGGAGGTCCCCGTGATAGAAGCCGCCCCCGGTCAGGGCCTGACCGACCAACAGGTGCAGGAGCGGCTGGAGGGCGGCTGCCGTAACGTGGAGGTCGAGTCCACCTCCAAGACCCTGGGAGACATCGTCCGCTCCAACGTCTGCACCTACTTCAACCTCATCTTCTTTGTGCTGGCTGTGGCGGTGTGCGCCGTGGGCGCGTGGATGGAACTGACCTTCCTCATCGTGGTGGTGGCCAACATCTGCATCGGCATCGTCCAGGAGTGGAGGAGCAAAAAGAAGCTGGACAGCCTGAGCCTGCTGTCCGACCCCAAGGCCACCGTGGTACGGGAGGGCCAGGAGCGCGACCTTTCCGCCTACGACACCGTCCGGGATGACATCGCCGTCTTTCGCGCCGGGGACCAAATCTATGCCGACGCCCAGGTGGTAGAAGGCGAATGTTTGGTGAACGAGTCGCTGCTGACCGGCGAGGCGGATGAGATCAAAAAAAGAGAGGGAGATGCCCTGCTCTCCGGCTCCTTCCTGGTCTCCGGGGCGTGCCGCGCCCGGCTGACCGCCGTGGGTCGGGACTCCTATATGTCCAAGCTGACCCTCCAGGCCAAACAGACCCGGCAGCCGCCCCGGTCCGAGATGATGCGGTCCCTGAACCGGCTGGTGATGGTCATCGGTATCATCATCGTCCCCCTGGGCATCGCCATGGCCTACAAGGAGATCGCTGTGCTGGACAACACCGTCCGGGACGGCGTGGTCTCCACCGTGGCCAGCCTGGTGGGCATGATCCCCGAGGGGCTGTACCTGCTGACCTCCCTGGCCCTGATGACCGGCGTGGTGCGGCTGGCCCAGCGCAAGACGCTGGTGCATGAAATGGGCTGCATCGAGACTCTGGCGCGGGTGGACACCCTCTGCGTGGACAAAACCGGCACCATCACCGAACCCAAGATGGTGGTGGAGGACCTGGTGGCGGTCAGCGCCTCCCCCCTCAGCCTGGACGAGATGCGGAGCATTTTGGCGGACTACGTCTTTGCCATGCAGAACGACAACGAGACCATGGCGGCGCTGAAGCGCTACTTCGACGGTCAGCACTCCCGCCGGGTGGTGATGCAGGCGCTGCCCTTCACCTCTGCCCGGAAGTACGGCGGCGTGACCTTCGCCGGGGAAGGCTCCTTCCTGCTGGGCGCGCCGGAAAATCTGCTGGGCGGCCAGTACGGGCGCTACAGCGAGGAAATCGAGAAGTACTCCCGGCTGGGCTGCCGGGTGCTGTTGCTGGCCCGTTACGGCGGCAGGCTGGAGGACGAGACTCTGGCGGAGCCTGTGGAGGCGCTGGCGCTGGTGTTGCTGACCAACAAGATTCGGGACAACGCCCCGGAGACCTTCCGCTACTTCCGGGAGCAGGGGGTGGCCGTCAAGGTCATCTCCGGCGACAGCCCGGTCACCGTCTCGGAGGTGGCCCTCCGGGCGGAGATCCCCAACGCCGACCAGTACGTGGACGCCCGCACCCTGCGCACCGACGAGGAGCTGGCCCAGGCGGCGGAGCGGTACACCGTCTTTGGCCGGGTGACGCCGGAGCAGAAGCGCTCTCTGGTGCGGGCCATGCACCAGGCGGGCCACACGGTCGCCATGACCGGCGACGGCGTCAACGACGTGCTGGCGCTGAAAGAGGCGGACTGTTCGGTGGCCATGGCCTCCGGCAGCCAGGTGGCCTGTCAGGTCAGCCACATCGTCCTGCTGGACTCCGACTTCTCCGCCATGCCCTCCGTGGTGGCGGAGGGGCGGCGGGTCATCAACAACATCGAGCGCTCCGCCAGCCTGTACCTGGTCAAGAACATCTTCTCCCTGTGCTTGGCGGCCATTTCCCTGCTCTTCACCTTCACCTATCCCTTCTCCGCCTCTCAGATGAGCCTGGTCAGCGCCATCACCATCGGCCTGCCCTCCTTCGTCATGGCGCTGGAGCCAAACAAAAACCGCATCCAGGGCCGATTCATGGCCAACGTTATCTACCGGGCGCTGCCCTCCGCTCTCAGCGACCTGGTGCTGAGCATCGGCGTGGTGCTGTTCTACATCGTCTTTGAGCTTTCCGGAGACGAGCTGAGTACCATCTGTACGCTGGTGGTGGCGGTGGTTGGACTGCTGATGGTCCACCGGACGTGCAAGCCCTACAACGCCCTGCGGCGGCTGCTGATGGTGACCTGTGTGGCGGCCTTCGCCGTCTGCATCCTGTTCCTCCAGCCCATCTTCTCCCTGGACCTGTCCGCCCTGAGCCACGGCGGCTGGCTGGTGCTGATCGTGTTCGTGCTGCTGGCCTTCGAGGTGTCCCTCTCCGCCAATATCATGGTGGACGGCATCCGCGGCGCGGTGCTCTGGGTCTGTGAGAGGGTGCGGAGGCTGGGCGAGGCCATTTTGCACCCGGACGAGCCGGAACCCTGACCTCACGCTGTAAGATGAAAAACGGGAGCGTTGCAAAACAGAAAACTGCAACGCTCCCGTTTTTTTGCGCATAGTTGGAAAGCAAAGAGAAAAAGCAGCCCCAAATACGCTCTGACAGCTAGTTTTGGGCATAACAATCCTGACCCTGGCCGAAGGAGCTGGGCCTTTATGGAAAAGATTCAATTTTCCCGCGCTAAGCAGTCATTTTTTCGGATGCACGGGTTTTCAGCCTGCCGTGTTCCCGCTTCATCCATAGCTTTTTCAGGTCAAAGGCCAGCGCGAGCAGATATAGTTCTGTGCAAATGTTTTCTATGCCCTTTTTTCAGAAAACGCCCTCGCCCAGGTGTTGGCCCGGCAGCATTGGTCGCGGCAGGGACATTCTGTGCAATTCTCGCAGCGATACCATGCAGTTGTCACAAAT
>JAJPXY010000029.1 GCA_021205205.1 Clostridiales bacterium
GCCGGGTGGTGCGGACGCTCACGGAACGGGACAGCATGAGGTGGTCGCCGGA
Source organism: Clostridiales bacterium (assembly GCA_021205205.1). Taxonomy (GTDB): domain Bacteria; phylum Bacillota; class Clostridia; order Oscillospirales; family Oscillospiraceae; genus Onthomonas. Next base: position 53 of record JAJPXY010000029.1, read on the forward strand.
GGTACTGGGGGACGCGGTGATTCCTCTGTACTGAAATGCTGCAAAGCGTTCAGACATACGCCTGCAAAAGATAGGAAGAAACTGACGGGGCCATTTAAACAGAGCCTCCTTAACACGCTATTTCTTTTCTTTATCACAAGAAGTGTTCATTCTTACAGCATATTTGGCGAATATGACCGTTTCCGACTTGTTATCAGCGTATCCCCCATAGGATTCCTGTTTCAACAAACCAGTTTTTTTGAAGAGAACGTCAAGAAAATTGTACTCACATTCTACGTCTTTACCAATTAAAAATCCTGGTTATCCCTTTGAATCGACGAGGTTGATTGAAAGGGATAACCAGGTAAAATTATTTTACCAGGATTTTTAAATGCCGTTGCCTTGCTTTCCTTCAAAAGGACTTGACGCGCCCCCGCCCCAATGTGCTACACTATGGAGAGGAACAAGCAATCAACCCACACTATGGCTGGATACACAAAAGGAGAAGGATACTATGAAAAAATTAGGCTTCGGCGCAATGCGCCTCCCCCTGACCGACGCCGCCGACCAGACGGCGATCGACATGGAGCAGGTCTGCCAGATGGTGGACTCCTTCCTGGAGCAGGGCTTTACGTATTTTGACACCGCCTATATGTACCACAACTACGCCAGCGAGCGGGTCCTCCGCAAGGCGCTGGTGGAGCGGCACCCCCGGGACAGCTATACCATCGCCACCAAGCTGCCCACCATGATGCTCAAGGAGCCGGAGGACCAGCCCCGCATCTTCAACGAGCAGATGGAGAAGCTGGGGGTGGACTACTTCGACTACTACCTGCTCCACTGCCTGAACCAGGAGAACTACGCCACCGCCCAGCGGCTGGACAGCTTCGGCTTCCAGTCCCAGATGAAAAAAGAGGGCAAGATCCGCAAAATGGGTTTCTCCTTCCACGACAGCCCGGAGCTGCTGGACCAGATCCTCACCGAACACCCGGAGGTGGAGTTCGTACAGCTCCAGCTCAACTATCTGGACTGGGACAGCGTCAGCGTCCAGTCCCGGCGGTGCCAGGAGGTCTGTGTGCGCCACGGCAAGCCCATCGTGGTCATGGAGCCGGTGAAAGGCGGCACTCTGGCCAAGGTCCCCGCCGCGGCGGAGGCCCTGATGAAGGCCGCCGAGCCGGAGATGAGCGTGGCCTCCTGGGCGGTGCGCTACGCCGCCAGCCAGGAGAACGTGTTCATGGTACTCTCCGGGATGTCCGACCTGAACCAAATGCTGGACAACACCAGCTATATGCGGGACTTCCGGCCCCTGACCGCCGAGGAGACCGCCATGCTCCGCCAGGTGACCCGAATCATCCAGGAGGATATGCAGGTCCCCTGCACCGCCTGCCGCTACTGCACCGAGGGCTGCCCCAAGCAAATCGCCATCCCCGACTATTTCGCCCTCTACAACCAGAGCCTGCGGGAGGGCCGCCCCAGCGACGACACCCTGGCCCAGTACCGCAGCTTCCAGCAGGAGCAGAGCAAGGGCAAGGCGTCGGACTGCGTCGCCTGCCGCCAGTGTGAGCGGCACTGCCCCCAGCACATCCACATCGCGGACCAGCTCAAGGCCGTGGCCAAGCAGTTGGAGGGGTAACCTGCGATGGGAAAAACGCTCTATCTGGACTGCTCCACCGGCATCAGCGGCGACATGACCGTGGCGGCTCTGCTGGACCTGGGGGCCGACGAGGCAAAGCTCCGCGCCGCCCTGGACAGCCTGCCGCTGACGGGCTATCAGATGGAAATCAGCCGGGTGCAAAAATCCGGGCTGGACGCCTGCGACTTCGCCGTGGTGCTGGACGCGGCCCACGAGAACCACGACCACGATATGGACTACCTCTACGGCCACGGGGAACACGCCCACGAGCATCATCACGACCATAACGGCCATACGCATGACCACCACGACCAAGAGCATGACCATGGGGTTGTTGCCCATGCCCAGGAGACACATCATCTCCATGACGGCGGGGAACACCACCACGAACACCACCACGGCCATGCCCACCGGAACCTGCCGGAGGTTTTGCACATCATCGGCCACGGGGACCTGACCCCCGGCGCGCGGGCGCTGGCGGAGCGCATCTTCACCATTTTGGCCCAGGCCGAGGCCCAGGCCCACGGCGTCCCAGTGGAGGAGGTCCACTTCCACGAGGTGGGCGCGGTGGATTCCATCGTGGACATTGTGGCGGCGGCGGTGTGCTTCGACGATTTGGACGTTGCCCGGGTTGTCCTGCCCTGCCTGAGCGAGGGGCGGGGGTCCGTCCGCTGCCAGCACGGGGTCATCCCCGTACCGGTGCCCGCCACGCTGGCCATCGTCCAGGCTTACGGTCTGCCTCTCCACATCGGGGACACCGAGGGGGAGCTTGTCACCCCCACCGGCGCAGCCATCGCCGCCGCCGTGGCGACGGACTTCCGCCTGCCCGACCGGTTCCGGGTGCAGAAGGTGGGCATTGGCGCGGGGAAGCGGGCCTACGAGCGGCCCAGTCTGCTGCGGGCCATGCTCATCACCGAGGACGCCCCCCAGGAGACGGTGTGGAAGCTGGAGACCAACGTGGACGACTGCACCGGCGAGGCCCTGGGCCACGCCATGGAGCGGCTCCAGGCCGCCGGGGCCAGGGACGTCCACTTCTTCCCGGTATATATGAAGAAAAACCGCCCGGCCTGTCAGTTGGACGTGCTGTGCGACGAGGGGGACATCCCCACTCTGGAAAGCATCATCTTTACCGAGACCACCACCATCGGTGTCCGCCGGGTGAAGATGGAGCGCACCGTCCTCCCCCGGGAGAACCGGACTGTCTCCACCCCGCTGGGGGAGGCCCGGGTGAAAGTCTGCACCCTGCCGGACGGCAGTCGGCGGGCCTACCCGGAGTATGACAGCGTGGCGGCGCTGTGCCGCCAGAGCGGGCGGTCTTACCCGGAAGTGTACCAGATGGTACAGAATAGCGTGGATTTGGGGCGGTAAAACGACATTTTATGCTGCCGTATGTGTAGGGGCGTGAGCGTGGCCGCCCGTAGGAACCACCTGCTTACTCAGGGCGGCCACGGGCCGCCCCTACAGGCGTCAGGTGGACATGACAAGGCTGGCAATCAAAAAACCGCAAAAAAGCGCCTGTCCCATTTTCAGGGACAGGCGCTGAAAGGTTGCGATTTACAGCCCGGGGCTTCTTACTTGATCATAGAGGCGACTTCGTCGGCGAAGTTCTCCTCTTTCTTCTCGATGCCCTCGCCGGTAACGAAGCGGGTGAACTTGACGACCTGGATCTTGCCGCCCAGCTGCTTGGCGACAGCCTTGACGTGCTGCTCCACGGTGGTCTTGTTCTCCTTGACGTACTGCTGGTTCAGCAGGCAGACCTCGGCATAGAAGTTGTTCATGCGGCCCTTGACCTTGTTCTCGGCGATCATCTTGCGCTTGGCCTCGGGGATCTTGGTGTTGTCCTTGCCCTCCTCGATGGCCTTGGCGAGCTGAACAGCCTTCTCCTTCTCCACTTCCTCGGCGGGAATCTCGTCGGAGGAGACGTAGGAGGGGCTCATGGCGGCGATCTGCATGGCCAGGTCCTTGCCCAGCTCAGCGACGGCAGCGGTGTCCTCAATGCCCTCGGCCTTCAGGTTGACCAGCACGCCGATCTTGCCGCCCATGTGGACATAGGCCACGTTGACGCCATCGGCGTCATAGCGGACGAAGCGGCGAATCTGGATGTTCTCACCGATGGAGAGGACCCGGTCGGCGGTGACGGCGTCCACGGAGCGGTCCTCGCCGGGATAGTTGGCGGCCTTCAGGGCCTCCACGTCGGCGGGGTTCTCGGTGGCGACCACGGTGGCCGCGTCGTCCACAAACGCCTGGAAGGTGGCGTTCTTGGAGACGAAGTCGGTCTGGGAGTTGACCTCGATGATGACGCCCACGCCGTCGATGACATATGCCTTAGAGACGCCCTCGGAGGCGACCTTGGAAGCCTTCTTGGCCTGGGCGGCCAGGCCCTTTTCCCGCAGCCAGTCGACGGCCTTGTTCATGTCGCCGTCGCAGGCCACCAGGGCCTCCTTGCACTTCATCATGCCCACGCCGGTCATTTCCCGGAGCTCTTTTACAGTCTTAGCGGAAATTGCCATTGTTATAACCTCCTGTATCGGTTCCAAAGATGCCCGCCCGTTTCAGGCGGGCATGGTATTTTTTGCCTTACTTTTCTTCCGTCTCGACGGTCTCCTCGCCCTGCTTGCCCTCGATGATGGCATTGGCCATGATGCCGGAGATCAGGCGGATGGCGCGGATGGCGTCGTCGTTGCCGGGGATGACGTAATCGACCTCGTCGGGGTCGCAGTTGGTGTCCACAATGGCGACCACGGGGATGCCCAGCTTGCGGGCCTCGGCGATGGCGTTGTGCTCCTTGCGGGGGTCCACCACGAAGATGGCGCCGGGCAGGGTATTCATGTCCTTCACGCCGCCCAGGTACTTCTCCAGCTTCTCCTGCTCGTGGAGCAGCTTGATGACTTCCTTCTTGGGGAGCATATCGAAGGTGCCGTCCTCCTGCATCTTCTTGAGCTGGTTCATGCGGTCCACGCGGCCCCGCATGGTCTTGAAGTTGGTCAGCATACCGCCCAGCCAGCGGCTGTTCACGTAGAACATGGAGCAGCGGGTGGCCTCGTCCTTAATGGCCTCCTGGGCCTGCTTCTTGGTGCCCACAAAGAGCAGGCTCTTGCCGTCCGCGCCCAGGCCCTTGACGAAGTTATAGGCCTCGTCCAGCTTCTTGACGGTTTTTTGCAGGTCGATGATATAGATGCCGTTGCGCTCGGTGTAGATATAAGCGGCCATCTTGGGGTTCCACCGACGGGTCTGGTGGCCGAAGTGAACGCCGGCCTCCAGGAGCTGTTTCATAGATACGACTGCCATGGATAAAATCCTCCTTTTTAGTTGTTACCTCCACCCGGTTCATCTCCAGCGCCAACCGGCCCCTTGGGGCGGCACAGGGCGCAGAATCCCCCTGGTGTGCGTAATCACGATTGCTATCATACTACATTTTCCCAACGAGCGCAAGCCTTTTTTGCCGGTTTTCAGAAATTTTTGTGGGGTATTTTTTGGCGGCTATACCCGGAAGGTTTCCCACACGCCTGTAGGGGCGGCCCGTGGCCGCCCGGGGTAAGCAGGTGGTTCCTGCGGGCGGCCACGGTGTATAGTGAAGTAAGATAGGTAACAGGTAGTGAAGGGACAT
>JAJPXY010000108.1 GCA_021205205.1 Clostridiales bacterium
GCCTCCCCTGAAAGGGGAGGGGGACCATGCGAAGCATGGTGGAGGGGTTTTCCCTTAAAATTTCTGATAAGGCAGATTCAAAGGGAAACCGATTTTACTTTTACATCTTCTCCAGACAGCCCCGCACCAGTCCGGAGAACTTCTCCTTCCCCTCCTGGGCGGCGGTGAGTACCTCCTCCTCGGTCAAAGGCTGGTCCAAAATCCCGGCGGCCATATTGGTCAGCAGCGTGACCCCCAGCACCTGCATCCCGCAGTGGCGGGCCACGATGACCTCCGGCACGGTGGACATCCCCACCGCGTCCGCGCCCAAGACCCGGGCGGCGCGAATCTCCGCCGGGGTCTCGTACTGGGGGCCGGGCAGATAGAGGTAGACCCCCTCCCGCATAGGGATGCCCTGTTCCTGGGCCACCTGATGGGCCAGGTCCCGCAGGGCGGGGGTGTAGTTATAGGTGCTGTCCGGGAACCGGGGGCCGAACTCCGGCAGGTTGGGGCCGCAGAGGGGGGAATCCAGCGTCAGCTTGATGTGGTCGCTGATGAGCATCAGGTCCCCGGCCTCCCAGCTCTCGTTGACGCACCCGGCGGCGTTGGTGACGATCAGCGTCTCCGCCCCCAGCAGCCGCAGCACCCGGATGGGGAAGGTGACCTCCTCAAAGCTGTAGCCCTCGTAGTGGTGGAACCGCCCCTGCATCACCGCCACGTTCTGGCCGTCCAGCTTGCCAAAGACCAGCCGCCCGGCGTGGCCCGGCGCGGTGGAGCGGCGGAAGTAGGGGATGGCGTAAAAGGGGACGGCGATGGGGTCCTCCACCTTCTCGGCCAGGTACCCCAGGCCGGAGCCGAGGACCATAGCCACCTTGGGGACGAAGCCCCCCAGCTGGCCGCGCAGGTAGTCCGCGCTGGTCTGATAGTCCGCAAATGTAAAGATCATAACACCGTTCTCCTTCCGAACCTGCCGGACAACTCCAGCGAATCAAATATCAAGCCTATTCTACAACGGCGGCGACAAAATTGCAACGTGCAACCGGGGAGTTTTTCTCCCCTGTCAAAAATTCGTCCGCCGATTTGGGCAATATGGCACCTTGCCAAATCGCCCGCCATCCTTTATAATGGAATTCTGCTCTCCCCTTGGTTCAGCGTTCATGGGAAATTCCCGCACCGCCTGACAGCGTTGCCGTGAAAAAACGACACACGCGGTTTTGTTTTTTTGCTGCCGTAGTGTGTAGGGGCACTTTTTGATAAGGTCATGGATGCTGATGCAAAGGAATCAACAGATAACAGAGTTCTATTCCCCTCCGCCACAAGAGATACAAAGAAAGGGAACCGCTATGCAGAGCGAAGCCGTCTCCACAACCAAATTCTCCGCCCCCGGCAGCCCGCTGGCCCTGCTGCTGGCCGCCTTCGACGGCGTCCCCCACCCCGGCAGCCGGGAGCTGCGCCTGACCGAGGCCGAGCGCCGGGAGCTGACCGAGGCGTTCCCCCTGGCCCGGTTCGATGCGCTGGAGGGCGCCGCGCCCTGTCGGTGGTATCGAATCACGTTGGCGGCGCCCGACAATACATAATAATGTGCAATTAGCAATGTGCAATGTACAATTATGCGTTTCTTTTCCGCTTGTCAGAATTTCCAACGGTGCAGAATCTGCGTACAGCGATTTGCAATTTGCACCCGCATCCTGTTTCGTAACATTGCTAATTGCTAATTAGAATTCGATTCCGCTCCTTGCCCGGACGCCCTTCTCGTAAGGGTGTCTGTTTTTTTTCATCTCGGTCACATAGTCCGCCCGCGCCAGCAGCGTCGGGTGGGGGTCCCGCCCGGTCAGCACCGCCTCGGCCCCCGCCGGGAGGCCGTCCAGCAGCGCCAGCACCCGCTCCAGGGGGAGCAGGCCGGTGTTGACGGCGGCGCAGACCTCGTCCAGAATCACCATCCGGGCCTCCCCTGCCGCCGCCAGCCCCTGGCATTGGTCGCAGAGGGCCGCGAACCGCGCTGCGGCCTCCCGCCGGTCCGCCTCGTCCATTTGGAAGGAGAACTTGACCCGCTCCGGCAGGGGCAGCAGCGTCACCCCCGGCACGCAGGCTAGGGCGCGGCGTTCCCCGGAGTCCTCGCTTTTCAGAAACTGGGCAATGACCACGCCCCAGCCCCGGCCCGCTGCTCGGAGGGCCAGCCCCATGGCGGCGGTGGTCTTGCCCTTGCCGTCGCCACAGTAGATGTGTACCATATGCGTTCCCCCTGTCCGTTTTTTCAGGCAGTTTATCTTACCCCCATCCGGGGATTTTTGCAACCTCCGGCAGGTCAATTTTGCGCCCCGCCTGTGGAGCGGGGGCCGCGCCGTTCCCCGCCCGGTTCAAAGCCGCGGTTTTACCAAAGCGCGCCGCTCCTGCGGCGGGATTTTTTCCGCTTTCTGTGGTTGCAAATAAATTCTGTTTTTGGTATAATGCTTTTAAGTGTCCGGTATTGCTCGCCGTTTTTCCCGGAGGGAGGTGTTCCCGTGCTGTTTGATACCCACGCCCATTACGACTCCAGTTGGTTCGATTCCGACCGGGACGAGCTGCTCTCCTCCCTGCCGGAGCGGGGCGTCGGCCTGGTGCTGAACCCCGGCTGTAACCTGTCCAGCTCCCAAAAGGCTGTCTCCTACGCCCAACGCTGGCCCCATGTCTACGCCGCCGTAGGCTTCCACCCCTCCGACGCGGCGGACGCCACCCCGGAGGCCCTGGACGAGATCGCCCGGCTGGCCCGGTGCGACAAGGTCAAAGCTATTGGCGAGATCGGCCTGGACTACTACTGGGAGGACTACCCCGACCGGGCCACCCAGAACCGGGTGCTGCGGGAGCAGATGGAGCTGGCCCGCTCCCTGGACCTGCCCGTCATCTTCCACGACCGGGAGGCCCACGCCGACAGCCTGGCCGCCGTGAAGGAGTTCCCCGGTCTGCGTGGGGTCTTTCACTGCTACTCCGGCAGCCTGGAGGATGCCAAAACCCTCATCCGTCTGGGGTGGAACCTGTCCTTCACCGGCGCGATCACCTATAAAAACGCCAAAAAGGCCCCGGAGGTCCTCCGCTGGGTTCCCCAGGACCGGTTCATGATCGAGACGGATTCCCCCTATATGCTGCCCTACCCCCGGGAGAAGGGGGAGCGGCGCAACGACTCTGCCAAGGTCTCCCGGGTGGCGGCGAGAATCGCCCAGCTGCGGGGCCTGACGCCGGAGGAGGTGGAGCGCATTTCCACCGAAAACGGCAAACGCTTTTTTGGAATCGAGTGAACGAACCGTGACCATCACCTATGTCTATGGCAACAACCTCTACGTGAACCCCACCAACCGCTGCGACTGCAACTGCGTCTTCTGCCTGCGGCACACCGGCGACGGCGTGGGCACCGGCTCCAATCTTTGGCTGGAGCGGGAACCCACCCGGGAGGAGATGCTGGAGGCCATTCTGGCCGCCGACCTCTCCCAGTACGCCCAGCTGGTGTTCGTGGGCTACGGGAACCCACCTACCGCCTGTACGACATCCTCTGGGTGGCGGAGCAGGTCAAGCAGGTCTCCCCCATCCCCATCCGCATGGACACCAACGGCCACAGCGACCTGATTTGGGGAATGCCCACCGCCCATCTGTTCCAGGGTAAGTTCGACATCCTGTCCGTCTCCCTGAACAACGCCACCCCCGAGACCTACCACGCCACCGTCCGCTCCCGGTACGGCGTCCAGGCCTATCAGGCCATGCTGGACTTCGCCCGGGACGCGGTCCAGTACGTCCCCACCGTCATCATGACCGTCGTTGACACCCTCCCCACGGCGGAGCTGGACGCCTGCCGGGAGATCTGCCAGAGCCTGGGCGCCACCTTCCGGGTGCGCAAATACTCGACAGAGTGGTGAAGCGGCGCGGCAGCGCGCCGACGCGGGGCGCCGCCACCAAAAAGACCGGCCTGTCCCAACGTGACACGCGGTACAACATCCTGAGGAGGAACCCTGATGAAACAACGCGCAATGAAAAAAGGACTGTCCGCCCTGTGCCTGGCCCTGGCCCTGTGCATGACGTTCCAGTCCGCCACCCTGGCCGTAGACCTGTCTGCGGACACCTCCGCATCCATCTCCTCCGCCTCTGAGGGGGCGGACAACGCCGAAGGCGACGCTTCCCTCAGCGAGGAGGAGGCCAACGCACAGGACGAGGCTGACACCTCCGCCGAGGAGGAAGAAGCAGAAGAAGCCGCCGCCCCTGCGGAGGAAGAAGCGGAAGAAGCCGCCGACCCCGTGGAGGAAGAAGCGGAAGAAGCCGCTGATCCCGCAGAGGAAGAAGCAGAAGATGCTGCCGACCCCGCAGAGGAGGAAGCAGAAGAAGCCGCTGACTCCGTGGAAGAAGAAGCAGCCGAGGAGGAAGATGAGGCCGACGTGACTGTGTTCGCCCAGGCTACCACCTCGACCGACACCGGCTGGACCTACGTCTCCAACAGCTACTGGACTTTCTATTATAAGGAGAACAGCACTGCCACGGCGGCCGCAGCGGCGGATACGGTGCTCTACATCCCCGGCTCCTCCACGAGCAACAGCACTACCTTCGAGGCCGGATACTATTACTTCGACGCGGACGGCAAGCTGGTGGCCGACGGCACGACCGCCTCTGTGGGCGCTGTAGAGGTGCTGGTTGCCTCCTCCGATGACGGCAGCTATGTCTGCAACACCTCCGCAGCCAACTCCGGCAAGGTGATGGAGGTGGTCACCACGATGACCACCGCATCGAGTGGCACTGTGACCGTCTCCTCCTCCGCAACAGCTTTCACCGGCCAATACTCCGGCGACGGCCTGTGGTATTATCAGGGCGCGAAATTCACCGGCTACGTCCGCCGTTACTCCAGCGACTACGTCTGGAAAGTGACCAACGGCAAGGGCGGCACCAAGTTCACCGGCAAGATGAGCACCAGCACCGCCTATGTCCGCATGGATACCGGCACGAAGAGCGTCGGCGACGGCCTCTACTACTATAGCGGCGCCAAGTTCACCGGCTATATCCGCAATTCCTCCAGCGATTCCGTTTGGGTCGTGACGGACGGCGTGCTTGGCTCCAAGCTGACCGGTCAGATGAGCAAGAGTACCGCCTATGTCCGCATGGACACTGCCAAAAAGAGCACCGGCGACGGCCTGTGGTACTATAACGGCACCAAGTACACCGGCTATGCCCGCACATCCAGTACCGGCATCCTCTGGTATGTCAAAAACGGCGTGGGCGGCACCAGGTTCACCGGCCAGATGAGCAAGAGCACCGCCTATGTCCGCATGGACAC
>JAJPXY010000052.1:0-62059 GCA_021205205.1 Clostridiales bacterium
GCCACGTTTTTGTGGCATTTGGAACAAAGTGTCGGTTGCATGGCTGTATCCTCCTTCTCAGAGTGGGGAGTGTTGATTTTAAGCATAAGGGTAGCAGATAATTGTGAACAAATCTAGACAAAAGCAAAACAAAAGCGAAAATTTATTTAAGATTAGAATTTTCCTTGCCGTCCTGATTTTCCCTCAGACGTTCTTCCTCTATCCACCGGGTCAGCTCCTCCTGGGCCTGGAGCAGCCAGGCCCGCCGGGGAATGTCCTCCGGCTTGGCGGAGTACTCCAGCCCTCGGAGCAGCCGCCGGTTCTTCTCCGCCAGGGCGCGCAGAGCCGCCAGCCGCTCCGGCTCCCGTACCCAATGGGCGGGCCGTCCCGCCAGCTCCTCCGCCGGGGAGAGGGGGGCTTCCCATCCGCCCTCGACCAGCAGAAGGGCATACCACCGCGCACCCTCCCGCACCATCCGCTCCCGGCGGACGGCGTAGCCGTTTGCCGCCAGCCAGCGGCGCAGCTCCGGCTGAGAGCGCTGAGGCTGCAAAATCAGCCGGACGCCCTGCTTGGTCCAGGGCGCGGCCTCTAATATGTGTAAAATCGTCTCGCCGCCCATGCCGCAGATGGTCACGGCGTCGGCCTCGCCGGGGGCGATGCCCTCCAGGCCGGGGCAGAGCCGCAGCTCCACCTGTTCCTCCAGCCCGAACCGCCGGACGGTGTCCCCCGCGCGGCCCAGGGGGCCGGGGCGGATGTCGGAGGCGATGGCCCGGTCGATTTTCCCCTCCAGCAGCAAGGCGGTGGGGAGGTGGGCGTGGTCGGTTCCCACGTCGCAGAGGACCGCCCCCTCCGGCACCCAGTCGGCGGCGGCCCGGAGCCGGGGCGTCAGTTGTATCGTCTGTCTCATGTTCCTCTTGTCGCAGATGGAAAGGTCCCGGAAGCGCAGCCGCGTTCCCGGGACCTGGTCAGGTTTGAAAAGCCAGCGCCGTCTTACTCCTTCAGGGCCAGATGGCTGTAAATCTCATCCAGCAGAGTGTCACAGTCGATCCCGTGGACATAGCAGGCTTCTTCGATGGTCTCCCCCTGGGAGGCGGGGCAGTACAGACAGTGCATCCCGGCGGCCATGAAGATGGGAGCGGTATCCGGCGCGATGGCGAGGACCTCACCAATGATGGTGTCTTTTGTGATTTCAGGCATAGTAACACCTCCAAGTCATACTATGGCTCTATTATACCCGCCTCTGCAGGACTTTTCAATATCCAAATTGTGAAATTATCACCAAAAAGCGCCGCCGCACCAACCCGCCGCAAAAATTCCTGTTTCCGGCCTCTCCCGCCTCTTGCCTTTTGGTCTCTGGAACGGTATAATGCTCATTGGATAAGAGAAAAACGGCGAAACGCCGGAGAAGGCGGAGGAACCCATGAAAATCATCATTGTAGGCTGCGGCAAGGTCGGTTACACCCTGGCCGACACCCTCAGCGGCGAAAACCACGACGTGACCGTCATCGACAACAACCAGGAAAAGCTGGACCGACTGGCCAACGAACTGGACGTGGCGGCCGTGGCGGGCAACGGAGCCAGCTACCACGTCCTCCAGGAGGCCGGGGTGGAGGACTGCGACGTGCTCATCGCCGCCACCAGCCAGGACGAGGTCAATATGCTCTGCTGCCTCATCGCCCGGAAGGCGGGCCAGTGCAAAACCATCGCCCGGGTGCGGGACCCCGAATATTATTCCGAGATCGGCTTCATTCGGGAGGAGCTGGGCCTCTCCCTTGCCATCAACCCGGAGCTGAGCGCGGCGCTGGCCTGCTACCAGCTGGTGCGGGCGCCCTTCGCCATGGAGATCGACACCTTCGCCAGCGGCAAGGTGGAGATGATTACCTTCGACCTGCCCGACAACTCCCCCTGGATCGGCAAGAGCCTGATGGAGATCACCCAGTCCAGCCGGAACCCCCTGCTCATCGCCATCGTCACCCGGCAGCACAAGGCAATCATCCCCAACGGCAGTACCGTCATAGAGCGGGGGGACCGCCTCTCCCTGATGCTGGACGCCCAGTATCTCCGGAAGACGCTGGAGAGCGTCGGCGTGCGGGTTCGTCCCATCCGCACAGTGGTCATCGCCGGAGGCGGCAACGTGGGCTATTACCTGGCCAGGCGCCTGTGCGACATCCGGCCGAAGGTCACCATCATCGAACCCAACCGGGCCAGGTGCGACGCCCTCAACGATTTGCTGCCCAAGGTCAACGTCATCTACGGCGACCCGTGCAGCGAGAGTCTGCTGATGGAGGAGGGCATCGACGAGGCAGACGCCTTCTGCTCCCTGCTGGGCAACGACTCCGAGAACATCATGCTGAGTATGTTCGTCAGCAAGGTCTCCAACGCCAAGGTCATCACCCGCATCAACAAGATGTCCATGAGCGGCGTGATCAACGAGCTGCCCCTGGGGGCCATCGTCTCCCCCAAGGCGCTGACGGCGGAACACATCCTCCGCTATGTGCGGGCCATGGGCAACGCCGCCGGGTCCAGCAACATGGAGGCGGTCTACCGGCTGGCCAGCGACCAGGTGGAGGCCATCTCCTTCACGGTGGAGAGCGCCTCGGCGGCCACCGGGCGGCGGCTGATGGATTTGCACACCCGCAGCGGGGTGTTGGTCTGCGCCGTCATCCGGGAGGGAACCATCACCATTCCCTCCGGCCAGGATATGATTCTGCCGGGAGACCAGGTGGTCATCGTCACCACCCGGCGGGGCATCTGCGACCTGACGGACATCCTGGGCCGGGGCACAGGCAGCGGAACCGCCTCCCATCGGCAGAGATAAACAATAACTACAGGGTGTGAACTGGATTATTTATGAACTATCGGAGTATTATCAACATATTGGGGTGGATCACCGGCATCGAGGGCGTCTTTATGCTGCTGCCCCTGGTGTGCGCCCTGGTGTACGGCGAGCGGACGGGCGTGTTCTTCGCCCTGTGCGCGGCGGGGTGTTTCCTGGTCTGCCTGGGACTGACCCGCGTCAAGCGGCGCAAGGACCGCTTCTATGCCCGGGAGGGCTATGTCACCGTGGCGCTGGCCTGGATCTTAATGTCCCTCATCGGGGCGCTGCCCTTCACCCTCAGCGGGGAGATCCCCAATTATCTGGACGCGGTGTTCGAGACGGTGTCTGGCTTCACCACTACCGGCGCCAGTATTCTGGACGACGTGGAGGCCCTGAGTCACTGTATGCTGCTCTGGCGGAGCTTCACCCACTGGGTCGGCGGCATGGGCGTATTGGTCTTTGTGCTTGCCATCCTGCCTCTGGCGGGGGGCGGCTCCAGCTTCGCCCTGATGCAGGCGGAAAGCCCCGGTCCCTCGGTCTCCAAGCTGGTGCCCCACCTGAAAGCCACCGCCCGGAACCTCTACATTATCTACACCGGCCTGACTTTTGCACAGTTCGTGCTGATGTGCCTGGGCGGGATGCCCCTGTTCGACTCCCTGTGCATCGCCTTCGGCACGGCGGGCACCGGCGGTTTCGGCGTGCTGGCCGACTCCTGCGCCGCCTACAGTACCTACCTCCAAGTAGTCATCACGATTTTTATGGTGCTGTTCGGCATCAATTTTGAGTTCTTCTTCCTCTGCACCCTCCGCCGGTTCCGGGAGGCCGGGAAAATGGAGGAGGTGCGGTGGTATCTGATTATTTTCGTGGGCGCGACCCTGGTCGTGGGGCTGGACGTGTTCTGCAAGCAGGGGGGCGGCCTGCTCTATAACTTGCAGCAGAGCGCTTTCCAGGTGGCCAGCGTCATGACCACCACCGGCTTCTCCACCTGCGACTTCGACCAGTGGCCCATGTTCGCTAAGATGATTTTGGTGGCCATCATGTTCTCCGGGGCCTGCGCCGGCAGCACCGGCGGCGGCCTGAAGGTCAGCCGTATCCTGCTCTATGCCAAAGCCGGCATCCGGGAAGCCCGGGCGCTGATCCAGCCTCGGCGGGTCAGCGCGGTGCGCCTCAATGGCAGCAGTGTGGAGCGCTCGGTCCTCCAGGGGGCCATGATGTTCCTGGCCTGCTACTTGGGCATTTACGTGGTTTCGGTGCTACTCCTGGCGCTGGACTGCGAGGACTTCACCACCTGTTTCACCGCCGTAGCCGCCACCATCAACAACATCGGCCCCGGTCTGTCCCTGGTGGGACCGGCGTGCAACTACGGGTTCCTCTCCCCCCTGTCCAAGCTGACGCTGATCTTCGATATGCTGGCGGGGCGGCTGGAGGTGTTCCCCATGCTAATCCTGCTGTTCCCCTCCACCTGGAAGCGGAAGTAACCATGACCTGTCCCCGGCATTGCAAAACGCAAAAGAAAGCAGACGGAAAACCGCCTGCTTTTCTTTTTGCTGGCAGATGGGAATTATTGTTTTTTATGGCGCGGGACGAGCGGTCCATCAGGCCTCAGCGTGACGAAAGCTTCCGTTTTCGAACCGATTTAGCCCCTTTACAGGGGAAAATCGGTCAAAATTGAGAAATTATACGACACTTGTCGCGCTTTGTCCATTGATGAGCGCCCCACAACAGGGTATAATAAAGCTACATGCGGGGCGGCCAGAGGGGCAAAGCTATGATAGAAAACGAAAATTTTTCAACGGACTGCATCAATGTTCTCTATTGTGGGGACAAAAATATTGAGGACGGCCTGGTCCTCTCGGTCCTGTCGTTGCTCAGGCACACGGCGGAGCCGCTGCACATCTTCGTGATGACCATGGACCTGACACTGGACCAGCGGCGCATTTCGCCCGTCTCCCGGGAGACCGTCCGGTATCTGGATTCCTATGTGAAACGGCAAAACAGCGGCAGTTCCGTCACGCGCATCGACGCCACGGAGTTGTTCCGGGCGGAGCCGCCTCAGGCCAACCTGGAGACCCGGTTCACCCCCTGCTGTATGCTGCGGCTGTTCGCGGACCAGGTCCCCCAGCTGCCGGACCGCATCCTGTACCTGGACAACGACGTGGTCTGTCGGCAGGATTGTAGCGCGTTTTACCACCAGGACATGGAGGGATACGAGCTGGCTGGCGTACTGGACTACTACGGAAGATGGGTCTTCCGCAGCCGTCCGCTCCACATGGACTATGTCAACTCCGGGGTGCTGCTGCTGAACCTGGCGCGCATCCGGGAGACCGGCCTCTTTGCCCGGTGCCGGGCTATGTGCCGCGACAAGCAGATGTTTATGCCGGATCAGTCCGCCATCAACAAGCTGGCCCGGGACAAAAAGCTCTGGGGCAGAGCCTATAACGAACAGCGCAAGCTGCACCAAAACACCGTTTTTCAGCATTTCACCACCAGCTTCCGCTTTTTCCCCTGGATACACACGCTGACCGTGAAGCCATGGCAAATCGAGCAGGTGCATAAAAAGCTGAAAATTCACGAGTATGATGACATTTTTCAGGAATATACTGATGTCACCACCGCGATGAAAGGATACTTGTTATGAAACAGGATGAGATCCCCATCTTCTTCACTGTGGACGAGAGCTATGCGCCCTATTTGGACTGCGCGATCCGCTCCATGATGGAGCGTGCGTCCAGGGCGTACACCTATCAAATCATCGTCCTCCACGAGGACTTGACCGAGGAGAGCCGGAGGAAGCTCTCCGCCGCCGTAAAGCCTCCCTTTCAGATCCGCTTTCTCCAAATGCAGGAAAAGCTGGCAGGCATCACCGACCGGGCCGAAAATAGATTGCGGTGCGATTACTTCACACCGACCATCTATTTCCGGCTTTTTATTGCCGACCGGTTCCCGGAGTACGACAAAGGGCTTTATCTGGACAGCGACATCGTGGTGCCAGGGGACATCTCCCAGCTGTATCAGACCGAGTTGGGAGACGATCTCATCGGCGCCTGCCCCGACCACTCCATCACGCCGGTGCCCGCGCTGGTGGACTATGTGGAAAACGCGGTGGGCATCCCCATCGAACAGTATATCAACTCCGGGATTCTGGTGATGAACCTGAAAAAAATGCGGGAGGTGGGCCTTTGCGACCACTTCCTCCATCTGCTGCACACCTATCACTTCGACTGTCTGGCCCCGGACCAGGACTATTTCAACGCCATGTGCAATGGCAAAATCGTCTACCTGGACGAGAGCTGGGACGCCATGCCGCCAGAAGGGGGCGGCGGAACAGGCGCGATATTGGAGCGCCCCAACCTGATCCACTACAACCTGTTCCAGAAGCCCTGGTGCTACGACGACATCCCCTATGAGGACTACTTCTGGCGCTATGCGAAAGGCTCCCCCTTCTACGAGGACATCGTGCGCCACAAGGAGACCTATACCGAGGAACAGAAGGCGTCTGACCGCGCCTGCCTGGGCAATATGATCCAAAAGGGACCGGAGGTGTGCAAACAGCCGGTGGCCTTCCGCAAGATGGCAGAAAAAGGGGAGAAAATTCGCGTATGCTGATCGGAGGCAACAAGAAGCAGGTGGTGGCCAATATGCGCGCCGCCACAGAGCGGGGCGACCTGAACTGTAAGGTGGAGGTGGACGACCCCACCCTGTCCAAAGAGGAGCAGGGGGCCATCACGCAGCATTTTCTGGACAACTACAAGACCTTTGGCTACCGGTTCTGCAACGTCTGCGCCCGGGCGCTGACGGACACCGCCACCAAGTACCTGAACCGGGGCACGAAAATCGAGGGGCTGGAAAATCTGGACGGGGTCCACGGCGGGGTCATCGTGACCAGCAACCACTTTAGCCCCTTGGACAACACGGCGGTGCGCCAGGCCATGAACCGAGCCGGTTACAAGCGGCTGTACATGGTCAGCCAGGAGAGCAACCTGGCGATGAAGGGCTGGATTGGCTTTCTGATGAACCACGAGGACATCATCCCCCTGGCCAACAACGCCACCTACCTGCGCAAGCATTTCGGCCCCATGCTCCACGAGCGGCTGGAGCAGGGCCACGCCGTCCTCATCTACCCGGAGCAGGAGATGTGGTTCCACTACCGCAAGCCCCGCCCGCCCAAGCGGGGGGCTTATTACTACGCCGCCGTCAACCGCGTGCCCGTGGTGTCCTGCTTTGTAGAGATCCGGGACCTGCCGGGGACGGAGAACGACCAGTTCCACAAGACCCGGTATGTCACCCACGTTCTCCCGCCCATCTACCCCGACCCGGCCAAAAGCGACCGGGAAAACAGCGAGGAAATGATGGCCCAGGATTACCGGCAGAAGGTGGCCGCCTATGAGCGGGCCTACGGCAAAAAACTGACCTATGCGTTTGACCTGACCGACATCGCCGGGTGGATTCCCCCGGAGCGGTCGCGGAAGCTGCCCTGAGGGCACGGAAAGGAAGCATCGTTGTGGAAGGGACAGACAGAAACCTTCGCATTGGAATCGACGTGGGGTCCACAACCGTCAAGGTGGTCGTCACCGACCCGGAAAGCGGCCGGACGCTCCACGCCCGCTACGTGCGGCACAACGCCCGCCAGCAGGAGACGGTGGACAGTCTGCTCCGGGAGGCGGCGGAGCGCTTTCCCAAGGAACGGTTCCGGGGGGCGGTCTGCGGCTCCGGCGGCAGGCCGATCGCGCAAAAGCTGGGGGTCCCCTACATACAGGAGGTGGTGGCCAACTCCGCCGCCGTCCGGGCGCTGTACCCCAATGTGAAAACCGCCGTGGAGCTGGGCGGACAGGACGCAAAGGTCGTGTTCTTCCACTACGACGAACAGAAGGGACAGCTCCAGACCTCCGATATGCGGATGAACGGCAGCTGCGCCGGCGGCACCGGCGCGTTTATCGACGAGGTGGCGGCGCTGCTGAACGTGGAACCGGAACAGTTTGAAGCTCTGGCGGAGCAGGGCTGCACGGTTTACGACATCTCCGGCCGGTGCGGCGTATTCGCCAAGACGGACATCCAGCCGCTGCTGCTCTCCGGGGCCAGGAAGGGGGACATCGCCCTGTCCACCTTCCACGCCATCGTGAAGCAGACCATCGGCGGGCTGGCCCAGGGGCTGGAGCTGGAGGCCCCCATCATCTTCGAGGGCGGCCCGCTGACCTTCCACCCCACTCTGATTCGGGTGTTCGCGGAGCGGCTGCACCTGTCGGAACAGGACATCGTCCGCCCGGAACATCCTGAGACCATCGTGGCCTACGGCACCGCCATCGCCATCGACCAACTTTTTCCCCAGGAGACGGATACCATCACCCTGGGGGAGCTGTCGGCCCGGCTGGCCCGGTCGGACGGCCCCGCAGCCTCCGAGGAGGACGTGCAGGAGCCTCTCTTTCCCTCCCTCCAGGCGCAGCAAGCCTTTCAGGCGCGGCACGACCGGGAGCTGAAGGACCTGTGCCCGCCACAGCCGGTGGACGGAGAGCTGCGGGTCTGGCTGGGCATCGACTCCGGCAGCACCACCTCTAAGTTCGTCCTGCTGGACGAGGAGGAGCGAGTCATCGACCGCTTCTATGCCAACAACCAGGGGGAGCCGCTGCTGGTGGTGCGGGACGGCCTGAACGCCATGAAGCGGAAGTACGACGCCCAGGGCATCAAGCTGACCGTTCTGGGCCTGGGCACCACAGGCTACGGGGAAAATCTGCTGGCCCGGGCCTACGGCGCGGACTACCACACCGTGGAGACAGTGGCCCACGCCATGGGCTGCGCCCAGTATTACCCAGAGGCCACCTTCCTGCTGGACATCGGCGGGCAGGACATGAAGGCCATCTGGCTGGAGGACGGCATCATCACCAACATCATGCTGAACGAAGCCTGTTCCTCCGGGTGCGGCTCGTTCCTGGAAAACTTCGCGGTGAACCTGCACATCCCCGTGGAGGAAATTGCGGACGCGGCGTTTCGGTCAGCGGCCCCGGCCAGGCTGGGCAGCCGCTGCACCGTGTTTATGAACAGCACCATCATCAACGAGCAGCGGCGGGGCAAGGGTCCCGACGACATCATGGCGGGGCTGTGCCGCTCTATCATCGAGAACGTGTTCACCAAGGTGGTGCGCATTTCCAACACCGCTCAGCTGGGCGACTGCATCGTGGTACAGGGCGGCACCTTCCGCAACCGGGCGGTGCTGCGGGCGCTGGAGGAATATCTGGGCGCAGAGGTCCGACTGGCCCCCTACCCAGGCGAGATGGGCGCCATCGGCGCGGCCCTGGCGGTCAAGCGGCAGGTGGCGGAATCCGGCTATCAGAACGGCGTCTGTTCCTCCTTCATCGGGTTCGACGCGGTGGAACACTTTACCTATGAGACCCAGACCGGCGTCCAGTGTATGGGCTGCGGCAACCGGTGCAGCCGCACCGTCGTCCGCTTCTCCACCGGGACGCAGCGGATCTCCGGCAACCGGTGCGAAAAGGGCGCGGTGGAGGCGCTGGACGGCTCCGCGCCGGAGAAACCGGCAAAGGAAAAACCGGCGGACCTGTTCGTGGAACGGGAAAGGCTGCTGTTTCAGGACTACCCCTATCATCAGGCCGCCCCGGACAAGGGCGAGGTCATCGGTCTGCCCCGGGTTCTGGAATTTTGGGACAGTATGCCCTTCTGGAGCACCTTCTTCCGGGCGCTGGGCTACCGGGTGAAATTCTCCCCCAAAAGCTCCCGCAGGATCTACGAGCAGGGGCTGCAATATGTGGCCTCCGACACAGTCTGTTTCCCGGCCAAGCTGGTACACGGGCACATTATGGAGTTGTCCCGGATGGGGGTCGACCGCATCTTTTTCCCGTATGTAATGCATATGCCCCCGGAGGGGGTGGACAGGGCCAGCCCCTACGTCTGCTCCGTCCTCCAGGGCTACCCCATGGTGGTGCGCAACGCGCAGGACCCGGGGCGGGGCGGTAAGGTCATTTTCGACACTCCGGTCTTTCACTGGTTCGCGGAAAAGGACCGGAAGAAGCAGATCTGCCGCTACGCGGTGGAGACGCTGGGCGTCCCCAAGGAGGCGGCGGAGTCCGCCTTCGCGGACGGCGAACAGGCTCTGCTCTCCTTCCGCAAGACCCTGACGGACCGGGGAGAGGCGATCCTCCGCCAGGCCCACGAGACCGGCTCCTACGCGGTGGTGCTGGCAGGGCGGCCCTACCACACCGACCCCTTCATCTGCCACGACATCTTCAAACGGTTCGAGGAGCGGGGCGTGCCGGTGCTGACGGTGGACAGCCTGCCCCACCTCAGCGAGCAGGACCTGAAAAACACCACCATCGAAATCACCAACAACTTTCACACCCGGATGCTGGAGGGGGCCATGGTGGCGGCCAAAGACCCGGCGCTGGAGTATGTGCAGATCGTCAGCTTTGGCTGCGGCCACGACGCCATTTTGTCCGATGAGATCAGCCGGATTTTGACCGAAAGCGGCAGCAAGTCCCCCCTCATCCTCAAGGTGGACGAGAGCGACGCCACCGGCTCCCTGGGCATCCGCATCCAGTCCTTCCTGGAGACCATCGACATCAAGCGGCGGGACGCCCGCCTGCGGGAGGCGCTGGAACACTGGCGCCGGGACCTGCCCGCGCCCAGCCCCACCAAGTTCTACAAAAAGGACAAAAAGACCCGCACCATCCTGGTGCCCAACATCTCCAAAGAGGTCTCGGTGCTGCTCTCCGCCATCATGGAGAAGGAGAACTACAAGGTCCAGACCCTGCCCATCGGGGGCCGGGAACAAATCGCCTTGGGGAAAAAGTACGTCCACAACGACATCTGTTTCCCCTGCCAGATGGTCATCGGGGAACTCATCAGCGCCTTGCAGGAGGGCCACTACCGGCAGGACGAGGTGGCCGTGGCCATGGTGAAGTTCCAGTGCGACTGCCGGATGTCCCATTACGCGGGACTGCTCCGCAAGGGGCTGGACCGGGCCGGGTTCACGGAGGTCCCCATTGTGACCACCGACATGAGCGACACCAAGGAGATGCACCCTGGCGTGGCGGTGCTGGGCGTCAGCGCCGTGTGGGAGGCGGTGTGGACCTTTATGATGCTGGACATCCTCACCGACCTGTGCCGGAAGATACGCCCCTACGAGCTGCACCCCGGCGAGACGGACGAGGTCTATAACGACTGCGTGGCCCAGGTGGCGGAGGGTATCCGCAGCGGCGTGGGCAGCGCCAGGCGGGCGTTCGCCCGGTGCATTGACCGGATGGGGCAAATCCCCTATGACCGGAGCCACCTGAAGCCCATGGTGTTCGTCACCGGCGAACTGCTGGTGACCTACCACCCCGGCTCCAACTTCAACATCGAGCGGTACCTGGAGGCCAACGGCATGGAGACGGCCTTCCCCCGCATCACCGACCAGCTGCGGAAGGACTTCCGGGCCACGGAGTGCGAAATTAAGGACTACCACGCCAACATTCCGCCCTATCCCCAGCTGGTGGAGGGCCTGTTCGACTACGTGCAGCGGCAGCTGGAGAAAATCGCCGTGCGGCACCCCCTTTACGAGCGCGTCAAACGGCCCAAGGACCTGTACCAGGAGGTCAGCGACATCATCCCGGAGACGCTGAGCTGCGGCGAGGGCTGGCTGATGGCCGCGGAGATCGCCCACAACGCCAAGCGGGGCGTCAAGTCCTTCATCATTTTGCAGCCCTTCGGCTGCCTGCCCAACCACGTCTGCGGCCGGGGCGTCATCAAGCGGCTCAAGGAGGAGTACCCCGACATCTCCATCCTGCCCCTGGACCTGGACCCGGACACCAGCTACGCCAACGTGGAAAACCGGCTGCAAATGCTCATCATGAACCGCGGCGCACAGGGAGCGAAGCGGGAGTGCCGCTTGACGGCGCAGCAGACGGCGCAGGCCACCGCCAGCTGACGGGGCCACCCCGGCCGCGGGGAGCGCAGAGCGGCATACGATTCCAAAAACAGACGGGCGGAGCCTCCCAACCCCGGAGACCCCGCTCGTTTTCTCGTCTCATTCGTCCCTGTCACGGTCGCGCTGCGCCGCCGGGCGGTACTCGATGTATTGGTAAGTGCTGCGCTGGCTGCGCTGCTCCATACAGGCCAGCACCTGGTCGCGCAGCTGCTTCTTCTGCTCCCGCCGGGGCAGATTCTGGTCAGGGTAAAACGGCCCGTCCAGGTAGACGGTGAGTCTCGGCTTGCCGGAGAACCGCCGGGCCTGATAGGTGGTGGTCATGCAAAAGGCGGGGACGTGGCTGTTCACCGCGTAGTCGAAGGAGGTCTCCGGGAAGGGGCGTATCTGGGTACAGTAGGGCCAGACGTGGCCCTCTGGGTAGACCACGACACAGTTCTTTTCCCGCAGCCGCTGCCCCACGGCCCGGAGGAACCGGGGCATTTGCGCCAGGTTCCCCGGGATGGGGAGCGCCCCCATCCGGGGCAGCAGCCGACCGAGCACCGGTATCCCCAAGTTGGCGGGGCTGACGACCACGTAACACCGCTTGGGGGCGCACACCAGCGCCGGGACAAAAGCGTCCCCGATGGGCTGGGTGTGGTTTCCGTAGACGACGGCTCCGCTGTCGCGGTACGCCTTCCAGTCCACAGCCCGCACGATTTTCAGGTGCAGACAGAGCTTCCCATACAGCGCCGCGAACAGATACCCCGCCCCGTACAGCGCCGCCGCCAACAGCTTGGCCCACCTGTCGTCCCGTATCCAGGTGTAGTCCGACCGCAGGGCATAGTCCTGGTCGGCGCTCTCCACAAAGTCATCCTGAAAGGTTTTGTAATAGCAAATGCGTTTCCTGGCCATAGGGCGTCCCTCCTGTCCGCACCGCGCCGCGAGGCTCCAGCGGCGTCATCTGTGCCTGTCCGCTCCCAGCCAGGGCAGGTATTCGACTGCGATCAAGGCCACGATCAGAGCCGCATAGGCCGGGAGATATGCGGCCCCGACCTGCTCCTGGAGCGTTTGCAGCGGGGACCCGGGCGAACCGCGGAGCAGGAAAAAGTAGTTCGTCCCAAGACGCCGGTCGATTAGGTAGATGGGCGGCGCTGCGACCGCCAGGAACAGCACCGGTTTCCACATCGCCGTCAGCCGGGGCCTGACCGTCTTGCCCACCAGCTGCCAGACACCGTAGAGAATCAGACCGCCGTGGACGAAGAAGCCGGTCAGGTTCATATAATTCCACTGGGGATACCGGTTCCAGTCGGGGAAGAGCAGGGCCAGCGCCGCGCCCGCGATCCCCAGGCTGTAAATCGTCTGCCCCGCCCAGTCCCAGTGCGTATAGGAAAAAAGCAGGCACACCACCGGCATCAGCGTACACAGGTGCAGGGGCAGCTGATAGACGGTCTGATGCCCGGTGGCGAGCAGGATGATATGCTCCGCCGCGAGGACGTCGCACATGGACCACGCCAGGGCTTTGCTGAGTCTGCGCTGTGTCCGGGCGCTTTTCCCCCGGAACCATCGCGACAGCAGCACGGTACCGGCGGTGATCGCCGCGAGCCACGCGAGATGTACCGGGGAAAAGTGGGAAAATCCCACGTCTGCCGGCAATTCTGTTTCATAGGCGAAAAAACAAGGCGCAGTCCCCCCTACCATCGTTTCACAAGGCGTTCCGCCAGGCGGACTGCCTTTTCTGTTTTGTCTGCCTATAGTATACCACAAACGTTGGAAAACCGGCAGCCGGAACAGTATTTTTTCCGGGGACCGCGCAAAGGGAGGGGCTGTTCTGCCGCAGGAGGCGGCCCATCGCTGCCGCTATTTTACCACAGGGGCAGGTCTTTGTAAATCTGTCCGGCATATTTCGCAGCAAGCGCGGCCGGAGGACGCCAAAATGCAGGGTTTTTCTCCAACGGAACCATCCGGGCGTTACCGCCGTGCTTATCCGTTTAATATTTCCGATTCGGAAGGAAAAACCGTTTTAAGTTGATATTTTACACTTTATTCACAAAAATTCGCTTAAAGTTTAGGTTCGCTTGTTCTGCCTCCGCTATAATATAGATGATTCCCCCCTCAGCGAGTTTTCCCCGTCCGGGCGGAGGGAGCGCGCTGCCACACACCCTCTGGGGATTTCTATCCGAAAAGGAGGCCCTTATGCTGCAAATCAAAGACATCCGAAAGCAGTATCATACCGGCGACCTGGTGCAACAGGCGCTGGACGGCGTGTCCCTGGAATTCCGGGACAATGAATTTGTGGCCATCCTCGGCCCCAGCGGGTCGGGCAAGACCACGCTGCTGAACATCATCGGCGGACTGGACCGCTACGACACCGGCGACCTGATCATCAACGGCGTCTCCACCAAAAAGTACAAGGACCGGGACTGGGACGCCTACCGCAACCATTCCATCGGCTTCGTCTTTCAGAGCTACAACCTTATCACGCACCAATCCATCCTGGCCAACGTGGAGCTGGCGCTGACCCTTTCCGGCGTTCCCCGGTCAGAGCGCCGGGAGCGGGCCACAAAAATGCTGGACAAGGTGGGGCTGGGCAACCAGATCCACAAAAAGCCCAACCAGCTCTCCGGCGGGCAGATGCAGCGGGTTGCCATCGCCCGGGCGCTGGTCAACGACCCGGACATCCTGCTGGCCGACGAGCCCACCGGCGCGCTGGACACCCAAACCGGAATCCAGGTCATGGAGCTGCTGAAGGAGGTGGCCGAGGACCGGCTGGTCATCATGGTGACCCACAACCCGGAGCTGGCCGAGCAGTACGCCACCCGAATCATCCGGGTAAAGGACGGGCGGCTGCTCTCCGACTCCCGGCCGCTGACCGAGGCCGAGCGGGCGCAGTGCGCCGCGGAGGTGTGAACAATGCGAAAAAAACAGAAAAAAGCGCAGAATACCAGGACCTCCATGTCGTTCCTAACGGCGCTGGGCCTCTCCGCCAACAATCTGCGCACCAAAAAGGGCCGGACGCTGATGACCGCCTTCGCGGGCAGCATCGGCATCATCGGCATTGCGCTGATTCTGGCCCTTTCCAGCGGCGTAAACGACTATATTCAGGGCATCGAGGAGGACACCCTGGCCGAGTACCCCCTCCAAATCACCAGCTCCGCCTTTGACATCTCCTCGCTGCTGTCCACCATGTCCTCCTCGGATGTGACGGGCAACGTAATTGAAGCGGAGGCCGACGCGGAAATCTCCGTGACAGAGGTCATCTCCACCCTGTTCTCCCAGATGAACTCCAACGACCTGGCCTCGCTGAAGGAGTACATCGAGAGCGGCGAGAGCGACCTGATGGACTACGTCTCCTCCATCGAGTATATCTACGACCTGGAGCCGGAAATCTACCTCCAGGACGGCGACTCCGTCCGGCGGGTCAACCCGGACGACTCTCTCAGTCTCAGCAGCGGTTCCATTTTCTCCAGCTTCATGTCCTCATCCGGCATCACCTCGTTCTACGCCATGCCGGAGCAGGAGTCCCTGTATATGAGCCAGTACGACGTGCTGGCGGGTCATTGGCCGGAAAACTACAACGAGTGCGTGTTGGTCCTGACCTCGGACGGCAGCGTCAGCGACTATATGCTGTACACCCTTGGCCTGCGGGATTACTCCGAGCTGGAGAACATCATCGAGCAGTATTCCGACGGCGAGGACGTCGTCGGAATCAAGAACATCGGCGCGTATACCTATGACGACGTGCTGGGTATCACCTTCAAGGTGGTTTGCAGCGCCGACTACTACGCCTACGACAGCGAATACGACGTCTGGGTGGACAAGACAGACAATGAGGAATATCTGGCCGAGCTGGTGGAAAACGGGGAAGATCTGACCATCGTCGGGGTGGTGCAACCCTCCGAGGACGCCTCCGGCGCGGCCCTGTCCTCCGGCATCAACTACCCCATGTCCCTGATTTACCACATATCGGAGCTGTCGGAGAGCAGCGACGCGGTCCAGGCCCAGCTGGCCAACCCGGATGTCAACATTTTCACCGGGGAGGAGTTCGGTGAGGACACCGACGAGTTTGATTTAAGCTCCGTGCTCTCCATCGACGAGGACGCACTGTCCGACCTGTTCGACCTGAGCGGCCTGACGGATTCCTTTACCTTCGACCTGTCCTCCATGGACCTGGATACCAGTTCCCTGGACCTGGATTTCAGCTCGATGGACCTGGACTTTTCCTCGCTGGACCTGGACATCGACCTGAGTGCGCTGGACCTGTCCTCCATGGACCTGGACCTGAGTCTGGACTCCAGCTCGCTGGACCTCTCCGACTATCTGGACCTGAGTTCCATTGATTTGAGCTCCATCGATGCAAGCTCCATCGAAATCGGCCTGTCGGGCCTGGACCTGAACGAACTGCTCAGCGGCATCACGCTGGACATCTCCCAGGACGCCGTGACCGACCTGACCAACGACCTGCTGGCCGGGTATGAGACCTATCTGGAGAGCAACTCCGGCGCATCCTATTCCGACCTGACAGACGACTTTTCCGCCTATCTGAACAGCGATGAGGCGGCGGACCTCATTGAGGACTTTTTGAACGACCTGATAAAAAACAGCGAAGTCTCCGTTCCGACTGACGGCCTGACCGAGGTCATCGAGAAGAGCCTGAAAGAGGCCGAGGAGGCGGGGACCCCCGTCACCGCGGATACCCTCGTCACCGCAGTCGCCAACTACGTCAACGAGTCGGCGGAGGTTTCGGTCAGCGTCGGCGACGCTGACCTCAGCGGTCTGGTCAGTTCGCTGGTCTCCGGCTACAGCGACTACGCGAAGGCCAACGGCCTGACCACCTTCGACAGCGTCAGCGAGAGCTTTTCCGCCTATCTCAGCACAGACGAGGCGGCGCAGATTTTGTCCGACGGCCTGATGAGCATGGTGGATATGGACGCCATACAGGAGCAGGTGGCCGACACTCTGGAGGACTATTTGCAGACCGCCTTCGCCTCTGCGCTGTCCGCCTACACGGAGGCGCTGTCGGCGGCCATCGAGGAGCAGCTCACCGCCGCCATGGAGCAGATGATGAGCGGGCTGACGGAACAGCTCAGCGCGCAGGTTTCCGCCCAGCTGTCCAGCGCCATGGAGCAGATGATGGGACAAGTGTCAGAAGAAATCACCGCGCAACTCTCCACCCAGCTGTCCGGCGCCCTGTCGTCCATGACTGACGAGGTCATGGAGCAGCTTTCCGGCCAGCTTTCGGACAGCATGGAGTCCATGATGACCGAGATGATGGAGGGTCTGTCGGACAGTCTGGCGGACTCCCTGACCATCGACGCGGACACGCTGACGGACGCTTTCAACTTCAACATGGATAGCGACGCGCTGACCGAGCTGCTGTCCTCCATGAGCGACTCTGTGGGCACGGATTATACAAGCAACCTGACATCCCTGGGCTACGCGGACTTCGCAACGCCCAGCGAAATCGACATCTATCCCATCGACTTTGACGCCAAGGAGGAGGTCGTGGCCATTCTGGACAGCTACAACGACCAGATGGACGCCGCAGGCGAGACGGATAAAATCATCTCCTACACCGACCTGGCCGGTACCATGATGTCCTCGGTGACGACCATCATCAACGTGGTCTCCTATGTGCTGATCGCGTTCATCGCGGTCTCTCTGGTGGTGTCCTGCATTATGATCTCCATTATCACCCAAATCTCCGTTATGGAGCGGACCAAGGAGATCGGTATCCTCCGCGCCATCGGCGCCAGCAAGGGGAACATCTCCCTGGTGTTCAACGCGGAGACCTTCATCATCGGCAGCTGCTCCGGCCTGATCGGTGTGATCGTGACGGAGCTGTTGATTTTCCCCATCAACAGCCTGATCCACGGCCTGGTGGGAGACACCTCAGTCAACGCAGTCCTGCCCTGGACCTATGCGGGTATGCTGGTCATTCTCAGCATTGTCATCACCGTGCTCAGCGGGCTGGTGCCCGCCTGGCGGGCGGCCAAGCTGGACCCGGTCACCGCCCTGCGGTCGGAATAACCCCCGGTCTGCCAACGGGAAATCGGCATCACCCAACATCAAAAAACGTTCAAATGAGATACTACTTCCCATCGAGGAAGCGGACGCCGACGCCTCCAGCGCGTTTGAGGCCGCGGAGGAGGGCGACAGCTCGGCGGGCTGACCGCTTTCCACAGGGTGAGGAAACCACAATGACAAAAGGGGCGGCAGATGCGTTCTGCCGCCCCCGCTGCTTTCAGAGGGTGAATTGCCTGGTTTTATAACTCCGTGTGCAGGTAGAGATACAGCACTCCGCCCCACAGTCCCACGAGGATGGCCGGGTAGCCGATGGCGCACAGCAGCCAGCCCCACTGGATGGGCTGGCCCAGCACCGCCCAAACCGCCAGGCAGACCCCGCCGCCCAAAACGCCCCACAGGAGGGTGTTCAGCACCAGAAAGAGCTTGCAGCCCAACAGACTGACGCCCTTCGTGGAGGGTTTGACGTTTTCCTGTTTTCCTGCCCGCAGCAGCCAGTTCAGCAGCTGCCGGGCGATTCCGACTTGCATTGTCATCGTTTTTTCACCTCGTTCTCTTTTTCCAACGGTTTCCCGGGCGTTTGGCTGCTGATTTGAAACAGGCTTAGCGCTGACTGGGCTGCGCGCCGAGGTTTTCCTCGTCCATCTGCTCGGGATGAACGCCCAGGATGGAGAACTCCACCCACTCGGCGATGTTGGTGGCGTGGTCGCCGATGCGCTCCAGGTACTTGGCGATCATCAGGAAGTCCAGCGCCTGCTGGCCGCAGCTGGGGTCTTTGGCGATCAGGCCGATCAGCTCGTGCTGGATGGTGATGAACAGATTGTCCACCGTATCATCGGACTCGATGACCTCCTGGGCCAGCTTCAAATCCTGCTCCACATAGGCGTTGATGCACTTCTGCACCATCTCGATGGTGGCGCTGGCCATGGCCGCGATGTGGTCTATCTTCTTGATATACTCCTGGCTGGTCAGGGACAGGACGATTTCCGCGATGTCCCCCGCCTGGTCGCCGATACGCTCCATGTCGGAGATCATTTTCAGCGCGGAGGAGATCTGCCGCAGGTCCCGGGCCACCGGCTGCTGTTTCAGCAGCAGCTTCAGGCACAGGGACTCGATGTCCCGCTCCAGGTGGTCGATCTCCGCGTCCATCTCGATGGTTTTACGGGCCAACTCCGGGTCCTTTTCCATCAGGGCCTTGGCGGCGGAGTCGATGGCCTGCTCGCAGCTGGCTCCCATCTGAATCAGGCTGCGGTTCAGCTGAACCATCTGTTCTTCAAAGGTTTTTCTGGGTTTCAACGTGTTCATAGTGATTCCTCCCGTTCCCGCCGTTATCCAAACCGGCCGGTGATGTAATCCTCGGTCCGCTGGTCCTTCGGCATAGAGAAGATTTGGTCGGTCTTGCCGAACTCCACCAGCTCACCCAGCAGGAAGAAGGCGGTGTTGTCGCTGATGCGGACGGCCTGCTGCATATTGTGGGTGACGATGACCACGGTGTAGTTCTTTTTCAGTTCGCTCATCAGCTCCTCGATTTTCATGGTGGAGCCGGGGTCCAGCGCGGAGGTGGGTTCGTCCATCAGCAGCACCTCCGGCTTCACCGCCAGGGCGCGGGCGATGCACAGCCGCTGCTGCTGGCCGCCGGAGAGGCCCAGGGCGCTCTTTTTCAGCCGGTCCTTGACCTCGTCCCATAAGGCGGCCCCCCGCAGGGACTCCTCCACCAGCTCATCCAGCTGGGCGCGGTTCTTGATGCCGTGAATTTTGGGGCCGTAGGTGATGTTGTCGTAGATGGACATGGGGAAGGGGTTGGCCTTCTGGAAAACCATGCCCACCTTGCGGCGCAACTCGTTGACATCCTGCTCCTTGGCGAAGATGTCCTGGCCGTGGAGCTTGACCTCGCCGGTGATTTTCACGCCCTCCACCAGGTCGTTCATCCGGTTCAGCGTCTTTAAGAAGGTGGACTTGCCGCAGCCGGAGGGGCCGATGAAGGCGGTGATCTCCCGCTCGTTGATGTCCATATCAATGCCCTTCAGGGCCTGAAAGGACCCATAATACAGTTCCAGGTTCCGGGCGGTAATAATCGGCTCGGTTTTGGTGATTTCCTGTGTGCTCATATTTCTTTTACCCCTTCTTCAACTTTGTCTTGGCGAACTTCGCCATAAAGTTGATAATCAACACGATGATCATCAGAATGGCAGCGATGGCGAAGGCCAAATCGACCTCTCCGTACTCCTGGTAATACACATACAGCATGACGCTCAGCGAGCCGCTGCTGGTGCCCAGGGCCTGGATATAATTGGTGACCAGCTTATAGCCGGTGCCGGCGGTGTAGAGCAGCGCCGCGCTCTCGCCCACGATTTTGCCCACGGAGAGGATGGCTCCCCCCACCACGCCGTCCAGAGTGCAGGGCAGGACGATGGTCCAGATGGTGTGCCACTTGGTGGCTCCCAGGCCCACGGAGCCTTCCCGGTAGGACTGGGGGACGGTTTTCAGCGCCTCCTGGGTGGTGCGGAGGATGTTGGGGAGGATCATAATGGCCAGGGTGAGAGAACCGGCCAGGATGCCCGACCCCATGGACATCCCCTGGACAAAGACCATCATGCCCACCAGGCCGTAGATGATGGAGGGGATACCCGCCAGGCTCTCGGTGGCGAACTCGATGATGGAGACCAGCCTGCGGTTCTTGGCGTACTCCGTCAGGTAGATGGCGCCGCCGATGCCGATGGGCAGGGCCACCACCAAGGTGGTCAGAATCAGATAGATGGTGAAAATGATGTTGGGCAGGATGCCGATGGTGCCGTTGATGGCGCTGCGCTGGGTGGTCAGCAGCTGCACCGTGATGTAGGGCAGGCCCCGCACCATGATGTACCCGATGAGGCCCACCAGCAGGGCCACGGTGATGATCACACAGACCCAGATGATGGCCTTGACGGCGTTGTTCCACGCCTTTCTCGAACTGCTCATTTCTTATCGTCGTCCCCTTTCTTCAACAGGCGGCCCATGATGGTGTTGATGATCATGATAAAGAGGAACAAAATCAGGCCGATGGAATACAGCGCCTGCCGCTGGAGGCCGGAGGAGTAGCTCATTTCCTTGGCGATGGCCGTGGTCAGGAAGGTGACGCTGGTGAACAGGCCGGGCATATTGGCCACGTTGCCCGCCACCATCATGACGGCCATGGCCTCGCCCACGGCGCGGCCAATGCCCAGCACGATACCGGCGGCCACGCCGCTCCGGGCGGCGGGCAGAGAGACCTTAAAGTAGGTCTCCATCTCCGTGGCTCCCAGGGCCAGGCTGCCCTCCTCGTACTCCTTGGGGACCGCGGAGAGGGAGGTCTCGCTGACGCTGATGATGGAGGGCAAAATCATAATGGACAGGACGATGATGGCCGCCAGCAGGCAGGTGCCGTTTTTCAGCGAAAAGGCGTTCATGATCAGCGGCACCAGGATGATGGCCCCCACCAGACCGTAGACAACGGAGGGGATGCCGCTGAGCAGCTCCACCGCGGTGCGGACCACGCCCGCCGTCTTTTTCCCGGCGATTTTGGAGAGGAAGATGGCGGTCATTAATCCCACCGGCGCGCCGATGAGGCAGGCCCCGCAGGTGCCATAGATGGAGGCCAGGATGAAGGGCAGGATGCCATATTTGGGGTCCGAAGCCGTGCTGGCCCATTCAGTCCCAAACAGGAAGTTGATGGGACCGATTTTGATGATGGCGGGCAGTCCGCTGACGATCATATAAATCGTGATGAGGGCCACCATTGCGATGGACACCATACCGCAGACAAAAAACAGCCCGTTCATGAATTTTTCGATTGCGTCTCTGAGTTTCACGTTTTTGACCCTTTCTTTCGGATTTTACTTCTGAGGATTCCTTTGAAACAGCCTCATTGCGGCAGACAGCCGACCCACTGAGACTCCTTCAAGGGAATCCCCCGCGCTTTTGCGCTTTCATCTAAAATGCCGGGACGGGAGCTTCTCCCGCCCCGGCTTGTTGGGCTAAGCGAAACGGTTTGCGTTCAGGTCAGGGCTGGATAGCGCCGGCCTGAGAGATGTAGTCCGCCACGTCCTCGCTCAGGCAGAAGTCCAGGAACGCCTGGGCCGCGTCGCTGAGGGTGGTGGAGTCGTTGACCACCATGTTGAAGTCACGCTGGATGGAGTAGGTGCCGTCCTTGACGGTCTCCTCGCTGGCGGCGACGCCGTCCACGGTGACCATCTTCACGGAGGCATCCTCGGCGGCCTCAGACAGGGAGGCGTAGCCGATGGCGTACTGGTTCTGAGCTACAGCGGTGATGACCGCGCCGGTGGAGGTCAGCTCCTGGTCATAGGTGCAGGCGTCCTCCACGCCGACGACGCTCTCGAAGCCGTCGCGTGTGCCGGAACCGGCCTCACGGCCGATGACAGCGACTTCCATATCCTCGCCGCCGACCTCGCTCCAGTTGGTGATGGTGCCGTTGAACAGACCGGCGATCTGCTCCAGGGACAGGTCCTCCACGCCGTTGGATGGGTTGACGATGACGGCGATGCCGTCCAGGGCCACCACGTAAGCGGTCAGGCCGGTCTCGTCCTCTTTCAGGTCACGGCTGGCCAGGCCGATGTCGGCGCTGCCCTCGGTGGCGGCGGTGATGCCAGAGCCAGAGCCGGTGGCGTCATAGGTGACGGTAACGTTGGAGTACTGCTCCTCAAAGGCCTCGATCAGGATGGACATGACCTTTTCCATCGAGGTGGAGCCGTTGGTGGAGACGCTGCCGCTGATGTCGGTGTTGACGGCGATGGTGGTGTCCTCTGTTTCCTCCGTGGTGTCGGCTTCTTCGGTTTCGTCAGTGGTGGTTTCTTCTTCGGTGTCGTCGGTGGTCTCTTCTTCGGTGGTGCTGGCCTCGGTCGTGGTGGTCTCCTCGGTGTCGGTGCTGGCCTGAGAAGAGCCGCC
The DNA here is from genome assembly GCA_021205205.1 of Clostridiales bacterium. Classification (GTDB taxonomy): domain Bacteria; phylum Bacillota; class Clostridia; order Oscillospirales; family Oscillospiraceae; genus Onthomonas. The sequence continues at coordinate 22,632 of JAJPXY010000052.1, forward strand.
GCAGGCCACCAGGCTGAACGCCATCGCCATGGCCATCAGCAAAGCAATCAGTTTTTTCATGTTGTTTCGATCTCCTAATCTCCATAAATGGAAGGATGTAAAATTCCGTCTGGCAGGTACGCCACAGCGCATATGCGGCGTTTCTTTCTCCTTGACGGTGAGGCCATTATAACAGGGGGTTTGTAAAGCCCTCTATCCCGAAAGAGGAAAATCTCTCACAGCGATTGGTAAATTGTTTGCAAGGTTTTTCTGTGCAGAATAAAGAAAGGCCCGCCGCCGTCAAGCGACGTTTCCGGGGCTTCGCCCCCTCCCTGCGCTGCCTGTTTGGACGGCGGTGGGCCTTGTGTTGGTCAGGCTGTCAGCGTTCCGCAATGCGCGGAGCGTTTCATTCTGTCATTGCACATTGCAAAACTGGTTATCCCTATTACTCAGTCTTACGCTGGAAACCCCTCCGCCACCGCCTAAAGGCGGCGGCCCTCCTCCCTCGTCGGCGTGGACTTCATATTCTTCGCTTCCGGCTAAAGCCGAAAGCTCATCCATTCCGTCACACCTCCTCTCCCAGCCGAACCCGCTTCGCTGGGCTTCGTCTGGGTACCTGTGGGGGGAAGCAAGAGGGGATAGTGCTAATTGCTTGGGCTCAGTTTTGTTCGATAGATGTGAATTTCTCGACAGAATCAGCCTCTTTCAAGCCACTGGACATTAAAATGTGGCTGATTCAAGGGAATAACCATAATTGCTCATTGCACATTGCAAATTGCTGATTGGCTTACGCCTTCATGGCCCCCTTGTCGAAGGAGGGGTTGTAGAAATAGACGTTTTTCCGGTTCAGCTTCTCCTTGGTCAGCTCCAGGATCTCTCCGAACCGCTGGAAGTGGACCACCTCCCGCTCCCGCAGGAACCGGATCACGTCGTTCACGTCGGGGTCGTCGCTGAGTCGCAGGATGTTGTCGTAGGTCAGGCGGGCCTTCTGCTCCGCCGCCAGGTCCTCGGTCAGGTCGGCGATGGCGTCGCCGGTGGACTGGATGCTGGCGGCGGTCCAAGGGTAGCCGCTGGCGGCGGCGGGATAGACACCGGCGGTGTGGTCCACAAAGTAGGTGTCGAACCCGGCGGTCTTGACCTGCTCGTCGGTCAGGTTGCGGGTCAACTGGTAGACCAGCGTCCCCACCATCTCCAGGTGGGACAACTCCTCGGTGCCGATGTCAGTCAGCAGGCCCTTGGCCTCGTCGTTGGGCATGGCGAACCGCTGGCTCAGGTACCGCAGGGACGCGCCCAGCTCGCCGTCCGGCCCGCCGTACTGGGTGATGATGATGTTGGCCAGGCGGGGGTTGGGATTTTTCACGCGGATGGGATATTCCAGCTTCTTTTCATACACAAACACGATCATTTCCCTCCCATCGGTTCCCAGGGCCACGGCCCGTTCACCCAGGTATAGTGGTCATCCTCCGCCGCGTCGTTCCGGCAGAGGGGGCCGTACTGGGCCTCGTACTTCCTGCGGCCCTCCTTCTCCAGCGCGGTGTACTGCTGGAACAGGGCGAAGGCCTCCTCATCGTCCTGGTGGCTGTCCAGATACAGTCCCAGTTCCACCAGCACGAACTCCAGCGCCTGCAACTCGCTCAGCGGGGTCTGGGGCACCGGGTCGCCGTTGGGTTTCAGGTGGAAGGGCAGGTTCAGCCCCGGAAAAAGGGTGCCCTGGGCCAGCGCCTCGCTGCGCTGGTAGACCTCGGGGTCCTCCGGCTGGAAGGGCACGTAGGGGACCGCCAGCTGGCCGCAGCAGGGCAGCTTCCCTTGGCCGTCGGCGCACTGGTTCCCCGCCGGGCAGGACTTCTTCGGTAAAGTCGTTTCAGTGAACAAACTGTTTTCCTCCTTTGGAAGAACTGAGGGGCCTCGGCAAGTCAGCCTGGGCCGTCCCCGGGGCCACCCCAAAGACAGCGTTCCGCTGCCTTCGACTTATTTTATTCTCCCGGCGGGGCGGGTGTGCGTCCTCGGCCCGCCGTCCGTTTTCCCTCTCCGGGGCTATATCGCCCTTTTGGGCTGATTTTTGCGGCTTTTTCCTTCCTGTCTTGACGAAACGCCTGAAAAACGACTATAATAATGCTTGCAGCTTTGTTCAGTACACATTATAACAATGCGCGGGAGAAAGGAACGCTTTCTCCCGGCCATTCGATTTTTTTGTAGTTTCAGGGAGGCGAAGCCATGAATGCCGCAGAACGCCGGGAACAGATTTTAACCTATCTTCAACGCCAGACCGCCCCTGTCAGCGCCTCTGCTCTGGCCCGGCAGTTTTCGGTCAGTCGCCAAATCATCGTGGGGGACGTGGCGCTGCTCCGGGCGGGAGGCGCAACCATCTCCGCCACGCCCAGGGGCTATCTGCTTGCCCAGCGCCAGAGCGGTCTGCTGCGGCAGGTGGCCTGCAACCACACGGCGGAGCAGATGGAGGATGAGCTGACCATCTGCGTGGACCAGGGGTGCAGCGTGCTGGATGTCATTGTAGAGCATCCGGTCTACGGGCAGCTGGCGGGTCAGCTCCAGCTCCATTCCCGGTACGATGTGCAGCAGTTCCTCCAGCGGGTGCGGCAGGAGAGCGCCCACTCCCTGTCCGAGCTGACCGACGGTATCCACCTGCACACCCTCCGCTGCCCCAGTGAGGACGCCTATCGGCGCGTTTGCGCCGCCCTGGACCGGGCGGGGTATCTGCTGAAAGAGGAGGAGTGACCGCGCTCCGGCCCATTAAAAGGAGAGCCAGGGGGTTTTCCCTGGCTCTCTCTGTCGTTTCTATGTTGTTTTTCTGTCCCCGCGCCTGGCAAGGGTACGCTTAAAGCGGGATATTCCCATGGGTCGGCTTCGTCTTGGGGTCCTGGAAGGAGATCAGCGCCTCCAGCGTCTGCTCCAACAGACGGCGGGTGTCCTGGGGGGCGATAACGTCGTCGATATAGCCCAGCTTGGCCCCCACGAAGGGGTTCAGCTGCGTGTCCTGATAGGCTTTGACCTTCTCGTCCAGCACCTTCTTGTAGTCGTCACCGGCGGCCTTCAGGTCCTTGCGGTTGATAATCTTCACCGCGCCCTCGGCGCCCATGACGGCGATCTCCGCCGTGGGCCAGGCCCAGCACACGTCCGCGCCCAGTTGCTTGCAGCACATGGCGATATACGCGCCGCCGTAGGCCTTCCGCAGCACCAGGGTGATTTTAGGCACCGTGGCCTCGGAGTAGGCATAAAGCACCTTCGCGCCGTGGCGGATGATGCCGGAATACTCCTGGTCGGAGCCGGGGAAGAAGCCGGGGACATCCACCAGCGTCAGCAGCGGGATGTTGAAGCAGTCGCAGGTGCGGACAAACCGGGCCGCCTTGCAGCTGGCGTTCACGTCCATGCAGCCGCTGATGACGGCGGGCTGGTTGGCCACCACGCCGATGGTGTGGCCGTTGACCCGGGCGAAGCAGGTGACCACGTTGGCGGCGAACTCCGGCTCGATCTCAAAGAGGGAATCGGTATCCACCAGGTAGTCGATGACCTGCTTCACGTCGTAGATTTTCCGCTTGTTTTCGGGGACGATGTTCTCGATGCCCCGCTGCCAGCGGGATTTGTACTTGGTGCGGGGAATGGGAAGGCTCTTGTTGTTCTGGGGCAGATAGGTCAGCAGGTTGCGGATTTTGTCCAGGCAGTCCTGGTCGTTGGCCGCCCGGACGTGGGCCACGCCGTTTTTGCGCATATGCACGTCCGCGCCGCCCAGCTCCTGCATGGTGATGTCCTCACCGATGACCTCCTTGACCACATCGGGGCCGGTGACGAACATCTCGCCGGTGCCCTCAACAAAGAAGATGAAATCCTGCAAGGCTGGAGAGTAGGACGCGCCGCCGGCGCAGGGGCCCATGATGGCGGTGATCTGCGGAATAACGCCGGAGGCGTTCACGTTGTTCTGGAAGATGGTGCCGTACTGGGCCAGGGCCTGGATGCCGTCCTGAATTTTCGCGCCGCCGGAATCCATCAGGCCGATGATGGGCGCTCCGGCCTTCAGCGCCGCCTGCTGGCACTTGATGATCTTCCTGGCGTTGGAGGAGGACAGGCTGCCGCCCTGGATGGTGAAGTCCTGGGCGTAGGCGTAGGCGTACCGGCCGTTGATTTTGCCAAACCCGGCGATGACGCCGTCCCGCTTGGGGGGCTTGTCGATGGACTGCCCCCGGTTCTGGTAGACATTCAGCTCGATGAAGGTGTCTTTGTCGAACAGATAAGCCAGGCGCTCATCGGCGGTGATCTTGCCCTTGGCGTGCTGCCGGTCAGCGTTGCTGCTGTTTTGCAGCGTCCGGCGCTGGTGTTCAAGTTCTTGCAGGGAATCCATAAATTCAGATGCTCCTTTAGAAAAGGCAGCGCGGCGCTGTGTCGCTGCCGCCTGCCGTGACATAGTTCTTATCAGTATTTTATTATAGCATATGGAAACAGGAGATGTAAAGGGCTTTTCGATTGGGCCAATGAAATCTGTATGAGAATCCAGAACGAAACGGCAAAACCCGCCCAAATATGGGGGGAATCCCCACATTTGAGCGGGTCGGAGCCATCCTCAAGCAGGGTCCTGGCCTCAGGCCAGCCCCATGCGCGCCAACTGGCGGGCAATGCCGTCCTCCTGGCAGCTTTCGCAGACGACGTCGGCCTCGGCCTTCACGTCCGGGGCGGCGTTGCCCATGGCCACGCCGGTCCCGGCGGCCCGGAGCATGGGCAGGTCGTTGCCCGAATCGCCAAAGGCGACAGCGTCCTCCACCCCCACTCCGTAATAGGCACAGACCTTGTGGACGGCGCTGCCCTTGTCCACGCCCCTGGCCATGGTTTCGCCGTTCAGGGCGGGGCCGCCGGGCACCATGTTGGTCACGGTGAAAAAGTCGTCGCCCAGCTCTGCCACTGCCGTCTGTAACCCCTCCACCGACCCGGCGGTGAAGCAGATTTTGTACACCGGCTGGCCGTGGAAGCCCTCCATGGGCAGCACCCCCAGTCCGTCGATGAGCTGGAGCATCAGCCGCCGCTGTTCGCTGTTGGCGTTGGACTGACCCCGCATCCAGGCCGCCAGGCACTTCTCCCGGTCCGCGAAGGTCCCTTCGGCGGTTTCCAGCATATAGCTCATATCATATCTGCCCAGCACGGTCAGCGCCCGCTCCAGCAATGCCGGGGGCATGGCCCGGTCCTCCAGCACCTGGCCGTCTACGATGACGTAGCCCCCCGCGCTGGCAATGATGCCGTCAAAGCCGATGTCCAGGAGAAAACCGGGAATGATGGGAATGTTGCGGCCTGTGGCGATCAAAATCTTATGTCCTCTGGCCTGCGCCCGGTGCAGGGCAGCCACGGTCGCGTCCGAAGGCGCTTTCCCCGGTTCGCACAGGGTCCCGTCAATGTCAAAGAAAATGATTTTGGGCATAGCGGCCCACTCCTTTTTTCATTCTGTTTGCTAAGGAAGCTCTGATTAAATGGCCTTGGATGGCTGGGCATCGTCGCCGCAAGCTCCATATCGCTTCCTTCCGCGCAAAGCGCGAAAGGTCGCTCATTCCGGCTGCGGCTCCTCTCCCAACCAAACCCGCTGCTGCTGTGACCGAAGGAAATCCCCGGAGGGGAGGCTTTGGTTGGGTACCCTTCGCGCAAATCGAGGCGCGAAATCGCAGGAATCCTTTGTGGATTTCAAGATTTCGCAACGAAGAGATGCACGAAATGTGCCGTCCAGACGCCGGGAGTTATTTAATCAGAGGTTCCCTAATATCATATCTGATTTCACGGCGCTTTGCAAGCGGTATTCCGTAAACGATCCCACCATTTCATGTAAGGTATCCTCTGCCGTTCACGAAAGATTCTCACTTTCGTTGCAATTTGTTGACTTCTTTTCCCCGTCCGCGTGGTATTTTGTAGTTGGACATTTAGAACATCTGCTTTTTTCTCTCTCCTTTCTTTTTTTGCTGAAAATGCGGCCGCCTGCGGGGAACCCCGCAGGCGGTTGTGCTTTGCCCGGAGAGCTGCTCTCCAGAGCGTAAAAAACGCTGAAACACAGACCGCGCGGCCTGCATTTCAGCGTTTTTGGTTTTTTAGCGCCTGACGGCTCAGCCGTTTTCGGCGCGGGAGGCGGCGATGGCCTCTTCGGTCTCTTTCCGGCGCTCCACAATGTTCTCTTCCAACATCATGTCCTTGACCTTCATCAGGCGGATGGTGTTGTTGCGCTCGTTCTCGTCCAGCTTCATGGAGATGGACTTGATTTTGGCCTCGCAGTCGGGGATGACCACGTACTCCAGGGCGTTGACCCGGCGGCGGGTCTTTTCGATCTCCTCGGCCAGCAGCTGACAGGCTTTTTCCATCTGGGCCAGCTTGAGCATATCCTCAAACACGGAGAACAGAGCGTCCACCGCGTCGTCCAGCTCGCAGCTGGTGGTGGCGAAGCCGTAGGGGTAGATTTCCCCGGCGTCGGAGCTTTTGGTAGTGAAGTGGTACTGCGGCACGTTGACGGACATGATGTTCTGGAACGTCATATCCAAATCGACGCTCTGCTGGGGATAGAGCAGGGACTGCTCCATCATTTCGGAACTCATCAGGGCGCTGGCCACGGTAAAGCTGCCGTGGGCGCGAATCAGCGGCTCCTCCACCCGTTTCCGGAGGGCGCGGTTCTCCCGGACCATCTCCAGGAACTGCTTCATCAGCTCGTCACGCTTATCTTTCAGCAGCTTGTGGCCGCGGACAGAGGTGCGCAGCTTCTTCTTCTGCTTGGTCAGCTCCATGCGGGTGGCGTTTACGTTGGCGGAAGGCATTTACGATCCCTCCTTTCCCTCAGGACTTATCCTTCTTGGGCAGATACTTCTCGATATACTCGGGCTTGATCCGCTTCAGCTCGCTTTCGGGCAGGATGCTCAGCAGCTCCCAGCCCAGGTCCAGCGTCTCCTCGATGGAGCGGTTCTCCTCCGGCCCCTGGGCCACATAGCGCTTCTCGAACTCGTCCGAGAACTTGGCGTACAGCAGGTCGGTGGGAGACAACGCCGCCTCGCCCAGGATGGACATCAGCTCCTTGTTCTCCTTGCCGGTGGCGTAGGCGGCGAAGAGCTGGTTCATGGTGCCGGAGTGGTCCTCGCGGGTCTTACCTGCGCCGATGCCCTTGTCCTTCAGACGGGACAGGGAGGGCAGCACGTCCACCGGGGGCAGGATGCCCTTGCGGTAGAGCTCACGGTCCAGGATGATCTGACCCTCGGTGATATAACCGGTCAGGTCGGGGATGGGGTGGGTCTTGTCGTCCTCGGGCATGGTCAGGATGGGGATCATGGTGATGGAACCGGGCTGGCCCAGGTGACGGCCGGCCCGCTCGTACATGGTGGCAAGGTCGGTGTAGAGGTAGCCGGGGTAGCCGCGGCGGCCGGGGACTTCCTTCTTGGCGGCGGAGACCTCGCGCAGGGCCTCGGCGTAGTTGGTGATGTCGGTCATGATAACCAGCACGTGCATCCCCATGTCAAAGGCCAGGTACTCGGCGGCGGTCAGCGCCATACGGGGGGTGGAAATACGCTCGACGGCGGGGTCGTTGGCCAGGTTGATGAACAGCACGGTGCGCTCCAGCGCGCCGGTGCGGGTGAACTCCTGGGTGAAGTACTCGGACTCCTCGAAGGTGATGCCGATGGCGGCGAACACCACCGCGAAGTTGGACTCCCCGTCCAGCACCTTGGCCTGCCGGGCGATCTGGGCGGCCAGCTGGTTGTGGGGCAGGCCGGAGCCGGAGAAAATGGGCAGCTTCTGGCCGCGGACCAGGGTGTTCAGGCCGTCGATGGTGGAGATGCCGGTCTGGATAAACTCGTTGGGGTAGTCCCGGGCGGCGGGGTTCATGGCCAGGCCGTTGATATCCCGATAAGCCTCGGGCAAAATCTCGGGGCCGCCGTCGATTGGCTCGCCCATGCCGGAGAACACCCGGCCCAGCATATCCTTGGAAACGCCCAGCTGGAGGGGGTGGCCCAGGAAGCGGACCTTGGAATCCCGCAGGTTGATACCGGCGGAAGACTCGAACAGCTGCACCACAGCGTTGTCGCCGTTGACCTCCAGCACCTTGCCCCGGCGGATACTGCCGTCCGGCAGCTCGATCTCCACCAGTTCGTCATAGGTGACGCCCGCGACCTTGCGGACGACCATCAGAGGACCGGAGATCTCTTCTATCGTCTTATACTCTTTGATCATCAGTCATCTTCTCCTCTCTCGGCCACCTCGTTGATCTGGGCTTCCATGTCGGCGAAGATCTTGGCGTAAACTTCCTCATATTCATCCTCAGGCACCGTCTTGGCCCGGCCAATGCCGTTGCGGGCCTCGATGGAAAAGAGGTCGTAAAGGTTCGCGCCCTTTTCCAGGGCGGCGCGGCATTCGGCGTCGTAGTCCTTGATCATTTTCAGCATCAGGAACTGACGGCGATAGGTGGAGAAGGTGTCCACGTCCACAAAGGCGTTCTGCTGGAGGAAGTCCTCGCGAATCATCTTCGCCGTCTCCAGGGTCATCTGGTCTCTATCGGAGAGGGAGTCCTTGCCCACCAGCTGGACGATCTCGTTCAGGCTGGCCTCCTCCTGGAGGATGGCCATGGCCCAGCTGCGGTTTTTGATAAAGTCGGGGCCAAGGTTCTCGTCATACCAGGGCTTCAGGGAGTCGATATACAGGGAGTGGGAGCTGAGCCAGTTGATGGCGGGGAAGTGGCGGCGGTAGGCCAGGGAGGAGTCCAGGGACCAGAACACCTTGACGATGCGCATGGTGCCCTGAGAGACCGGCTCGGACAGGTCGCCGCCGGGAGGGGAAACCGCGCCCACGGCGGTCAGGGAGCCGGTGCGGGCGCTGTCGGACCCGATGCACTGCACTACGCCCGCCCGCTCGTAGAACTGGGCCAGACGGGAGGCCAGGTAGGCGGGGTAGCCTTCCTCGCCGGGCATTTCTTCCAGACGGCCGGACATCTCACGGAGGGCCTCGGCCCAGCGGGAGGTGGAGTCTGCGATGACGGCCACGTCGTAGCCCATGTCACGGAAATACTCCGCGATGGTGATGCCGGTGTAGACCGACGCCTCACGGGCGGCCACGGGCATATCGGAGGTGTTGGCGATGAGGACAGTCCGCTTCATCAGCGTCTCGCCGGTGCGGGGGTCGATCAGCTCGGGGAACTCCCGCAGCACGTCGGTCATCTCGTTGCCGCGCTCGCCGCAGCCGATATAGACCACGATGTCCACGTCGGACCACTTAGCCAGGGCGTGCTGCACCACGGTCTTGCCGGACCCGAAGGGACCGGGGACGGCGGCGGTGCCGCCCTTCGCCACCGGGAACATGGTGTCAATGACACGCTGGCCGGACTGGAGGGGGGTCTTGGGGGGGAACTTTTTGGTGTAGGGGCGGCCAACACGGCCGGGCCACTTCTGCATCATGCAGAGTTCCTTGGTCTCGCCGCTGTCGGTCTCCAGGGTGGCGACGGTCTCGGTGACGGTGAAATCGCCGCCGGTGATGGACTTGATGGTGCCGGAAACGCCCACGGGGACCATGATGTGCTGCGCCACGGAGGGGGTCTCCTGCACGTCGCCCAGGAAGTCGCCGCCGACGACCTTGTCGCCTACCTTGGCGGTGGGGACGAAGGTCCACTTTTTCTCGCGGTCCAGGGCGGGGACTTCAATGCCACGCTTGATGTTGGAGCCGCAGACGGCCATGATGCCCTCCAGGGGGCGCTGGATGCCGTCGTAGATGTTTTCCAGCAGGCCAGGGCCAAGCTCTACGGAGAGCTGCGCGCCGGTGGTGACGACCTCCGCGCCGGGGCCGAGGCCGGAGGTCTCCTCGTAGACCTGGATGGAGGCGGCGTCGCCGGTCATGTTCAAAATCTCGCCGATCAGGCGGTCTTCGCCCACTCGGACCACGTCGGACATGTTGGCGTCCAGCATACCGGTAGCCACCACCAGCGGGCCGGAAACCTTGACAATTTTGCCCATAGGGTAACCTTCTTTCAAAACAGGATGTGGGGGAACCCCGCCGCGCCCGGACAGGCCGCGGTGGGAAAAGTTTTAGAGAATATCGGCGCCCACCGCTCGCTCCACCGAGTCGGTGATGTTCTGCATCCCGATGCCAAGGCTGCCGGCCTTGCCGGGGATGAGGATGATGGCGGGGGTGACCTCGTCCTTGTAGCGGGCGATCTCGTCGGGCATTTCGGCGGCGTACTGCTCCGTCAGGTAGATGATGGCGGTCTCTCCGTCCCGGGCCAGCTGGTGGAGGATCTTTTTGGCCTCCGCAGCGGTCTCGGCGGGGTGGACATCCAGCCCCAGCGCCTTGAAGCCCAGCACGCTCTCCCGGTCACCCAGCACAGCGATCTTATACATAAGCCTCACGCAGCCTTTCTCGGATCAGGTCGGTGCTCAGCCCGGCCAGGCGGCCGGTCATGATGATGCGCACCGCCGTAAACTCGTTGTCCCTGGCCACCAGATAGCCCACCACGGGGGCCTCGCCAAAGGAGACGTACTTCGCCGCGGAGACGTAGTCCATGACGGCGTTGTCGCAGGCTTTCTCGAAGGCAGTCAGCGACCCGCCCTTGATGGCGGCCTCGCCCGCCTCGGCGGCCCCGGCCAGGGGGGTGACGCCGTAGATGGCGCCGAACTCGCCGCCGGAGGCGGCCGCGTTCAGCAGCGGACGGACGGCCACAGTGCCGCCGTCAAAGAGGACGTTTTTCAGGTAGTCCTCGTTCTTGCCCATGCGGAGCACCCGCACCAGGCTGCGCAGGTTGGCCACGTCGATCATCATCTGCACATAGCCCACCAGGAAGTCGGAGCCGGTGTCCTTGGCCAGCTGGAGCATCTCCGCGAAGTAGGCCCGGTCCAGCGCGAAGTCGCTGAGCTGGGGGTTGTGGGTGGTGCTGAGGATCTCCCGGGCCTCCCGGATGGCGGCGGCGAAGGGAGCGGTCAGGGCGGAGAAGTTGCCGTTGGTCAGGCTCTCCGCCACCACGGCGGAGGGGAACCGCCCCGCCTCCACCAGCAGCCGGGCGGGGTCAGTTTTCATGGCCTCGGCCTTCAGCAGGGTCTTCGCGTTGTGGTAATCGTATTTCAGTTTGAACACGTCGATCAGCTTGGGATCGGGCGCGTTGTTGTTCAGGTCCCGATAGAGGCTGTCCCTCACGGCGGCCAGGGCGGCGTTGATGCTATCCACGTCCACAACGGGCATTTCGGGATAGCCACATTCCACCAGCACCTTGGCGGCCTCTGCGTTCGTAGGGGCTTCCAGCATCCGGTCCATGCGCTCCTGGGTCAGCAGGGCGCGCTGGAGGACGTGGACGCGGGTCGAGAGGAACAGGTAATCGGTGTCTTTGATTTGGTTCGCCATTTGTTCCTCCTTGTCACAGGCGGGCGGGGCGGTCTGCCCCTCCGCCGGAACTCGGAGCGCGGCTGGCTGCGACCTCAGGCAAAGAGGACCTCTGCCACCTGGCCCGCCAACTCGCTCCGGGTGAGCCGCACCAGCGTCTCAAAGGTGCAGTTGACCTCCACGTCTCCGTCGCTCAACAACAGGCCGCCCTCAAAGGAACCGGTCTTGTCGCTGAGGGTCAGCTTCGCGGGTTTGCCCGCCGCTTTCAGCTGCTGGTTGGCCTGCGCCACCACTTGGGCGCCGCAGGCGTCCCGGTCCTTTGCGGAGAGGATCACCTGCTCCACACCGGTGCTGCTGGCCCGGACGGCCAGGTCGGCCAGCAGGGCGGTGTTGGCGGCGGCGTCCAGCCCCCGCAGGTCCTGGAGCGCCAGGCCAAAGGCGGCGTCCAGCATCTCCTGCTTGGCGGCCAGGGTCATCTTCCGGGCCTCCATCTGGGCGGAGGAGCCCAGATGCTCCTCCCGCTCCTGGGCGGCGGCCCGGCCCTTGCGGGTCAGGTCCCCATAGGTGCGCTGGGCCTCGGCGTCGCCTTTGGCGGTGATGGCGTCGGCGTCCTCCCTGGCCTTGGCCAGGATGGCGTCGATCTCCGCCTGGGCGTCGCTGTGAATACGGCTTGTGATTTTTTCAATACCTTGCATCGTTCAATCCATCCTTTCTGCAATGGCTGGGCAGGATGGGATCAAGCCATGAACAGCAGCATCAGGAAGGAGGCCAGCAGGCACAGGATGGCGTAGAACTCGACCATGATGGCCATGATGATGCCCTTGGACATTTCTTCCGGACGGCGGGCCACCAGGTTGACACCGGCGGCGGCGCAGCGGCCCTGTGCGATGGCGGTGACATAGCCGCCGATGCCCATGGGCAGGCAGGCGAAGCAGTAACCGATGCCCTGGGCGAGGGTCAGGGTGGCGGGGGTGCCGCCGATGATGCCCAGGGTGAACAGGGCGTAGAACCAGACGACCAGGCCGTACAGGCCCTGGGTGCCGGGCAGGATCTGCAGAATCAGGCAGGACGCGAATTTGCCGGGGTCCTCAGAGATGACGCCCGCGGCGGCCTCGCCCACCGTACCCACGCCGCGGCCGGAGCCAGCGCAAGCCAAACCTACGGCGAGAGACGCGCCGATGACAGCGATATACAGACCGCCGTTAGCCAGTAATTCTTCCATTGTCAATTTTCCTCCTTGGTGAGAATGTCGGTGTATTTGGTGTCGTATTTCAGGGGACGGAAGGGAATACCGCCCGAAATATAGAACTTGTTGAAGTACTCCAGGTACTGGAGACGGGCCGCGTGGACATAGGTGCCGATCAGGTTGACGCCGATGTTGAACACATGGCCGATGAGGAACACGATGATAAAGACCAGAATGTTCCGGGGAAGCGCGCCCAGGGTGTTGAACACCTGAGCGATGACGCTGGTGGCCAGCATCAGGGCCATCAGACGGGCGTAGGACAGCACGTCGCTGAGCCAGCTGGTGATGTCATACAGGCTGGAGATGCCGCCCCAGAGCTTGCCGAAAAAGCTGGGGGCGTGGCGGCCCTGGGTGCAGATCAGGACGACGACGCCCAAAATCAGCACAACGGGGGTGCCGGCCAGCACGATGGCCCCGATGCCCACAAAGACGATCCACCAGGGCACCACGTCCAGCAGCGCGTCCACCGGCGTTCCGTCCCGGAAGCCCATATAGATGTGGATGCACTGGCCCATGAGCAGGTGGAAGCAGCCGATGACCACGGCGATGATCAGCACCGTCATGGGGTCGTTCACGGGGTTGACGATGATGCCGTTGCAGAAGGTCACCATCCAGCCGGGCATGGCGGCGGTGCCGCCGGGGATAAAGTTCTCGTAGATGACCTCCAGCGCGTTGCCGAAGAAGCCGCCCACGAACACGCCGCAGAACGCGGTGCTGGCTCCCAGCCAGACGCCCAGGTGGAACATCCGGCCCATGGTCTTTTTGGGGTTGATGGTCTTGATGACGATCAGGCTGACCACCATGATGATGATGCCGTAGGCCACGTCGGCAAACATGAAGCCGAAGAAGAACACGTACCAGAAAAAGTACAGCGGGTTGGGGTCGATGCCGTTATAGGCGGGCAGGGAGTACATCTCCGTGACCATGTTGATGCAGTCCATCCACTTGGGGTTGTCCAACTGGGTGGGGGTGTCGTCGCCCTCCTCCGGGTCCCGGAAGGAATAGGCCGCGTCGAAGGAATCCAGCACCTTTTGGACCTTGTTGAGCTTGGGCGCAGGGACCCAGCCCTCCAGGAAGATGATGGTGCCGTCGGTCATGGCCCGCTCCCGGGCGGATTCCCGGGCGGCGTCCTGGTTCAGGCGGTCGGTGATCACCTGCAGGGCGCTGAGGCAGTCGGAATGGGTCTTGATTTTTTCGATCTCGGCCTGACGCTGAGCAGCGACCTCCGTCAGCGCCTGGTCTGTCCTGGCGATGTTTTCCGTCGCCGTCCCGGTCAGGGCTTTGTCGAACCGGGTGGCGGTGAAGGAATAGGGCTTCATCGCCGCCTGGGCGTCCGCCCACTGGGACTTGTGGCACAGGAGCAGAATGTACTGCTGCTCCTTGTCCGCGCTGACCGGGATGACCTGGGACAGCGGCGCGGCCTGGTCCAGCTCCCCTCGCAGGTCGTCCAGCGAGGAGGTGGCGGGCAGCGCACCCATCACGATCTCCACGTTCTCGGTGGAGCCGGTCTCCAGCGGCAGGTCCAGCGAGGTCCAGGGGACCAGGCTGGCGCGCTGGGCGTTGAGCTGGTTCTCGCGGGAATTGAGCTGGGTGATCGTGGACACGCTGTCGTTGATGGCCCTGGCGTGGCCAAGGGCGTCCGCCAGCCGGTCCGGGTCAAAGAGGTCTTCTTCCTGGATCTTGGTGCGGGGTTTCAGGCTGCTGCCCTTGACGCCTGCGTACTTTTTCAGGGCGTCCAGCGCGGCGCTCAGTTCGTTGAGCTGGCCCTTCACCTGCCCCAGGCTGCTGGTGTTCCGGCCCAGCAGGGCCGTCCAGTCCGGGTCAGCCAGCTTGTCCGACGGTTCGGAGATCTCCACACAGCCCAGGCGCTCCAGCTGGGCCAGGAGCGCCTCCTGGTCCCGGGCCAGGGCCAGCAATCGGACGCGCTTCATCTTGACGATGGACATTAGCCATCCACCACCCTTCTGACAATCAGTGACGCTGCTTTTTCAAGCCGTCCTTGGGCCTCGGCACGAAGCTGATCGCAGGCGCCCTCGGTTTCCCGGACCACCGCCGCCAGATGGGCCGCAGCGTTTTGCTCCGCCTGGGTCATCAGCGCCGCGTTTTCCGCCCGGGCCTTTTCCCGGGCCTGGGCCAGCTTTTGCGCGCTGGCCTTCTCTGCGTCAGCAACGAGCCTGCGGGCGTCCTGTGCGGCCTGGGCCTTTTGGACCCTGGCGTCCTCTTCCGCCTGGTTCACCTGTTTGACTGCTTCCAGAGACATCGTCTCACCGCCTTTCGTTCTTTAGATTTTTCCGCAGATTGCTTTGGTGAATGTGACACATCACACATCTTGTGTGCAACACCCAACAATATGCCTGTTCCTATTGTACCGCACTTGTGCCCTTTGCACAAGGACAAATTTTGTTCTTTTTGGCACAATCTCAAAAAAGTGCCCATCAAAAGGGGCGCAGTGGGCAAAATAGCAAAAGGAGGCTGCTCTTTCGCGGATGATGTTGTTTAGTATATCACTATATTTTTCAAAAATCAACATGGCACGTAAAAAACGAATGAAAACTATGGATTCATAAATTCATTCTAAGAGATGGATGGCGCAGAAAAAGCGCGGCGTCCCGCAGGGGAACGCCGCGCCGTATGGCTTGGATTCTGTTTTCAGTTCAGGTTCATCTGGCACTGATCCGCGCCGTCGTCCAGAGAGCTGACCAGCAGCCCCAGGGCGTTGTCGGGATACCCGGCGTCGGTCAGGGCCTGGGACAGGGCCTCGGCGTCGTCCGCGTCGGCCTCCACCCACAGCCTTCCGCCCAGCTGGAGCATATTCTCCAGGCTCTGGCCGGTGGCGGCGTCCGCGCCGCCGGTGATAGCGTCGGTGGTGGTGATGACGGAGACGATGGTGTCGGTCCCCTCCACCGCCTGGGCCAGCTTCGCGTAAAAGGCGCTGATGGTGTCCTCCAGGGTGTCCGGATCGTAGCAGTCGGCGCTGAAGGAATCGGTGTCGCCAGTGGCGGGATAGGCCGCGTTGTTCAGCACGATCTCGTCATAGCCCATGGCCGCCAGCTCCTGCACCATGCCGATGATGTAATCCTGGAAATCCTCGTTGGCGGGGTCCGCCCAGGCGCAGTCGTCGCCGTCATACCAGGCGTCGCCGCTCTCGTCATAGAGCTGGTAGTCCGCCAGCGCCCCGGCGGCGCTGTCCTGGAAGCAGTCGATATAGGCCAGGGTATAGTAGCCATCCTCGCCCAGCTCGGCGATGGTGTCCGCAATGGTGGCGCTCTTGGACTCGCCGCAGGAGGCGTTGAACACGGCGGAGAGGTCCAGGCTGGAGGCGTAGTTCAGCGCGCCGCTGGACTCCTTCAGGTAGAGCATGATGCCGTTGGCGCCCGCGTTGGTCAGGTCGCCCTCGGCGTAGCCGGTGGTCACGTCCCCGATGGAGACGTGCTGGAGCAGCAGGCCGCCAGTCAGGGCTTCGGGACGAGTGGTTGTCTCCTCATCCGGTTCAGTCTGGGCGCTCTCGTCCCCGGAGGTGTCGCCGTCATCCTGGGTGCTGCTGTCGGCCTCCGCGCTGGCGGAAGCGTCCGCAGCGGAGCCTTCCTCGTCCGGCGTCACAGAGGCGTCGCCGCCGGTGTCCTTTTTGGCGAACAGGTTAGCGAAGAAGTTCCGGATGCGCTGGAAGAAGCCCACCTGCTCCTCGTCCTGCCCGGCTGCCGCGCTGGTGTCGGCGCTGGTGTCAGCCTCCGGCTCCTCGTCCACAGGCTCTGTCGCCTCGTCCTCGGGCTGCGCCGAGGCGCTGGCGTCGCCGTCGCTCTGGGAGCCGCTGGCATCCGCGCTGATCTCGGCGGCGTCGGTGGACTGGTCGCCTTCCTCGTCGACAGTGAGCAGCCCATCGGTACCGTTTCCGTTGTTGTCGCCGTCTGAAACGCCGGAGGAATTGGCCCAAGGCAGCTCCAGGTGGCCGCCGTTGGCGGTGTAGACCATGTACCGCTGGAGCGCCAGGGTGATGCCCCCCAGCACCAGCACCACTATCACCGCGATGGTCACAATGACCTTGAGGACAAACCCCGGGCCGCCGCCACCGTAATAACGGCTGTAGCCGTATTTATCCGTTCTGCGAAAAAGCATAGAAAAATCGCCTCATCTCAGGGAACCGCAGCTCGCCGTAGAGGCAGCGCGGTTTGTCAGTCGTTTTCTTGTTTTGCGCGCTCAAAGGCCTGCTGCATCAGGCTCAGGCCGTTGAGGACCTGGCGCAGCTCGTCCTCGCTCATGGTGTCTATCGACCTGGAAAAGCGGGAGAGCACGTAGTTGCGGGACTCCTCCTGGATCTCCCGGTACTTGTCGGTGACCTCCACGAAAATCACCCGGCGGTCCTGTTCGGAGCGCACCCGCCGCAGGAGGCCGGCGTTCTCCAGCCGGTCCACCACGCCGGAGATGGTGCTGTTGGCGCTGCCGGTGGCCTTGGCCAGGGCACTGATGGGCATCGGTCCGTCGCTGTCCAGCAGGGTGAGCACCAGAGTCTGGGGGAAAGTCAGGTTCTGCTTGCCATAGTGGCCCCGCAGCTCCTCGGAGATGCGGCGGCTGGCCTGTAAATATGCGTGTAAAATCTCGTTGGCTGCCTGCATGATCGATCCAACTCCTCAATTTGATTCACTACTGCGTATGAAACACAAGATAGATAAACTTAGGATACAGTCACAGGAAGGAAAAAGTCAACAGTACCGAAAGATTATTCACAGATACTTTACAGATTGGTCAAATTCACTTTAGAAAACAGGAAAATTCCCGGGAATCCCCGGGGGAACGGGACAAAAACCCGCCTTTCCGGGAACCCCATTGTGGCAGAGCGGCGGGGAAAAGTCAAGGGGCAAACAGACGAAAAAAGCGTCGGCTTCAGCGCAGGTATGCAGTCGTGCGATATTGGAGGGCCTCGGCCAGGTGGGCGACCTCCAGCTGTTCGGCCCCGGCCAGGTCGGCCACCGTCCGCGCCACCCGCAGGATGCGGTCGTAGCTGCGGGCGGTCAGGGCCAGCTTGTCATACGCCTGCTTCATCAAAGCGGTACACGCCTCGTCCATCCGGCAGTACTCCGCCAGCTCCGCCTGGCCCATCTGGGCGTTGCAGCGGGGGCCGTCCGGGCCATAGCGCTGCCGCTGCCGCTGGCGGGCGGCGTTGACCCGCTCCCGGATGGCGGCGGACGGCTCGCCGGGGGACCGGCGGCTCAGTTCCTCAAAGCTCAGGGAGGGCACGTCTACCTTTAAATCAATGCGGTCCAGCAGGGGGCCGGACAGGCGGCCCAGGTACTGGGCCACGCTCTTGGGGGAACAGGTGCAGCGGCCGGAGGGGTGGCCGTACCAGCCGCACTTGCAGGGGTTCATGGCGCAAATCATCTGGAACTGGCTGGGGTAGGTCACTGAGCCGGAGGCCCGGGAAATTTGCACCTCCCCGTCCTCCAGGGGCTGGCGCAGCACCTCCAGGGCGGCGGTCTGGAACTCCGGCAGCTCGTCCAGGAAGAGGACGCCGTGGTGGGCCAGAGAGATCTCGCCGGGGCGGGGATAGACGCCGCCCCCGGCCAGGGCGTAGCTGGAAATGGTGTGGTGGGGCGCGCGGAAGGGGCGGCTGGTCAGCAGGGGATGTTTGTTGTCCAGCAGGCCGCAGACCGACCACAGCTGGGTGACCTCCAGGGCCTCCTCCCGGCTCATATCCGGCAGGATGGAGGGCATCCGGTGGGCCAGCATACTCTTGCCGGAGCCGGGGGACCCCACCATCAGCAGGTGGTGGCCGCCGGCGGCGGCGATCTCCAGCGCCCGCTTCACCGGCTCCTGGCCCTTCACGTCCTCGAAGTCCGGCAGGGGGACGGCCTCCGCCTCCGGCTCCCAGGGGCTGGCGGCGGCAATGCGTTTACGCTGAAAGAGGTGGTCCGCCAACTGGCGCAGGTTCTCCACCGGGTAGACGTTCAATCCCCCGGCCAGGGTGGCCTCCAGCGCGTTGTCGGCGGGGACGAACAGGCTGCGCACCCCCATCTCCCGGGCGGCGGCGGCCATGGGCAGCACTCCCCGCACCGGGCGGATCTCTCCGGAGAGGGAGACCTCCCCTAAAAAGGACATCTCCTCCGCCGGAGCGGGAAGCTGGCCGCTGGCGGCCAGCACACCCACCAGAATGGGCAGGTCGTAGAGGCTGCCCTCCTTCCGGCGGTCGGCGGGGGCCAGGTTCACCGTGATGCGGTGCGCGCCAAAGAGAAAGCCGCTGTTCTGGATGGCGGAGCGGACCCGCTCCCGGGCCTCCTTCACGGCGTTGTCCGGCAGGCCCGCCAGGTCAAACCGGGGCAGCCCGGCGGAGATGTCGCACTCCACCCGGACCTCGTAGCCGGTCACGCCGGACAGACCCAGCGAACGCACAGCGGTAAACATCAGACGACCCCCTCACATTAAAGTGTGCAATGCGCAATTCTGACAATTTCCTTTGCTCAGCCCCTTTTTAGTGGCCGGAAAAAGGACGATTCTAATTAAACTCCCACATCTGTCGTACAAAACTGACATCAGACGGCAAGCGCTGTCTCCTTTTGCTTCTCCAAAGAGGAGGGGCGCCGCCGCAAGACAAGAGCGGGAGCCGGTTCCCCGCTCCATTGCACATTGCTAATTGTTAATTGCTAATTGCTAATTATTCCGCCGCCGCGGGAGAGGAAGCGGAAAATCGACTCTTATCCTCCCCTATCATACCGTTTTATCCGGCAAAAAGCAATCCCGACGGCAAAGAAAATAATTGGTTAGCAGGAAACAACTTATAGAAAAAAGACAGAATGCTGACCAAATGTGGTGCCAACCCCTGCCTGCTTTGGTTATTTCATATGACAAACGAGATTTTTCACAAATTTTTATTTACAAATGCCACAAGAACTGTTATGATAAGTGATGTTAGAAAAGGTTGCTCTAATGCTGAGGAATTCTAATTCGTACAAGGAGGAAACAAACATCATGGTAGTTAGAAAACAGAAATCCATGGATGCCAACAACGCCGCCGCATGGGTCTCCTATGCGTTCACGGAGGTTGCCGGCATTTACCCCATCACCCCGTCCAGCCCCATGGCCGACTACGTGGACCAGTGGGCCGCCAACGGCCAGAAGAACATCTTCGGGAACCCCGTCAAGGTCATCGAGATGCAGTCTGAGGCCGGTGCGTCCGGCACCGTTCACGGCTCCCTGGCCGCCGGCGCCCTGACCACCACCTACACCGCCTCCCAGGGTCTGCTGCTGATGATCCCCAATATGTACAAGATCGCCGGTGAGCTGCTGCCCGGCGTGCTGCACGTGGCTGCCCGCGCTCTGACCACCCACGCCCTGAACATCTTCGGCGACCACGAGGACGTCATGGCCTGCCGTCAGACCGGCTTCGCCATGCTGGCCGAGGCCAACCCCCAGGAGGTCATGGACCTGGCGCCTGTGGCCCATCTGGCCGCCATCGAGGGCCGTGTACCCTTCCTGAACTTCTTCGACGGTTTCCGCACCTCCCACGAGATCCAGAAGCTCTCCGTTTGGGACTACAAGGACCTGGCCGACATGGTCGACATGGACGCTGTCCAGGCGTTCCGCGACCACGCGCTGAACCCCAACCACGGCGTCGTCCGCGGCTCCCACGAGAACGACGACACCTTCTTCCAGCATCGTGAGGCCTGCAACAAGTTCTATGACGCCGTTCCCGACATCGTTGAGAAGTACATGGACATGATCAACGAGAAGCTGGGCACCGACTACAAGCCCTTCAACTACTACGGCGCGCCCGATGCGGAGAACATCATCATCGCCATCGGCTCCGTCAACGACGTGATGAGCGAGGTCGTGGACTACAAGGTCGCCCGCTGCGAGAAGGTCGGCATGATCAACGTCCACCTCTATCGTCCCTTCGCCGCCGACAAACTGCTGGCCGCCATCCCCGCCACCTGCAAGAAGATCGCCGTCCTGGACCGCACCAAGGAGCCGGGCGCTCCGGGTGAGCCTCTGTACCTGGACGTGGTCACCGCCCTGGCCAAGGCTGGCAAGAGCGACATCACCGTCATCGGCGGCCGCTACGGCCTGGGTTCCAAGGATACGCCTCCTTCCTCCATCTTCGCGGTCTACACCGAGCTGGAGAAGGACGAGCCCAAGGAGCACTTCACCATCGGCATCACCGACGACGTGACCTATCTCTCCCTGCCTGAGGTCCCCGCCCCCAACACTGCCGCGGAAGGCACCGTGGAGGTCAAGTTCTGGGGTCTCGGCGGCGACGGCACCGTGGGCGCCAACAAGAACTCCATCAAGATCATCGGCGACCACACCGACAAGTACGTCCAGGCTTACTTCCAGTATGACTCCAAGAAGACCGGCGGCGTCACCGTCTCCCATCTGCGCTTCGGCGACAAGCCCATCCGCAGCCCCTACTACATCAACAAGGCCGACTTCGTGGCCTGCCACAACCCCTCCTACATCACCAAGCACTTCCCCATCGTCAACGACATCAAGCCCGGCGGCACCTTCCTGGTCAACTGCCAGTGGAGCTTCGAGGAGCTGGAGCAGCAGCTGTCTGCCGACGCCAAGAAGTACATGTATGACAACAAGATCAACCTGTACATGATCAACGCCATCGACCTGGCAGAAAAGGTTGGCATGGGCAAGCGCACCAACACCGTGTTGCAGTCCGCCTTCTTCGCCCTGGCCAACGTGCTGCCCGCCGAGGACGCCATCAAGTACATGAAGGACGCCGCCGAGCACTCCTACCTGAAGAAGGGCCGCGACGTTGTCCAGAAGAACTGGGACGCCATCGACGCCGGTGCTACCGCCTTTGTCAAGTGCGAGATCCCCGAGTCCTGGGCCAACCCCGCTCCCGACGCCGAGCCTGCCGAGCTGACCGGCCGTCCCGACACCGTCAAGCTGGTCAAGAACGTTATGGAGCCCATCAACCAGATGAACGGCTACAGCCTGCCGGTCTCCGCCTTCGAGCCGATGGCCGACGGCACCTTCCCCTCCGGCGCTTCCGCTTACGAGAAGCGCGGCGTGGCGGTCAACGTGGTCGAGTGGACCCCCGACAAGTGCGTCGCCTGTAACCAGTGCGCTTTCGTCTGCCCGCACGCCACCCTGCGCGCCTATGCGCTGGATGCCGATGAGCAGGCCGCCGCTCCTGCCCAGACCAAGATGACCGACTTCAAGGTCGGCGCTGGCAAGGGCAAGTACAAGTTCGCTCTGTCCGTCTCCCCGCTGGACTGCATGGGCTGCGGCGTCTGCGTCGGCGTCTGCCCCACCAAGAGCCTGAAGATGGTTCCCCAGGGCACTCAACTGGATCAGCAGCCCGTGTTCGACTACTGCGTGGCCAACGTCTCCGTCAAGGACGAGCTGGTGGACAACACCGTCAAGGGTTCCCAGTTCAAGACCCCGCTGCTTGAGTTCTCCGGCTCCTGCGCCGGCTGCGCCGAGTCCACCTATGCCCGCATCATCACCCAGCTGTTTGGCGACCGGATGTTCATCTCCAACGCCACCGGCTGCTCCTCCATCTGGGGCGGCACCGCTGCTACCTCTCCCTACACCGTCAACAAGGAAGGCAAGGGTCCCGCTTGGGCCAACTCCCTGTTCGAGGACAACGCCGAGCACGGCTTGGGTATGTACTTCGGCCAGAAGACCGTCCGTGAGTCCCTGCGCCGCAAGGTGGAAGTCATGGCTGAGCAGAACGCCGACGTGAAGGCCGCCGCTGACAAGTGGATCAAGACCTATGACGACTCCGCCGCCAACCAGCCCGCTACCAAGGCGCTGATTGCCGCTCTGGAAGCCGCCGGTGCTGACGACATCCTGGCTCAGAAGGATTACCTGAACAAGAAGTCCTGCTGGATCTTCGGCGGCGACGGCTGGGCCTACGACATCGGTTACGGCGGACTGGACCACGTGCTGGCCTCCGGCGAGGATGTCAACATCTTCGTGTTCGATACCGAGATCTACTCCAACACCGGCGGACAGGCTTCCAAGTCCACCAACATCGGCGCTGTGGCTCAGTTCGCTGCCGCCGGTAAGGAAGTGGCCAAGAAGAGCCTGGCTGAGATCCAGATGCAGTATGGCTACGTCTATGTGGCCCAGGTCGCCATGGGCGCCAACCCCGCTCAGTGCATCAAGGCCATGGTCGAGGCCGAGGCCTATCATGGTCCCTCCCTCATCATCGGCTACAGCCCCTGCGAGCTGCACTCCATCAAGGGCGGCATGACCAACTGCCAGAACGAGATGAAGAAGGCCGTCACCTGCGGTTATTGGAACCTGTTCCGCTTCAACCCCATGCTGAAGGCCGAGGGCAAGAACCCCTTCATCCTGGACTCCAAGGAGCCCAAGCCCGGCTACAAGGACTTCATGATGGGCGAGGCCCGGTTCTCCGCTCTGACCCGCTCCTTCCCGGATCGTGCCGAGAAGCTGTTTAAGAAGTCTGAGGACACCGCTATGGCTCGTTACGAGCATCTGACCCGCCTCCAGGAGCTGTACAAGTAAGAGACAGCCCGCTGCGGCAATAAAGCAATAAACCATTCCCTTTGCATAGTTTTATGCAAAAGGACAGTTGCAAAACAAACTCTAAAAAAATGAGGGAGCGTTGCAGTTTTGCAACGCTCCCTTTTTTGAGCGAGTCCTCGTGAGAACATATTTTTAATAGCATGAACGAATTGACATAAAAAGCAAATTGAATTTGCAATAAAATCAATATTTTCTAAGTTTTATTGGAGGAGTTTGTATGCGTTCTAAGACAGGCAATAAAAAGAAACCGATGAAAAAAAGAATAGAAGGCTTTTTTGCAGTTTATCAAGAAATTGGGAAAAGAGTTTTTTCAGTAAAGCAATTTTGGTCGATACTCCCACTCACAGCAATCTTGGAGATCATGGGATCGTCTTGGCTGAAAAACAATTTGTACAAAGCAACGGAATAAAGCGCGTTGCGGAGATCACTGCAGCCGAATATGACAAATATAGCAAGTGGTTGGCGAAGTATACCCCCAAGAGCCGAATCATTCTGGTTCCTGGGGGTGGATTCCTTGGGTGTCTATGGCCAAAGGAGGAATATAGAGTTCGTGATATTTTGAAGAAGTTTTCAAGAAATCGCATCATTGTTTTTCCGCAAACTGTGACTTTTGATTTGGGCAGTAAAGATGGAAGGAAATTCTTTGAGGAAAGCAAGAAAATCTATGAAGCGCATCCGAACTTAACTATATTTGTTCGGGAAGCAAAGAGCTACCTCTTTATGCAGGAGTATATGCCGAAGGTCAACTGTTATATGGTGCCCGATATTGTGACAGAACTAAAAACCGATGTTACCGGTTCTGCCGCTCGTTCAGGTATATTGTTCTGTATGCGCTCAGATCTTGAAAAAGCTCTTCCGGAATCTGATGTTCGCCTTATTATGGAGTGTGTGAAAACGAGATTCAAAGGGGAGTCGGTTGAATTTACGGACATGGCTACCAAGGGTGGGCGTGTTATTCCACCCCAAGAAAGAGATGAAGAAGTAACAAAGAAGCTGAAGCAGTTTGCCGCCTCTCGTTTGGTTGTCACAGACAGATTGCATGGAATGATTTTTTCTACGTTGGTCGGAACGCCGTGTATCGCGTTCAATAATTCAAACGGGAAAGTGCGAATGGTATATGAGTGGGTCAAAGAACTGCCATATATTCGATTTGTTGACAAGCCGGAAGATTTTGATTCTGTGTTGAAGGAAATGGATATTGATAGGACCTACATATATGATTATCATCTTGTCGATAATCAATTCCAACCGTTAAAAGATGTGTTAAAGGAGTTATGATAAACAAGCTTACTGTTTTAGGCCAATAAATTGATGAATAGAATTACGTGCCATTGTTCCGTGGACGGAGAATGGAAAAAAGCCATCATTCCGTTTCCATGCAACATCCTGCCGATGGTATGGAGATATGATGCGGAGATTATTCCACCCTGTAGTTACCGCAGTTTTAGCAAAGAAGATGTATGATTGACCGCGACAGATAATGCCAATATAGCTGAAAAGCGGAGGTCAGGCACGCATAGGGGCCTGACCTTGCTTTGAAGAGAAGAAAATCGTTGCAGTTTTGACAATTCTGCAACGATTTTCTTTTCTACTGTTATGTTTATTATGGAATCAGTCCTGATCCCAGTTATGCCAGACGTTCTGGACGTCGTCGTCCTCCTCCAGCAGCTCCAGCATCCGCTCCATGTTCTTGATGTCGCCCTCTTTTTCCAGCTTGACCAGGTCGTTGGGGATCATGGCCTCCTCGGCGGACTCGAAGGTGTAACCGGCGGCCTCCAGGGCCTCGGAGACGGCCACCAAGTCCTCAGGGGCACAGTAAACCACGAACACGTCGCCCTCGTTCTTCAGGTCGTCTGCACCGGCCTCCAGGGCGTCCATCATGACGGTGTCCTCGTCCAGCTCCTCGTCCTCGTTGTTGATGACGATCTGGCCCTTGCGCTCAAAGTTCCAGGACACACAGCCGGTAGCGCCCAGGTTGCCGTTGTATTTGTCGAACAGGTGGCGGATGTTGGGGGCGGTGCGGTTGCGGTTGTCGGTCAGGGCCTCCACGATGACCGCCACGCCGGAGGGGCCATAGCCCTCGAACTGCAAGGTCTCGTAGTTGTCGCCGCTGCCGGAGGCCAGGGCCTTGTCGATGGTGCGCTTGATGCTGTCCTTGGGCATATTCACGGCCTTGGCCTTGGCGATGACCGTGGCCAGCTTGGAGTTATTCTTGGGGTCGCCGCTGCCGCCGGTCTTGACGGCGACAATCATTTCCCGGGCGATTTTGGTGAACGCCTGGGAGCGCTTGGCATCGGCTGCGCCTTTGGTCTTTTGAATGTTATGCCACTTGGAATGTCCGGACATGAGTGATTCATCCCTTCATATGAGTATGTTGCTGTGGTTTTCCTGTTCTGCTCCCACGGGGAGCGAAAAACCGCATATAAACCTATTGTTCGCTTATTATATCACGGAAAAAAACGGGTTGCAACCCCTTTTGAGAAAAGAAACCGGCAAACCCCGGCCTGACGCCGTTTTTGCCCCTCCCCTGCCGCGGTCGGTCTTGGCGGGAATGGCTCCCGAATCGCTCTCGCACCCGTCCCCGTCCTCACGGCCTGCCGCGGCCGACCCCGGCGTGAATGGCGCCGATGGGTACGTTCCCGCCCATGAAGTTCCCAATGCGGCCCTTTAGAATGGTTTTACTTGACAGAAACGGCGGCAAATGCTATAATCATTTTGTCTTACATAAGAACATCATACGTATGAAATTCTGAGCTGGAGAATGGAGGAGAGAGTTATGGCAGACCGACCTGCTTACCTAAAAAATTTAAAGAGTGAATCTGTCGTCCAGCGCGTCATCAACTGCCTGACCGACGGCATGATCTCCGGGGAACTAAAGCCCGGCGACAAGCTCCCCACCGAGCCGGAGCTGGCAGCCAACTTTGGCGTGGCGCGCACCTCAGTCCGGGAGGCCACCAAAATTCTCACCTATATGGGCGTGCTGGAGAGCCGACGCTCCGAAGGCACCTTCGTCTCCACCGGATTCCAGGAGAGCATGATCGACCCCATGGTCTACGGCATCATCCTGAACCGGGGCGACGACTTCGACAGCCTGATGGAGCTGCGGGAGCTGATCGAGGTGGGCATTTTGCAGCTGGCCGTCAAAAAGGAGAACCAGGAGGGCCTGGACCTGGTGAAAAACCGCCTGGAGGACTTTGAGGCCGCCGTGGCCGGGACAGACGACGTGGCTCAGGCCGCGTTCGAGGCGGACAACGCCTTCCACGACGCGGTTTCCGACCTGTGCCGGAACACGCTGGTCAGCAAAATCGACTCCGTCGTGCGGATGCTCACCTATTCCGTCCGCTGGGATACCGTGAAAACAATGATCGACACCGGGCGGGGCGAGGAGCTGCTCCAGGCCCACCAAAAAATTTATGATATGCTGGCGGCGAAAGACCTCCAGCATATCGAAGAACGCATCCGCAACACCTACTTCCTGGACGTTTTGGACCGGGAGGAGGAAAAAACAGATTAAAACGTTTGTACCCCTTTCTGCGCGGCCTTCGGGCCGCGCTTTTTTTCGCGCCTGGGCTGAGGGCATTTTCCATAAAAAATAGGAAAGAACTTTATGCAAAAGGTAGAAAAGAAGAAAGAGGGATTGACATTCGCCTTTGCTTGTGGTATTACATACATATGTCAGACAAAGGACGTAAGGCATCAAGAGAGAAAGAAGATGAATCAGCTACCACGATTCCTTGGAAATGCCTTTCACTATACGCAATCCACCCATCAATCAAGTAAAGGAGATGTCTATGAAAAAAGCAAAACAACTGTTGGCCCTGGTCATGGCGCTGACAATGGTCTTTCTCCTGACGGGGTGCGGCTCTTCCAGCGCCGACACCAGCACCGACAGTGAGTACCAGACCATCGAGCTGTCCATGGCTGTCAACGGCACCAACACCCAGATCGACGCCCGCGTGGCGGAGTACTTCGCCGACCTGGTCGAGGAGCGCTCCGGTGGCTCCGTCACCATCGCCGTGTTCCCCAACGACGAGCTGGCCGGCGGCAGCGCCTCCCGCGGCATCGAGATGATCGCCTCCGGCAGTACCGACCTGGCGGCCTACGCCACCTGTACGCTGGCCGTCATCGACGAGATGCTCCCCGTGGCCACCATCCCCTGGAGCTTTGACGACTACGCCGAAGCCCGGGAGATCATCGACAGCACCGGCTGCGAATACTACGCCGAGCGGCTGTCCGCCAAGGGCATGACCTATCTGGGGTCCTTCCACAACGGCTTCCGCCAGATCACCAACTCCAAGCGGGAGATCCACTCCCCGGATGACCTGAAGAACCTGAAGATCCGCGTTCCCGGCAGCGTGGTGTACATGGGCTTCTTCACCGCCCTGTGCGCTGACCCCACCTCCATGAACTGGAGCGAGGTGTTCACCGCCATCCAGCAGGGCACCATCGACGGTCAGGAGAACGGCGTCAGCATCACCTCCTCCTCCAAGATGTACGAGGTGCAGGATTACCTGACCATGTGGAACTACTCCTACGAAAGCGACCTGTTTGTGGCCAACACTTCCACCTGGGAGAGCCTGAACGAGAACACCCGTGAGCTGCTCCAGGAGTGCGCCACCGAAGCCTGCAACTGGGGCCGCGACACCCTGGAGGCCGAGGAATCTGAGACCCTGGAAATGTTCGAAGAAAAGGGCATGACCATCACCTACCTGACCGAGGAAGAGAAAGCCGTCTTTGAGGACGCCATTGCCGACTGGAAGGACAGCATGATCGACTACTTCGGGGAAGACGCCTGCGCCGCCTTCAACATCACGAAATAAGGGAGGGAAGAATATGAAAGTTTTTGACTGGATCGAAGAGATCATCTGCGTCATCTGCACCGTCGTCATGACCGCCTTGGTCTTTGCGGGCGTTGTCTCCCGGTTCCTGCTGCACGCCTCCCTCTCCTTCTCGGAGGAGATCACCACTTACCTGTTCGTCCTGCTGAGCCTGATGGGAACCGCCATCGCCGCCAAGCGCCGGGCGCACCTGGGCCTGACCATCGTCACCGACTCCGTACCGCCCAAGGCCCGCAAAGTCCTGATGATCATCAGCTACGCCATCGCCACTGTGTTCTCCGCCGCCCTGGTGTACTACGGCGTGCTGATGGTCATGAACCAGCACCGTCTGGGCATGGTCACCTCCGCCATGCAGACTCCTGAGTGGATCTACGCCACCTTCGTGCCCTTCGGCGCGGTGTTCGTCACCATCCGCTTCGCCCAGGCCCTAGTTGAAGAAATCAAAAAGCCGCTGGACGCTTCCGCCCTGGAAGCGGAAAAGAAAGCTGTCCAGGACGAGTTCCTGGGCGCCGCAGACAAAAACTTCAAGAAGGAGGGCTCTGACACATGATCGCTGCTGTTCTGTTTATCACCTTTGCGGTGCTGCTGCTGATCGGCACACCCATCGCCGTCTGCCTGGGCGTATCCAGCGTAGCGGCCATGCTGGTTCAGGGGATCGGACATCCCCTCAACACCATTATGAGCAGCCTTCCTCAGCTGTTCTCCGCCTCCACCAGCAAGTTCGTGCTGCTGGCCATCCCCTTCTTCATCCTGGCCGGCAACATCATGGAAAAGGCACAGATTTCCGCCAAGCTCATCCACCTGGCTGAGACCTGCGTGGGCCACCTGAAAGGCGGCCTGGCCATCGTGTGCGTCATCGTGGCCTGCTTCTTCGCCGCCATCTCCGGCTCCGGCCCCGCTACCGTGGCCGCCCTGGGCCTGATCCTCATCCCCGGCATGATTCGCTCCGGCTACAGCCCCGCCTTTTCCGCCGCTCTGATGGGCAGCGCAGGCGCCATCGGCGTTATCATCCCGCCCTCCATCACCTTCGTGGTTTACGGCTCCATTGCCGATGTCTCCATCGGCTCCCTGTTCAAGGCAGGTGTTCTTCCTGGCCTGATCATGGGCGCGGCGCTCATCATCGCGGCGCTGTTCGTGGGGCGGAAATACGACCTGGTCTCCCTGCCGAAAGCCTCCGGCAAAGAGCGTTGGCAGGCATTTAAGGACGCCTTCTGGGGCCTGCTGATGCCCGTCATCATCCTGGGCGGCATCTACGGCGGCATCTTTACTCCCACCGAAGCCGCTGCGGTCGCCGTGGTCTATGGCCTGGTGGTCGGCGTGTTCATCTACCGCACCATCCATTTTAAAGAACTGTGGGCCATCATCATCGACTCCGCCAGCACCACCGCCACCGTCATGTTCATCACTGCCTGCGCCGGTCTTTTCGCCTACGTGCTGACCCGCGCCCGCCTGGACGTGGCCATCAGCGGCGCGCTGGAATCCATCACCGGCGGCTCCACCATCGTGTTCTTCATCATCGTCAACATCATCCTGCTCATCGCGGGCTGCTTCCTGGACTCCACCTCCGCGCTGTACATTTTCGTTCCCCTGTTCGTCCCCGTGGCGGAGGCCCTGGGCATCAACCTGGTTCACCTGGGCGTGGTCATGATCGTCAACCTGGCCATCGGCCTGTACACCCCTCCCGTGGGCGTCAACCTCTATGTGGCCTGCGGCGTGGCAAACGTCAACCTGAAGCAAATCAGCAAGGCTGTTGTTCCGCTGCTCATCGCCTCCATCGCGGTGCTGCTGCTGATCACCTATGTCCCCGGCATTTCTACCATCTTTGTCTCCTAAATTCAAAAGGAAGGTGCTACTTATGAAAGACATGAGCATTGCACAGCTGCAAAACACCTGTGTAGACCTGAAAAAGAACGTCATCTCCATGATTTACAAGGCCCAGTCGGGTCATCCCGGCGGCTCCCTGTCGGTGGCCGAGTTCGTGACCGCCTGCTACTTCCGCGAGATGAACGTGGACCCCCAGAACCCCTACTGGCCGGACCGTGACCGCTTCGTTCTCTCCAAGGGTCATGTCTGCCCCGCTCAGTACGCCGCCCTGGCCATGAAGGGCTACTTCCCCATGAAGGAGCTGGACACCCTCCGCAAGGAAGGCTCCATCCTCCAGGGCCACCCCAACATGAAGTGCCCCGGCATCGACATCCCCACCGGCTCCCTGGGCCAGGGCCTGGCCTGCGCCGTGGGTATGGCCATCGCCGCCAAGCTGAACGGGCAGACCTACCGGGTGTTCTCCGCCGTAGGCGACGGCGAGTGCAACGAGGGCGAGATCTGGGAAGCCTGCCAGACCGCTTATAAGTATCAGTTGGACAACCTGGTGGTCTTTGTGGACTACAACAACCTCCAGCTGGACGGCACCTGCGACGAGGTCATGCCCCCGGTGGACCTGGGTGCCAAGTTCCGTGCCTTCGGCTTCGACGTGTATGAGATCAACGGCAACGACATGGGCCAGATGGTGGAGGCGCTGGACTTGATCCTTGCCACGAAGAACGGCAAGCCCAAGTGCATCTTCGGCCACACCGTCAAGGGCAGTGGCGTCTCCTACATGGAGAACGCGTGCGCCTGGCACGGCACCGCCCCCAATGAGGCCCAGTACAAACAGGCCATCGCCGAACTGGACACCCAGTATGTGTCCCGCTAAAGGAGGAGAACAGAAATGAGTGAAACTGTCAAGCTGCCGACCCGTGACGGCTTTGGCGACGAGATCGTCGCCCTGGGCAAGGAAAACCCCGATATTCTGGTAGTGGACGTTGACATCGGCAAGAGCTGCAAGACCGGCGCGTTCCGGCAGCAGCTGCCCAAGCAGCACCTGAACGTGGGCATCGCCGAGCAGAACGGCGCTGGCGTGGCGGCCGGTCTGGCCTCCTGCGGCAAGATCCCCTTCGTGGTCACCTACGCGGCCTTCGGCTCCATGCGGATGTGCGAGATGATCCGCCAGGAGATCTGCTATCCCAAGCTGAACGTGAAGATCGCCTGCTCCCACGGCGGCGTGACCCCCGCCAACGACGGCGCGTCCCACCAGGCCATCGAGGATATGGGCATCCTCCGCACCATCCCCAACATGACCGTGGTCATGCCCGCCGACTACTGGTCCGCCCGCAAGCTGGTCCGCGCAGCCGCGGAGTTCAATGGCCCCGTCTACCTGCGCTTCACCCGTGACGCCATCCCCGTCATCTATGACGAGAGCGCCGAGTTCACCATCGGCAAGGCCCACCAGATCCAGGACGGCAAGGACGTGGCTATCATCGCCAACGGCGACACCGTCCGCCTGGCCATCGAGGCCGCCAAGGTGCTGGCCGCCGAGGGCATCTCCGCCCGCGTGCTGGATATGCACACCATCAAGCCCTTGGACGTGGAGGTCGTGACCGCCTGCGTCAACGACATCGGCAAAATCATCACCGTGGAGGACCACAACATCCTCAACGGCCTGGGCAGCGCCGTGGCCGAGGTGGTCGCTGAGAGCGGCAAGGGCATCCTCCGCCGGGTGGGCATCCAGGACCAGTTCGGTCAGTCCGCCCCCTATGAGCGCCTGCTGGCCATCAACGGCGTCACCGTGGAGCACATCGTGGAGCTGGCAAAGGAATTGAACGCCTAAGCTTCCCTAAATTTTTTTAAAACTCTTATGTCATACAGCAAATGACCGCTATCTTACCTCATTCAACTGTTTCCTAAGCGCCCCTCCGGCAAACGAACCCCGGATCTGCCGGAGGGGCCCCAAAAAATCATCATTTATCATTCAGAAAGGAAGTATTTCTTATGTTAGAGTTCAATGGTCAGGTCGTTCTCGTCACCGGCGCCGGTTCCCCCAAGGGCATTGGCCGCACCATCGCGCAGACCTTCGGCAAGCAGGGCGCTACCGTCGTCATCTGCGACATCAACCAGGCCGGTCTGGACGCCAACGTGGCCGAGATGAAGGCCATGGGCATCGAGGCCGCGGGCTACGCCGCCAACATCTGCGATGAGGACAGCGTCAACGAGCTGGTCAACACCGTGGTGGAGAAGTATGGCCGCATCGACGTGCTGGTCAACAACGCCGGCGTCTCCCAGAAGGTCACTGTGGCCGACATGACCCTGGACGATATGAAGCGCATCTTCAACGTCAATATGTTTGGCCTGTTCCTCATCACCAAGGCCGTCTGCGAGGTCATGAAGAAGCAGAAGTATGGCCGTATCGTCCACCTGTCCTCCGTCTCCGGCAAGCGGGGCGGCGGCGTGTTCGGCGGCGCGCACTACTCCGCCTCCAAGGCTGCTGTGCTGGGCTTCTCCAAGAACCTGGCCCGCGAGGTCTCCGAGTACGGCATCACCACCAACTGCGTCTGCCCCGGCCTGATCAACACCGAGATCTGGAAGAGTATGCCCAAGGAGCAGGCTGACGCCGTCATCGCCGGTATCCCCATGGGCCGTCCCGGCGAGACCCAGGAAGTCGCCAACGCCATCGTGTTCCTGGCCTCCAAGGAAGCCTCCTACATCACCGGCGAGGAGATCGACATCAACGGCGGCTCCCACATGGACTGATTTCCGCTCATCTCCCATCTTTTCGCTTTTCGTCCCCTCTACTTGATAAAGGGGCTGTACCCGGCCCAGCTGGGTACAGCCCCCGAAGTCAACCGACTTATCGTTTGAAAAAAGCGCCACGGCTGCTCCTCTTTACCTCCTACACTCCTACCTTTCGTCGTGGCGTTTTTTGGGAGAGATAAGAACGATTCCCACCATCAGATACAACACTCTTCCCGGACCCTGTCCTGTTCCGCAAAAGCGCCACGGTTTGCCCCTTACCTTTACCCCACCTCAAACAGCCTATTCTTTCCCGTGGCGTTTTTGCAGGATAGGACAACCATTTCATCACAAAGGAGCCTTCTCTATGACTAAAGTTAGCCCTTCCATCCTCTCCGCCGACTTCGCCCGGCTGGGCGCGGACTGCAAGGAAGTCCTGGACGCCGGGGCAGACATGATCCACTTCGACGTGATGGACGGCCACTTCGTAGACAACCTGAGCTTCGGTCTGCCGGTGCTGGAGAGTCTGCGGAAAGCCCTCCCCGACGCCTATTTTGACGTGCATCTGATAATCACTCACCCTCTTACCTATGTCCGGGATTTCGCAGACGCGGGCGCGGACTGCATCACCTTCCACATCGAGTCCAGCGACAACATCCGCTCCACCATCGCCGCCATTCGCGCCTGCGGCTGCGGCGCGGGGCTGGCCATCAACCCCAACACCCCCGTCGAGACGGTGTTCCCCTACCTGGGCGGCCTGTCTCTGGTGTTGGTGATGGGCGTGACCCCCGGTCACGGAGGGCAGGCGTTCCAGACCAGCGCACTGGACAAGCTCCGGGCGCTCCGGGCCGAGTGCGGACGCCGAAATCTGAATCCCATGCTCTCGGTGGACGGCGGCGTGAAAGCCAGCACCACTGCTCCTCAGTGCGTGGAGGCCGGGGCCAACGTGCTGGTGGCGGGCAGCGCGGTCTTTGGCGCGGCGGACCGGGCGGCGGCCGTGCAGGCGTTCCGCTCCCTGTGACCTCCCCTTCCCGGCCCGGCGCAGGGCCAGCTAAAATAATTCATTCAAAAAAACAGGTTCCCAACGCAGAAACCAGCTGCGTTGGGAACTTTCTTGTCCAGGCGTCCGCCCAAGGGCGGACGCCTCGGAATGTGATTATCTGTGCTGTGGGTCTGCCGTACCCTTACAGCCGGGTGTCAAACAGGCCGCAGTAGCTGTCGATGGGGTCGGTGCCCTTGAACGCCTCCGGCCCGGTCATCAGGTCGTCGATGAGGGCGTCGAAGGTGTCGTTTGTGGAGTCGTAGGTGTTGATATAGGTGCGCACCTGGGGGATGTCCGCCAGCATGGTGGGCTGGCCGCAGCCGATGGCCACCACCGGCAGCTCGAACACATACCAGGGGATCTCGCCGCCGCCTTTGGAGAAGCCAAACACAGGCCGTCCGCTGGAGACGTCGCAGAGAGTGATGATGAGGTCCTGGCCGCTGACAAAGTCATCAATGGCGTTCTTACCGGCGAAGTAGACGTTCAGGCTGGGCTGCTCCCCCGCTTCAATCTGCTTCTTCACCTTGTCGATGGGGCTTTCATAGATAAAGGCGTCGAAGCCCTTTTCGATGAGCTTATCCCGCAGCACCTCGGCGGCGCTCTTCTTGGCAGGTGCGCCCAGCAGCTTCATCAGGGTGCTCATGCCGCTCTCCGTTTCCTTGATGTGGACGATCATAATGCGCTTGTAGCGCTCCGGCGTGATGGGCAGAACGTCCTTGTCCTTGTACTTGACCAGGGTAATGCTGTCCTGGCTGATGGCCTTGTGCATTTCCTTGTACTCGGCCTTGCCCAGGGTGGCCGCCACGACCTCCTGAGAGGGGACCAGCTCCTCCGCGGACTTTTTGTGCATCCCCAGGTGGGCTTTCAGGCCCAGGATGCGGGTCAGGGCTTCGGTGATCCGCTCCTCGCTGATGGTGCCGTCCTGATAGGCGGCCAGCATGGTGGCGAAGTCCTCGTCCGGGTCGTTGAAGAACAGGAACATATCGCAGCCCGCGTTGATACACCGGGGCAGCATTTCCCGACGGGTCATGCGGTCGGTCATGCCCACCATGTGGGAGGCGTCGGTGACCACCATGCCGTTGAAGCCCAGCTTGTCCCGCAGCAGGCCCTTCATGATCTCCGGGCTGAGGGTGGCGGGCATCATGTCCTCGTCCTTCAAGTCGGGATTGATGGCTCTTGCGTACTCCGGCAGCATGATATGGCCCGCCATGATGGCGTCCAGCCCGTTGTCGATGAGGGTCTTGTAGACCAAGCCATAGGTCTCATCCCACTTTTCAGGGGTGAAATAATTGACGTTGTTGGACAGATGCGCGTCCCGGAAGTCCTGGCCGTTGCCTGGGAAGTGCTTGGCCGCACAGGCGAAGCCGGGAATGGTGTGCGCACCCTGGACGTAAGCGGCGCTCATCTTGGCCACCCGCTCCGGGTCATTGCCGAAGGCGCGGCAGATGATTTCGGTATTCTCCCAGTTATAGGCAATATCGCAGACGGGAGCAAAGGCCATGTTGCAGCCGATGGACGCCGCCTCCTCGTTGGCCATCTTGCCCAGGGCATAGGCGTATTCCTCCTTGCCCGTGGCGCCAATCTTGACGCCGGAGCCGATGGCGGTACCGTCCGCGCAGGCGCCGTCGCCGCCGCCCTCGGTGTTGCAGGCGATGAAAATGGGCACCTTGGCGTAGGTTTGCAGCGTGCGGTTCTGAGCCTGAACCTTTTTCCCCGGCATACCATTGTACCGGCAGCCACCTACATGGTATTTCTCCATCAGGTTTTTCAGGTAGGCTTCGTCCTGGGATTCGGTCAGCTGGAAGAACAGCTGGCCCACCTTCTCCTCGTCGGTCATGGAGGCGATGGTGTCCTCTGCCCATTTGATGTCTTCGTCAGAGAGGTAATAGGGGTTGGCTTTCAAATCGACCATAATTTGCTCCTTTCCGCAGGCCGTCGCCTGCATTGCGTATGGTTATGGTTGAAAACACTTTGCTTACGAGACTTACGAGAGGTTCTGGAGGAAGGCCGCCACCTTCTCCTCCTGGTACGCGCCGCCGTATTCGCCGCCGACCAGCTTGTCCACCGCTGTCTCCCGGAACTCCACCCAGGACTCCTTCTCGTGTTTGACCAGGATGGGGTAATAGTAGACGCCGTTCTTCTTCGCCGCGTCGTAATCGCCGGGGGCATCGCCGGTCATCAGCACGTTGGCCGGGTCGTAGCCCTTTTTCAGCAGCTCCTGGATGCAGAACGCCTTGCTGCCGGTGTCCTGGGCCAGCACCAGGTCCACATGGTCCAGCAGCTTGTACAGCTCCCACTCCTCCATCACCGCCCCCAGGTTGGCGGAGGAGACGATGACCACGTCCGCCTTTTGGTTGGCATAGGCCAGGCCCTCCCGGACGCCCTCATAGGGCTTTTTCACCTCGAAGGGCAGGGCGTTGATGGCTTCGTTGACACTCTTCGACCAAGACAGAGCCTTTTTCAGGCAAGGGCTGCCGGTCTCCTCGATGGCTTTGGCAATGGCGCTGTTGGACAGCTCGTCGCTGTTGGCCGCCCAGTCCTCCAGCGCCTCCAGGTCGTCGATTTTGGTGTACTGGTCGTTGACCTCCCGGAGCATCAGTGCCAGCCCCTTGAACCGGTTGATGCCCCGGGTCATGGTGTACAGGTTGATGTCGTTCCAGCGCTTCAGAATCGGCTCCCACCACTGTTGCAGACCCCATTCCTCCACCATACACGGGCCAAAGCAGCGGATGTGCTTGATGTCCATGGTGTCCATAGCGCAGCCGTCGGAATCCACGCAGATCAGGAAGTCTTTCTTCTTCTGAAAAGTCTCCAATTTGCCACCCATTTTTGTGCCTCCTAACGTTCGATTTACAAAGCTAAATGTCCGTATGCGCGATAAAGCTTTCATTCCGCTTTGTATTATTTTAAACGTTTCCAGGCCGTTTCGTCAAGCAGAAACAGCAAAGTCCCAACAAATATCCAAACACAGCCAAAAATCAGCAAACTCACCAAAGCACGCCTGCCACAAATCCCCTAAATTGTTCGATTCCCCCTATGATTGCCCCAGAGGGCATGAAACCCCCCTGCGGCTAAAAGCCTCAGGGGCGGTCTATGCTGGGTGGTCGGTCGTTGTTTTCCGCCGCTGCGGCGGCCCCGCCGTGGGCCGCAAAAAAGCGCCGCGCAGAGGTGTCTTCCTCACGCGGCGCACGGCTGCTGCCCTTTTTCAGCTCCGGCACAATTTCCCCCTTGTCAAATGGGTAAAATCCGCCTATAACAATGATAAGTGCGATGCGGTTTGACCGCTGTGTAAGGTGGCTGTCTCACCTGCGCAGGCTACCGGGTGGTGGCACACCCGGCAGCTGTCGCGCGTTTCTTTCGTCCAGTGTTTTCTCAGCTACTGTATATTAGGATACCACAGGCGGCCTGGGCCGCCGTCCAAGTGATTTCCACCCGGGGCGGCAGAAAGCGGGCCTGCCGCCGCCCTTGGCAACAGCAGGCCCGCTTTGTTTTTGGTTTACAAAGTCTGTGTGACAGGGGGCACGAGACGGCCCCCTGTTTTTTGCGTTTTTACGCCTTCCACAGGCCGTGGAGGTTGCAGTAGGCATAGACCGCCTCCACCGTGTCTCCCTGGCTGAGGGCAAAGCTGGCGGCGGGCTTTTCGCCCGGCTGTAAGTACTTGAGCTGTACGCCCTGCTTCGTCTTGAGGGCGATCCACTCGATGTAGTGCTCCGGGAGCATGGGGTGGTCGATGGAGCCGACGTTCACCGTGACCAGGCTCCCCTCCGCTGTGCAGACCGGGACGTGCTTCTCCGCGGCGGCATCGGTGGTGCCGGGGACCAGCTCGGTCATCTTCTGGCCGCAGCACATGACGGGGACACCAGTGTCCTTCACCTTGACGACGATGTTGCCGCAGTGTTCACAACGGTAGAATTTCAGTTCCATGGGCGGTTCCTCCTCAATAATTTTCGGCCCGCACTTCGAAGAACGACTGGGGGTGCTTACACACCGGGCAGACCTCGGGGGCCGTGGTGGCCAACACCATGTGGCCGCAGTTGCGGCACTCCCACAGGGTCACGCCGCTCTTCTCGAACACTTCCTTGGCCTCCACATTGTGGAGCAGCTTGCGGTAACGCTCCTCGTGGGACTTCTCGATGGCAGCGACGCCCCGGAACTGCTCGGCCAGGTCGTGGAAGCCCTCCTCGTCCGCCTCTTTCGCCATCCGGTCGTACATATCGGTCCACTCGTAGTTTTCGCCCTCGGCGGCATGGAGCAGGTTCTCGGCGGTGTCGCCCACCTCGCCCAGCGCCTTGAACCACAGCTCGGCGTGCTCCTTCTCGTTGGCGGCGGTTTTCAGGAACAGGTCGGCGATCTGCTCATACCCGGCCTTTTTCGCCACGCTGGCGAAGAAGGTATACTTGTTCCGGGCCTGGGATTCTCCGGAGAACGCCTCCCAGAGGTTCTTCTCGGTCTTGGTCCCGGCATAGGGGTTCTTCGCGGGGGCAGCGGGAGCAGCGTCCTGAATCTTCTCGAACTTGCTGGCGGGCGCCTTGCACAGCGGGCAGCGGTAGTCCGCCGGCAGCTGGCCCTCGTAGATGTAGCCGCAGATCGTACACTTCCACTTCTCCACCTGGGTCTCGGCCTTCTCCGCCGGAGCGGCAGGGGCGGCGTCCTCCATCTTCTCGAACTTACTGGCGGGCGCCTTGCACAGCGGGCAGCGATAGCCCTCTGGCAGCGGTCCCTCATAGATGTAGCCACAAATCGTGCATCTCCATTTTTCCATAGTTGAGTCCTCCTTGTTATAATTTTGGTTTATTCTACTATCAGGATAGGAACGCAAGGCCATTTTTCCTGATATTGGTGTCAATCGGTACAGTGCCCGTGGTGGTGGCCCTCGTGATGGCTGCACTGCGCGTCTGGGTCATACGCCAGGTCCCCCGCCAGCAGCGCCGCCACCGCGGCGTCCGCCTCACCGGTCACGCCGCCGTACAGCCGTACCCCCACCGAGGCCAGGGCGGCCCGTGCGCCGCCGCCAATGCCGCCGCAAATCAGGACGTCCGCCTGGAGCGCGTTCAGAACCTCCGCCAGCGCGCCGTGGCCCTGGCCGTCAGTGCTGACCACCTGGGTGGAGACGACGGCTCCGTCCTTCACGTCGTAGAGCTTGAACTGCTCTGTGTGGCCAAAGTGCTGGAACACCTGGCCGTTCTCATAGGTCACTGCGATTCTCACGATCTGGTCCCCCTTCGGTTTTTGAAAGGTCCGGTAGAGTGTCTGCTTAAAGCAGTCCCTGTTGCAGAAGCGGTTCCCACCGTCGCAGAGCCGGTACTTCCCGCCCTGGATTTTCAGCGGGCGGCCCTCCACCAGCACGTCCGCCAGCTTTTTGCGGGCGGAGTCGTAAATCTTCTGCGCGGTGGTGCGGGCTACCTGCATCCGCAGGCTGCACTGCTCCTGGGACAGCCCCTCCCGATCGATCAGGCGGATGGCCTCGTATTCGTCTACAGTCAGGAGGACCGGCTCCCGCGCCCCGTCGTCCTCCGTCGGGCGGAACTCCAGCGTCTGCGGGAAATGACAAATCGTTCTGCATTTGGTGGGCCGCGACATTTTTTCACCTCGCTGGGTTTGGTTCTGTTTTATCATACACATATTTGTGGCATATGTCAAGAACTATTTTATGGCGATTCCTTTTATAGCTGAATAAAAGAAACCGCCAGTGTATTGTTTATAGGATACCACAGGCGGCAGGCCGCCCGTCCAAGTGAGTTCCGCGGCTCCGCCGCCCGGGGCGTCCGCCCGAAAATATGTCGGAAACAGCGAAAAAACGCTGTACTAACTGTCGTTGTTTTTTGCTTAACTGTGGGCCGGAGTAAACGAAAAAACGCCGCCGACCCGGCGTGCGCCGGGTCGGCGGCCCCGATCAGGAAGGAGCGCCGCGCCAGTGTTTTAAAGACAACGAGTTTTTTCGCTATATGCGGGGTGTTGTAGTTAGTAT